>NZ_CP015381.1:1585000-1903933 GCF_001854245.1 Desulfococcus multivorans | reverse complement strand
CTGAATACCCGTTTCCCGGGGAAATGAGGTCAGTGCAACGACCCGTTCATTGGGGAATCGCCCGATCGACTCCCACCCGTCACCCATGTTGGTGGACCGAAATACCTTTTCGCCCGCCCCCGCATACCAGGTGGCAGGCTGGTATGCATCGGCCGATATGGTGCTGACATCGCGATCCGGGACCTCGTCGACCACCATCCGAATATCCGACACGGCGCTCACGCCCGGTTCCTCATCGATGATCCGGTAGATGTCCCAACGCGTCAAAGGTCGACCGAAAGGCCATCCCTTGCCGTCACCCGCGGTCGAAAGGGGACTGATGGTGCGCCATAGCCGTGCCAGGACACGGTCTCTCACGGCAGAGGGATTCTCTTCGCGATACACGACCAGCCGGGCGTGAACCTTGACCGGCTTGCAGTGAACCCATTTCACGATGCATGTCGTCCCGAGCGGTTTCCGTTCGTCCAGGGCTTTCTGGATCTGTTCGAGGGCTTCCGGGGTCTCGTGCGTGTGGAGATCGTCGATGGTCACGCGATCCCGGACAGGGTCGGGAATATGAGGTACCAACAGCACTTCCACCGTCCCCGGCCGGGCATAGGACCACAGCATCGCCTTGGTGATGGCGTGGGCCCTGTCGACAGCGCCGGAAGATCGCCGGGCAATATGTTCGAAATCCCGCGCCGTCACCGCCCGGTGAAGCGCATGAAGTTCCTGGGGCCCGCGCCGCAGCGCGTTCTCGAGGGATTCGGCATGCCGTCCTCCGGTGGCCGGAAGCGGATTGGTCACGGCCATTCCCGGAATCGGATCTTTGAGGGTCGTCAGCGTATGGGCCATGACATTTCCGGTTGCACCGCCGCCGCACTGGTACCAGATCCGGATCTCCCGATTCGCTGCGGGGAATTCCGCCAAAGCAACGGCGCCGCTATCCAGAAAACCCTCAGCGGTTTTCATGCGGGCGGCGGGGGCGAAAACAATTGCGCCGGTCACCCGGTCGACCGTGTAGACGAATCGGTCATCACCGGTTCCCGAAAAATTCTCCACCTCCCGCCAGATCCGGAAGCTTCTGCCCTCATGAAAAACGAAGGGACCGGAGAGGCTGTCCTGCTCCTCGACCGTCGCCTCGACGCCCACTACCAGGTCGTTCGATCCTGCTGTCGGGGCGATCATCGGAGGGCGAGAGACGTTAACCACCAGGCCGGGCAGACCCGTACCGGTACCGACCGGTTCTGCATCGACAAGATCGCAGTGGCGCGCGGAGATCTCAGCAATGGTGACGCCGGGGGCGAGGACAGTCGTCTCGAGGGTCGCGAATACCGGGGGCTCGACGCCGGCGTCGGCCCTCGCGGTCGTCACCCGGGTCCCCCGGGGGATCTCTACAGGTCGTTCCTGGGGCCGGTTCAATGTAAAGCGAAGCGTGACGTTCGCCGCTGACGGCGGTTGAAGGCGAAGCCCAATGAGACGGAGAAGTTCGATGTAGATCTTTTCCGGAAGTCGATTCAGTCGGTAGAGCAGGATATCGGTGAGATAGGCAAAGGTTTCGACAAGCACCATACCCGGATCCCCGGGAGAAAGATCCGTCCAATCGGGGCAGCGCCGGGCAATCCGTCGTCGGGCTTCCTCGACCAGATCCTCAAACCGTCGATCATCCAGATTGGGGGTTTTAATCGACATCATGATACGTCCTCCGCCATGAACACAGGTATGACCAGACTTTCCCGATGCCCGGTTCGCCGCAGGCGATACTCCAGGCGGATATCCATCCGTTCGGGATCATCGACACCCGCCACGGCATCCAGAAAGAGGATCTCGACGCGGGGCTCCCATCGGGTGATGGCCCTGCGCACATAGAATATCGCCAGACCGTGGGTGGTGGCGTCATTGGGCGAAAACACCAGCTGCCGGAGGCTGCATCCGTAATCGGGTCGCATCACCCGCTCCCCCGGGGTGGTGGTGAGCAGCATCAGGATCGACTGTCGCACCGAGGCGTCACCGGAGATCAAGGCGATGCCCCCGGTGCTGGCGATCTGGATGCCGGAAAACAGTCTGCTCTCGTCGAAGTCCGGGTGCAAAAACCGCATGCTTCGGGAAACAAAAGATGTCATCAGCGCTCTCCTGCGATATCCTGACCGGGGTCTCGAACCGTATAGGTCACCGCTCCCGGCGGGGTGCCGTCGGTCAGGCCCGTCACCGTATCCAGACAGATCCGACGCCCCTCGATGCAAAGCAGGTCCGAGTATCCTTCCCGGACTTTCAGCGTGAGGCCGCAGGCCTTGATCCCCGGTGCAACGTTTGGGCAGCCGGAAATGGAACGCCCCTCAGGGTCGGTTTCCACCAACACCCGATCGTTCGCGATGGTTACCAGGGTCTGGGTGGGCTCGACAGCCACGGTGCCGTTGTCGTGATCGCAGGCCAGCCTCGCTTTTTCCGTCAGAAGATACATCATGACCTCTCAAAATCGATATGATTGCCGCTGATGGTGACCTTTCTTCCGGGAGCGGAGATGTCGAGATCGGCCGTCGAGACGATTCTGCACTTTCCCGTCGAAAGCGTTATGTGACTCCCGCGGCTGTCGGCCATGAGAATCTCTTCCGGCGACATCGCGATACGGTCGCCTTCTCCGTTTTCGACATCCACCGTCTTTGTTTCGTCATCGAGCCGAACGCGAAGGCCGCCGGGCGTCATTACGCTGAAGCGTCGAACGGCCCCGTCCGAAACCCCGGTATCCAGGGGGGCGGAAAGACTGTAAAGCCCCCCGATAACGACACCCTGGGCAGGGTCGCCGTTAATGAGGACCACCAGCACCCGGTCGTTGACGTCGGGAAGCGCCATCATCCCCTTGCCCGGCCCGGCGCCGGGGCTTACCACGTTGAACCATCCGGCTTCGACATCGCCGTAATTGGGCAGCACGACACGGACACGCCCCATCCCCTCGGGATCGTCGACACGGCTGACCACCCCAAGGGTGGCCGAAGTGCCGCGGGCGTGAAAGCGACCGGGCGGGGGCGATGTATCCAGTTCCGAAACGTACCCCTTCCGCCGATCGATGATATGACGCACCGCCGTGAGTACGTAACGCCCCGCCAGGTGCGGCGCCACCCCCGAAACATCGACGGGGGTGCCGGGTCTCAGTCTTGCGTCGCCCTCGGCGATTCCCCGGAAAACGACTTCCCGGGCAGCCCGCCGATCCAACTCGGCCTGAGCAATGCCTTCGGCATGGAGATCTTCCTGAACCGGCGTATCGACAAGGGTGCGTCGGGGCAATCCGCCGACCTGCTCGGGAAAGACCGCTGCCGGGACGTTCCGCCCGATACGCGCCCGACTGGCGGATCCGACGACCGGCGTCGCCCGATGGGGGTCCCACCCCCGGGCTTCGACGATCCGGCAGGCGGTTTCCGCATTGATCTCGACACGGGCTTCGATCAAAGCGGCTCCCAGCTCAAGGGGAAGGGCCGTACCAAAACCGTCCAGGGTCGTCAGGTGCAAAGCCGATCCCCGGAGGGTGAAATACTGGCCGCATCGCTCGCCGATCTCCGCCAGGAGATCCAGATCCGACTGACCGTACTGGAAGAGCTCCTGCCAAACCGGACCGGGGTCGACGGTCGACACCGAAAACCCGAGGTCTGAAACCAGGGTCCGCGCCAGCTCGACGAAATTGACCTGTACGTGGGATCGGACCGGCTGACGCTTTCGCAGCCGGTGAAGCATATCATACCCCCTCATGTAGACCCGCCGCTCCCCTCCCGGGCCGTAATCGTATTCCACCGCCGTGAGTTCACCCTCGAAAAGGAACGGGTCGAGACCTTCGACGCGAATGCGAAGGGCGGTGCCCGGCCCCACTGCGGCGGCGCCGACCACGGCGCCTTCAGGCTCGTAAAAGGCCAGTTCGCACACCGTCGGAAGAGAGAGTGCCTGGTAAACGCGGACCTCGCCCATGGACCGGACATCCGATTCCGCAAGACGGAGCCCGTCCATCTCAACGGTCACGGCGGGGATGACGGCAGGGGCGCTCACAACAGTGCCTCCAGTTTCTCCAGGGGTGGAATGTCGAGCATCTTCCCAGCCGGCATATGAAGGGGGTCGTCGATGTTGTTGTGGGCCATCAGGGCCCGCACCAGCGAGGGGTCGCCGTAGCATTGGGCGGCGATCTGGTCCGGTCGTTCATTTCCCTTCACCTCGTGGGATTCAAGTGGGCGCGTTGACCCGTAAGGACCCGTCACCCCGTCGGCGACCGCCCGACGTTCAGGGACCGACGGCGCCACGGGTTCGGCAACTCGACGAAAGCGTAACCGCATCCAGGACCGCCGGGGCACACCGTCGGCATTGAAATATTCAAATCGCTCGGCAACGGATGTGATGATACCGGGCAGATGCCAGCTCTTGCCCCACACAAAGCGGCATATGGGGGGGGTGCCGTCGGCGCTGTTCTCGGAAAGCCGCCAGATGGGTCCTGTCAGGTCCCTAACGTCGTTCACGCTCATGGACGAGCCGGACGAGCCCGCCAGCGAAACATCGAAAAGCAGGTTGAAGGTCAACTCGGTAAGGCCGCCGCCGCGACAGAGCAATTGATCGTCGTACCGGCCCGTACCGGCTGCGATGCCGCCGGCGTCATGCCGGGTGACGACGCCGGCTTGGCGACGAAACAGGAGGCTCTCGGGATTCAGCAGGCACCCGATCCGCTCACCAGTCCTCTCGATCAAAAAGGCCACGCGTTCCATATTTCCCCCTCCTGTTCTTTTTCGAGCCGCTGCAGCCGAACATGCTCGCGGAGCGCCGTCCTGAAGGCTTCACGCGCCGCCCGGTCCTCATGCTTCCTCCCCCGTGTCTGGGTTTCATCGAGCAGCAGGGGCCAGAGACCGGATCGATCATCGGCGCCGCTCCTGATGGGCTCCTCGTCCGGCAGCCGGGGCCAAGGCCGGTCTTCGAATTGGACAGCACCGTCGTCCCGGCCGCCGGGCTCTGCATCCGATCGACCGTGGTGCATCGATATCGGGTCCGCTCGCCCGTTTTCGTCGGCCTCCGTGTGAATCAAAACGATGTTCGCTTCGGATCCCGGGAAGATCTTTTCATCGTCGTGAAACTCTTTCGACGCTTTCCCGGACGGACTGAGGCGTGAAATTCGTTCAGCGTCCGCCGGTGCCTCCCGCCGGCGCCGGTGAAACCTTGCGGCCGTTGGAAGCGCACCGTTCTTTTTCAAGGCATCGGCGGATCTCCGGTTATCAGGTTCCGCCGAAGGGGATTCCCCGTCCTCGACAAAAACGCTTTTTGTCGTGCCGGCCTGCGCCCTTGAGACATCGGCGTCATGCCCCGATGCCTCGGCGGACGGCGAACCGGTTATATGCCGCCGCGAGACGGACATTCCCTCCGAACTCAGGGCTGAGACAAGTTTCGGATTCCACCGACGGCTTTCATCGCCCGACCGATCCCAACTCTCATCTCTCGTCCCGTCGTTGTCCGGGCTGTAAGGTGATGACGTTTGCTCCGCTTGGATTTCCGGCGTGGATACAGGTCCTCGGCCGGCACTCGTTCCCGTCACGGCATTCAGTGGGACAGCGCTTTTCCCAAGGGTCTGTTCCGGTTTTTGGGGGATCCGGATCGCGTGTTCCGAAAAGCGTTCCCGGCCGATATCCGATCCGCGATCCTCTTTGAATATCCTCCCGCGCTCCTCAGCCATTCCGTCTTTCCGCCCGCCGTCATCGCCTGAAACCGACAGCGCTTCGACCCCGTGGTCCCCCATCTTCCCGGGCAGATCACCCTCTGCCCGCTCTGCTCGCCCGAAGGCAGACCGATCATGAAACACTTCGCCCCGTATGGGCGGCAGCAGCAGTTCGGGTGCATACCGACTCACCCGGTCGACCCAGTGCCTGGGCGGTCCTCCGGTAGCTTCTTCGGTCGGAAGCATCGCGGCAGGAGGCTTATCAGGGTCGACGGATCTTTTCTCAAAACCCGACTTCTTCCTCTCGTCGATCTCGGTCAGTCTCCGGGCCAGACCGAAAATACCGCGGTGAACGGCAAGGACTGCGGCAAACAGCAGTTTTCGAAGGGAGTCGGCCGTCATGCCCGCTCAATCCCTTCATGGACCAGGGTAAGGGTTTCATAGGCAACCTCCTGCCCAAGGGCATCCAACCTTGCCCCGCGCCATGCCCTCGGCCAGCAGCTATGGAGATTCCAGCGGGTATTCTCCTGTTGCCCATCCGGCTTCAGAAGAATGATCGAGATCTCCTTTCTCTCGACGTTTCCGGCAGCCGCACTCATCAGCCAGGTCCAGAGTTCGGTGGAATCGCTCATTCCCCATTTGAGGGTCACGTCGCCGTATTCCACCCTTCCCGGCAGTTTCCGGACCGCTGCCGCGCCGCCTCCTTCCCGGTACGAAATCGCCTCCACCGAGACGCTCAATCCGCTGACCTCGGTGAAATACCCCACCGTTACGTTCTGGATGTCCAACACGAAATTATATGACCGATAGATATCCATATCCGGCATGATCATCCTCCTTCACTTTCGGTTTGTCCGCCGCCCGCCGCCGCTTCTTCGGTTCCGGCACCGCCGATCCATTGACCAATGCGGAAGATGATAAATTCTGCAGGCTTGACAGGAGCGATCCCGATCTCCGTCACCAGTCTTCCGGCGTCGATGACATCAGGCGGATTGGTCTCCTCGTCGCATTTCACGAAAAACGCCTTTTCAGGGGAGTCTCCCTTCAGGGCGCCGTCGCGCCATACGGTCGTCAAAAATGCCCGAACGTTCCTCTCGATGGTTTTCCAGCTCCGAGCGTCATTGGGTTCGAAGACAACCCAGCGCGTCCCGGCGTCGATGGATTCCTCGATCATATTGAAGAGGCGACGGACATTGATGTAGCGCCACTCGCTCGACTCGCCGGCCAACGTCCGGGCGCCCCACACGCGAATACCGGCATCGGGGAAAAAGCGAATGCAGTTGACGCCGGCACGGTTGAGTTCGCCCTGCTCCTCCCGCGTGACCTTGTACACGAGGTCCAGCGCCCCCCGAACCACTTCGTTGGCAGGGGCTTTGTGAACCCCTCGCCGGGCGTCGGTTCTGGCATAGATGCCCGCGACATGACCGGAGGGCGGTGTTCTGACGATTTTTTTGGGGTCAAAGGGATCCGGCGCTTCAATCCACGGGAAATAGTAGGCGGCAGAGACCGTCTCACGAGCCCGAAGTCCTGATTTTTCGCCGCTCTGCTCTCCATCGGAGAGGGATCCCGATGTGCACACCTTCTTGAGAAGGTCGATGTCATCCACCTCCGCCGGGGCGTCAAGGATGGCGAAGCGGTCCCCCATCTTTTCGCAATGGGTGATGATAGCCTCATAGGAGAGCGGATCGGCATATCCGGGCGCCGCGATGATTTTCGCCTCGTCGACGGTTTCCAGCGCCGCAATGCCCTCACGGCGCCGTGGATCTCCGGCGATGGGGTTCCCACTGCCGACGTTGAGGACATAGCACCGCGAACCGCCGTTGGCGAAAAAGCCCATTACGGCCCGGGCGAGGTCGGTGCCGGGGGAATCCTGTTTGGTGAATTTACGGATGAACTGTGACGGGTTGTTGATGGCGACGGGTTCGTTGAGGTAGGCGTCGGCATAGGGCGCCTCCCCCAGAAAGGCGGCGGTGCTGGTACCTACGGGCATGATCCGCTTCGCACCTGTGGCCACCTCCTCGATGTAGATGCCGGGTGTCATGTAGGTTGGCATGTCAACCTCCTATAAATCGATGTGGATAATCAACTTTTCTTCAATCATCTCCGTTGACGCAATCTCCCTGACCACCTCTCGTCCCCGAGCCTCCACATGGAGCTTCAACATCCCCTGGGAAAGCAACGGGACGCTTTCGAAAGCGAACCGGCCGCGGGAATCGGTGGTCGTGATGAGTTTGCAGGCGGGGAGGGAGATGCGGGCGTTGTCGATGGGCTGGTCCGCCGGCCCGATCACGATCCCCTCCATCGCGGAAATCGAGGTGCGGCGAATCTCCATCGGGCCCCTGACCCTGTGCGTCGTGAGGTCCGTCCGTTCGACGCGCAGGGGAAGCCGGATCTTGAACGAGGGGCGGGGCTTGATCCCGAATGCGGACCACGTCTGGGCGGGCACCTCCGCCAGATCCACCTCGAATTCGGGGTGCTCCATCGCGGCGAAAAGCAGTCGGCTCAACATCTTGTGGGCTTCCAGAGGCTCTTCGGACCAGACGGTCAACAGGTAGCACAGCATCACCTGCAGGGGCGCCCTGCGGGTGACGTGGGCCGGAGACGACGGCAGAATATCCGTCAGGTAGACCCCGACGGTGTCGGTGTCCTTTTTCTCCGGCGCGCCCAACCAGACCTTCACGTCTCCCAGGATATCGCCGACCCATTCCGTCAGTTTTCTGTCAATACGTTCAATCATATCGCATCCACACGGTTTAAGGATTGATGATTGAGATAATCGGAACTTCCCGACACGCCTACAGTGTATAGAATGGTTGAAGGATGGTTTTTGGATAACCGCTTGAAGCGGAATTCTGCTGCAAGCCCCGGATGATGATGACGGCAGCGTATTTGAAGTTAACCGGAAGAAGATGAAATAAATTGCGTTGTGTCTTGGAGGCGCGGGAATCTGTCGGTCTGAGTATGGCCAAAGACGGTTTCCAATGCCGTTTGACACGCTTTTTTTCTCATGGAACAGCCAAGCGCTTTTTTTATAAAGAATAATATGAGCACACTTTTCCTTATAGACAACCGTCCCCCCCAAAATTATATTGACGTTATGGTTTCGAAACAGCCGATCAGACTGCCGGTTGCGCTCTCGAAAAATGATTCGGAATACCGTTTCTCCCGCCCCTTCCGTCATCGCTTTTATCATCTGCATGCAACACTCGGCCGCTGCGGCTGAGGCTGTCCGAAAGCAGTAGAATTTTTGCAAACACCGCATTCCCCGCAGCCGGGAAAAAATGACGATCAACGCGATACACAACATCCACACTTAAATTTCAGGAGGGCCCTCAAAATGAAACGTCTTCAGATCCTGACCTTTATCATCCTCACAGGAGCCGTTGCCCTGACATGGACATGTCGACATATCGATACCACCACCTATTTGTCTATCGATAAAATAACGGCCGGCATATTTCTGGAACCCGAAGAACGCGCCGTGTTGCCGCCCGGCGTCGAGCTTCGCGGCATTTATGACAGGGGGCTTCAGCTGACCAAGGATTCGGAAGGCTTCAGAAGTCATCTTTACAATGATGCGGCGAGATATTGTACCATCGCTTACGGCCACCTGGTCAAGTTGGCCCCCTGCGACGGCAACGAACCCGAACACTTTCTCGACGGTGTGACGGAGCCCGAAGGGGCCGACATTCTCCGCGACGACATGGAAATTGCTGAGCGGGTGGTCCTGACAGCAGTGGACGTGGAACTGACCGACGGCCAGTATGCCGCGCTATGCGATTTCGTTTACAACGTCGGCGGCGGTAATTTCCGGCGCTCCACTCTGCTCAAGGTCGTTAATCGGAACGATTTTGACGGGGTGCCCTTCCAGCTGCGCCGCTGGGTGAAAGCCGGCGGCCGTGAATTGGCCGGACTCAGGAAGCGCCGGGAGCGGGAGATCGAACTCTTTTTCGAGAACCTCGAAATCCCCAGGGCTCTGCCTCCGGCCGAGGTGGACCTGTCGCCCATCGACATCCGGCAGGGGGAGCCGTCGTGATGGGCCCGGCGACGCATGGGGAGTGGGAATTCAGCCCCATTTGCAATCACCCGTTTCGTCGCTTCTGAGGCGAATGCCGTCACCTCACGCCTCTCCCCACAGATATGCGGCCATGGAGAGGGTCCCGTACATAAATCCCTGGTGAATCCGCCGGGCGCCGGTGCCCCCGCCGGCGCCCATAGCGACGAAAAAAGGCAGAAAATGTTCGGCCGGATAGGGGTGGCATCGGTCGGGCTCGGGAGCGCGTTTCCTGTACTCCAGTAGGACTTCGACCTCTCCCCCGGTTGCAGCGGCCGCAAGCCATTCGTCGAAACGGCTGACATAGTCCGGCGGTGGTGCATCCAGTGGATATCCGCCGATTTCGTCCAGGTTGTGGACGGCCCCGCCGCTGCCCATGACGAGGATGTCCTTTTCCCGAAGCGGCGTGAGGGCCTCGCCAAAGCGGTAATGCCAGGCCGCGTCCGTTTCCGTCTGAACCGACACCTGCACCACAGGGATGCCGGCATCGGGGAACGCCATCATCAAGGGGATCCAGGCGCCATGGTCGAGGCCGCGATCCGGAGCCGCTGCGCCTGCGATACCGTTTTTCGCCAGCAACGTCAGGATCTCGGCGGCCAATGCCGGCGAACCCGGGGCGGCGTATCGAAGGTTGAACAGGGCTGGGGGCCCGCCGAAATCATGGATGGTGACAGGCGCTGCGCCCGCCGAAACCAGGGGCCGCCAGGCCTCCCAGTGGGCGGATGCGCAGACAACGGCCTTCGGCCGAGGCAGGCGTTCGCCCAGGGCTCTCAGAAAAACCGCCGTTGGGTTTTCCATCAGGGCAATAGCCGGCGGACCGTGGGATATAAAGAGTGTGGGCATCATCTTTCGGAATTTTTCAACCCTCTCATGAGCAATGAAAAAGCCGGCTCCCGGCGGCAACGACTCAGTTGACCAGACAAATGACAAACGCACGACCGCTCAGGAGCACCTTGTTGGCCTTGCTCCCGAGACCAAACTCCCTGATGTCCTTGTAACCTCTGCGTCCGATAACCAGAATGCCATGGTTGCCCTGCTCCAGTTCCAGGAGGATATCCCTGGCAATACCTTTTTGTTGCGGTTGAAACCTGAACACCACGTTCCGCTCCGGAACGCCCGCTGCGACCAGCTTTTGTTTGGCGTCGTCGGCCGTTGCCTTGACCTTGTCTGTATACTCTTTCAGCCATCGCGCTATTTTCTCATGCTTTTCATCCTCTTCCATATCCTTGATGTCCTCTGAACTCCAATATTGAGGCGGTATGGGTGGAATCACATGAAAAAATGTAAATTTGCTCTCCTTGAGATGGGAAAAATATCGAACCGTGTAGTCCACAACCCTCTGGCTGATGGGTGCGCCGACAAGGCCGATCAGAACGTTGTTGGAGCAGATTCGAGGATCGATGACCCAGAGTGCCAGATCATCCGCCGACTGGACGAGACGGTATGTGACCGATCCGATCAGCTTGCGCGATATGGTCGATTTTCCCCATCGCGACACGGCGATGGTCTCGATCCCTTCGTTATCGGCCGCCTTTAGCATGGCGTCGGCAGGGTCACCGCATTTTTTGTCCAGAACGGTTGACGTTTTTCCGGGATCGAATCCGGATTCCGCCAGGACCTCTTCGGCTTGTTCCAGAACCGTCCGTGCTTTCAAATCCCAGCGCTCCCGATACTTTTCCAAGGCACGGGGTTCTTCACCGATGGATTCGAGAAATGCGGAAAAATCCGGTTCGGCGACGCCGTGAAATACTGTTATCTTCAGATTTTCATTTTTTTTTAACAAACCGCCTATCTCCGATAAGGCCTGCCGGGCAAAATCGGAGTCATCGATCCCAAATAAAACGCTCTGCCCTTTGTTCATAGCTTTTTCCTCCATTGATTAGACACCCCTGATCCATTTTTTTTCACGCACGGTCCATCAATCACATCACAGGGTTCCCAGCGCTTCCAGACTCTCTGAAAAGGGGCTTTCAGCCCTGTTTTTCCCATTGCGCGAAGATCACCCCACCGTTCTTTTTGATTTTCTTGAAAGGCAGGCCGGCATGAATCCCCAGGGCCACTTTCTCCATGTCTGTCACCACCGAGCCGCAAAGATAGTCCGCCCCCCGGCTGAAGAGTGCAGCCGAACAAGGGGTGGTGGGGCCGACAATCACGGTGATCGCCTGGGGAGCCCTGGAGAGGAACCAGGCCATACTGCGGGTCAACAGGGCAGTTCCGGTGACGGCCAGGACATCCAATTCGGCGAGTCGACGCTCCCACTGATGACGGGGAACGGCATCCGCGACATCCCTCAGTTCAAACAGATGAAAGGTACCTACGCGCTTTTTCAGGGATTCAATAAAAGGGAATTGACCCACAAGACCTGTAATCTTATTTTTGCCGAGTCCGGCAATCAGATCATCCGCCGGAAAATTGGACGGTTCAACATCCGTTGGATCGGGCGTATTGGCGGCATTCAACGCGGCAAAGCCGAGGGAAACGGCAAAGGGAGACGGTCTGCGGATCAGGGCGGCCACTTCCCTGAGCGGTTTTGCCGTCATTTGATGAACCAACGTCTTTTCGTGCTCCCGGGGCCTCGACCCCAGCAGGGAGGAAAGCCCCATGCGACCGGCGGCCGTCACCGCGATAAATTTCGGGCCTGCGATGATCTTATCCACGATGGCATCAGGCCGGATAAGGGATGAGAGCAGGCAGTCGGCCAGTTGTCTTTCTTCACCCTCGAGAGGGCGGTCGAGAGCGTCTTCCGTGATTTGAGGACATGAATCAGCGTTCATTTGGATTTCCCCGTACTTTTTTTGAAGCACAATTCACAGATGCTTCTGGTGGTTTGTATGTAATCTTTTTGAAACACATCTCCGTCTATTTCTCAAGGATTTTATCGCCGCGATACGTGTACGTGGTTAATTCGTTCATCTATCTCATATTTTGATGAAGGCCGGCCCTGAGCCCGCCGAAACCGTTCAGGAGCGTACCCCAAGCATACAACTTATGGATTTAAAAAATAAATTTATTTTATATCAACGCGTATTTTTTTCTTGACAACTCCCGTTCTTCTTCTTTAAGTGAATTCATATTCACATTCAAAAACCCCGAGGATGGGGCAGCCTTGCCGTTTTTACCGGTGATCTTTCGCCGCGTTCGAGCGGCACGAAAACTCACCACTGAACGGGATCGCTTCCATTCTGCCGGCACCGCGTTACAGCAACCGTCATGAAAGCCTCAGGCTGCGCCCGGAACATATAACAGTTCAACTTTCGACTATCATGATCGTGACCGGAAAGCGGTGCCGGCCTCTGAAAGTCGAAAGTTGGTAACAGATAACGAAAGGCGATTGGGTCATGCAAAAAAGAATGGTAATGGAAAAAATTTACTGGCTGGGTGCAGTCGATTGGGATCGGCGACTTTTCGATTCCCTCATTCCGCTTCCTGACGGCACCACTTACAATGCATATCTGATCGAAGGGAGTGAAAAAACCGCATTGCTGGACACCGTCGATCCATCGATGGCAGAGACGTTGATGGCGCAGCTCGACGGGGTGGATAAAATCGATTTTATCGTTTCTCATCATGCCGAGCAGGACCATTCCGGCAGCATTATCCGTGTCCTCGAAAAATTTCCGGAGGCCAAGGTGGTGGTGACGTCCAAGGGCAAAAACCTGCTGATGGATCTGTTCGCCATCAACGAATCCAGCTTTGTCACCGTGGCGGACGGCGAAACGATTTCTCTGGGAGACAAGACCCTCAAATTCATTCACACTCCATGGGTCCATTGGCCGGAAACGATGGTGACCTATCTGCAGGAAAACAAACTGCTTTTCAGTTGCGATTTTTATGGCTCACATATCGCTTCCGGCGATCTCTTCGTGACCGATCAAGGACGCGTGAATGAAGCCGCCAAACGCTATTTTGCTGAAATCATGATGCCCTTTCGAAGCATCATCGAAAAAAACATGCAAAAGCTCGAAGCGTATGACATTCAAATGATCGCCCCCAGTCACGGCCAGATTTACGATCGTCCGGCCTGGATCATGGACGCTTACCGGGATTGGGTCTCGGGACCCCCGCACAACCTTGTCGTTTTGCCCTTTGTCTCCATGCACGGCAGCACGAGACAAATGGTCGACCGTTTGACTTCCGCTCTCGTCGCGGAAGAGGTCCGGGTCGAGATGTTCAACCTGGCGGTCACGGATATCGGCAAACTCGCCATGGCCCTGGTGGATGCGGCTACCGTGATCATCGGGGTTCCTACCGTTCTTGCCGGCCCCCATCCCCTCGCCGCCTATGCGGCACTCCTGGCTAATGCCTTAAAGCCCAAGGTCAAGTTCCTGTCCATTATCGGGTCCTACGGCTGGGGGGGAAAGACCGTGGAAACCCTGTCGGCTATGATCCCCAACCTCAAAGCCGAGATTCTGGATCCGGTAATGTGCAAAGGCGCCCCTTCAGCACCGGATTTGAATGCCTTGGACCGGTTGGCCGCCACGATCGCAAAAAAACACAAAGAAAACAAATTTCAATGATGTCCGCATCCCGGCGGCCTCGGGCATCAAATATGAAAATTTGAGACAAAATCTATTGCAGAAACGCCTGAAAGCGGGATATGTCATAACTGACAACCGGTCGAAAGACATCTCGACAGCGGCAGCATCGGAACGGATACGCTACAGCGGACCGCCATTATTTTTTCCCTGTCCACAAGACAAATAGGAGAATCATGATGAATCCGTATTCGATATACACTCCCCAGGATCGAAAGGTCGCCTATTTTTCCATGGAGGTCGGCCTTCAACCTGAAATCCCCACCTATTCCGGCGGTCTGGGCATTCTCGCCGGCGATACGCTCAAATCTTTCGCGGACCTGAGTGTCCCGGCCATAGGGGTCACGCTCCTATACACCAAAGGCTATTTTCATCAGGAAATCGACTCCGATGGAAATCAGATCGAAGTGCCGGTGGAATGGGACCCATCGAATTTCATGACGTTGCTGACCGAAAAAGTCACCGTTGACATCGAAGGCCGCTCCGTCCTGGTCCAGGCCTGGGTCTACCCGGTGAAGGGCATCACCGGATATACGGTTCCAGTGCTGTTTCTCGACACCAATCTCGCTGCAAATGAACCCGAAGACCGGGAAATCAGCGCTTATCTTTACGGCGGCGACGAGCGGTACCGACTCAAACAGGAAGTCGTGCTGGGATTCGGCGGGGCGCATATGCTTCAGATTCTTGATCACGACAACCTCCAAGCCTATCACATGAACGAGGGTCATGCGGCGCTGCTGACCCTCGAACTGATGGACCGCTACCAACAAGACCTGGACAAGGTCAAAGCGCTGTGCGTTTTTACCACCCATACGCCGGTGCCGGCCGGACATGACACCTTCGACGTGGACACGGTCCGGGATGTTTTGCGGGATCGTTTCCATTTTGAGGATCTAGGCCACAGCAACATCATCGACACCGACGGTCGTCTGAACATGACCTACCTGGCGCTCTACCACGCGGAATATATCAACGGCGTCGCCCAGAAACATGGAGAGATTTCTCAGAAAATGTTTCCGGAATACCGGATCGACGCCATCACCAACGGCATCCACATCCGCACATGGATCTGCGACAGCATGGCCGCCGTCCTCGACAGCCATATTCCAAACTGGCGGCAGGATTCCTATGCCCTCCGGAATGCACTGGATATCCCCCGGGTAGAGATCTGGGAGGCGCATCAAGCCGCCAAACGGGAGCTTTTCGATTTCATCGAGGCCCAATACGGGATTTCGATGGATCCCGATGTTCTGACCATCGGGTTTGCACGGCGCGCGGCCGCCTACAAAAGAGCCACCCTGCTGTTGCGGGACACCGAACGTCTCAAAAAAATCGCATCCCGATCCGGACGGCTTCAGATCCTCTATTCAGGAAAGGCGCATCCCGCCGATGCTGAGGGTAAAGCCCTCATCCAGGAGATCCATCAAGCCGGCGGCCAACTGAACGACGATATCAAAATGGTCTATATTCCCAATTACGACATGTATCGGGCGAAATTTCTGGTGTCCGGGGTCGATATCTGGTTAAACACCCCCATGCGTCCGCTGGAGGCTTCGGGAACATCAGGCATGAAAGCGGCCGCCAACGGCGTGGTCAATTTTTCAGTGCTGGACGGCTGGTGGATCGAAGGCTACATCGAGGGTGTGACCGGCTGGTCCATCGGCCCGAGACGTGTCAAAACCGAGACGGGCCCGGCCATTCACGATGTCCGGGAGACCTCGGCGGCATACGATGCCCTGGATGCCGATGATCTTTACGGCAAGCTGGAGCATCAGATTCTGCCGTGCTTTTACGAAGACCGCTCCCGCTGGATGAATATGATGGCCTACAACATCGCTTTGAACGGTTCTTTTTTCAATACACACCGAATGGTCGCCCAATATGTACTGGAAGCCTATTTTCAATGACGGTTCGACATCGATGTGTACGCATCCCGGGTCGCCGGCACATATGGTGTTTCTCCATATTTACCGGAATTCAAAAGGCCTGGTATCGAACTGCCGACGACAATTTCCGCAAGGAGGAAAATGATCGAAACGCCGTGGAGCCATCCCATTGATGAAGTGCTCTCAGCATTTGAAGTCGACAGGGATTCAGGTCTGAAGCGGCCCCAGGTCTCAGCCCGTAAAAAACGGTACGGCAGAAACCGGTTGCGCGAAATTCAAAAGAAGCAGGCCTGGCGGATTCTTCTGGATCAGTTCAAAAACCTGATCATCGTCCTTTTAGGGGCCGCAGCCGCCCTTTCTTATTTTTTCGGCGACTGGCTGGAAGGTTCGGCCATCCTGGCGGTCATCTTTATCAACGCCGCCATCGGCTTCGCCACAGAGCTCAAGGCGGTGCGTTCCATGGAGGCGCTTCGCCGGATGGGAAGCACGAAAACCCGAGTTCGACGGGACGGTCGCGTGATGGCGGTGCCGGCGGACACCCTGGTACCGGGCGACATCGTCGTGATCGAGGGCGGGGATGTCATCACGGCGGATATCCGCCTGATAGCGGCTTCCAAGCTGCAAGCCGACGAATCGGCGCTCACCGGCGAGTCCCTGCCTGTCGAAAAAAGTGTTGCAATCCTGCCGGTGAAAGCCTCCTTGGCCGAGCGCACGAACATGATATATAAAGGCACGGCGATCACCCGGGGGGCCGGTGAAGGGGTAGTCACGGCTACGGGCATGGAGACGGAACTGGGTCGGATCTCCGCCCTCGTAGCCGAAGCCGAAGACGAAATCACCCCACTGGAAAAACGACTTGACCAATTGGGGCACAAACTCATCTGGGTCACGCTCGCGATCACTGCCGTCATCGGGGCGGCCGGCCTTGTCAGAGGAAAAGACCTTCTCATCACCCTGGAAACCGCCATTGCCCTTGCCGTGGCCAGTATCCCCGAGGGGCTGCCCATCGTAGCGACCATCGCCCTGGCCAAGGGAATGCACCGCATGGCAAAGCGAAACGCCCTGATCAATCGGCTCTCGTCGGTGGAAACGCTGGGTGCGACAACGGTCATCTTTACGGACAAGACCGGCACGCTTACGGAAAACCGTATGACCGTGAGCCGTCTTGTTGTCGATGCCGGTGAGATCCGGACCGATGCAGAAAAAGGGTACCTCCTGGATGACCGGCAGGTTCATCCGGAGGATTTTTCGACCCTGCAATGCCTGCTCCGGGTGGCGGTTCTATGCAATAATGCCGCCTATGAGGAAGGCGACGACGGCAAAAGCAGCGGGGATCCGTTGGAAATTGCGCTTCTCGCGGCGGGCATTCCCGGCGGCATCCACCGAAAGCCTCTTGTCGCATCCTTTCCGGAAGTCCGGGAGGAGGCATTTGACACGGAAAGCAAGATGATGGCCACCTTTCATGAGGATGAAAACGGCGTTCTGGTGGCCGTCAAGGGCGCCCCCGAGGCGGTACTGAGTTCATCCACACGGATATTGACCGAAGCCGGTGAATCAGAACTCAGCGAAGAAGCCCGGGATGTCTGGACGGCGCATACCGAACGGCTCGCCCGTCTCGGACTGCGAGTACTGGCATTTGCGCAAAAGAGAGAATCGAGCGTCGAAGCCCCGCCATACAGGGACCTGACCCTTATCGGCCTGGCGGGACTCCTCGACTCGCCGAGAGCCGATATCCGGGATGCCCTGAATGTCACCTGTAAAGCCGGACTCAGGGTCGTCATGGTGACCGGCGATCAGATCCTCACGGCTCGAAACATTGCCGACGCGGTAGGCCTCACCCACGACAAAAATGCCGAGGCCGTCGAAGGAAAGGATTTGAAAACTCCGGAAACGCTTTCCAGGGCCGATCGACGCAGGCTCGTCCGCATTCCCATCTTTGCAAGGGTGAGCCCCAGGCAGAAACTGGATCTGATCAGCCTCTACCAGGCCGAGGGGGAAGTGGTCGCCATGACGGGGGACGGCGTGAACGATGCACCGGCCCTCAAGAAGGCCGATATCGGCATCGCCATGGGGCTCAGGGGCACCCAGGTCGCCCGGGAAGCCGCGGATATGGTGCTGCAGGACGATGCGTTTTCAAGCATTGTGGCCGCCATCGCCCAGGGCAGAGTTATCTTTGACAATATCCGTAAATTCGTGGTCTACCTCATCTCCTGCAATGTCAGCGAGATCGCGAGCGTGGGGCTGGCGGCCGCCGTTAAGGCGCCCCTCCCATTGCTGCCCCTGCAAATCCTGTTTTTGAATCTGGTGACCGACGTTTTTCCCGCGTTGGCCCTGGGCGTCGGCGCAGGAAGCCCGGAGGTGATGCGACGGGAGCCCCGGCCGACCGGCGAGCCCATCATCACCCGCCGTCACTGGGTTGTCGTCGGCGGCTACGGTCTGTTCATCACAATCGCTGTTCTCGGTGCCCTTGCCGTCGCCATTAACGGCTTTGGACTCGGGGAACGAGAGGCTGTAAGCATCTCGTTTCTAACCCTGGCACTGGCCCAACTGTGGCATATTTTCAACATGTCCGACCCCGGCGCCGGATTTCTGCGAAACGACATCACGCGAAACCCTTTTGTCTGGGCGGCGTTGGCGCTCTGCCTTCTGCTTATTTTTGCCGCCGTTGAGCTGCCGATCCTGTCCGAAATTCTGGATGTGGCGGCGCCAACGCGAGAAGGCTGGCTGCTTGTTTTCGGAATGAGCCTTTTACCGCTTGCCGCGGGCCGGATCTTCAAGCGTGTGTTCGAAATCTGACATCGGTGCCGAACGGCAGGCGAACCCGGGAATTGACAATACCCCATTATTTTGAGAAAGGAATTGATTATGGATTTGATTCGCATCTTGTTCGCCATTTTTTTGCCCCCGCTGGGGGTTTTTCTCCAGGTCGGGATCGGTAAACACTTCTGGATCAACCTGGTGCTGACGCTGCTCGGGTATATTCCCGGCATCGTTCATGCCGTGTGGGTCATCGCCAAAAAATGATACGAAGGCAAAATACGCCATCATGAACGAACATGCCGTGGTGGCGCTGTCGATCACCCTCCTGGCCGGCATGGGGTGCCAATGGATCGCCTGGCGACTGAGACTGCCGGCCATCCTGTTTTTGCTGCTCTGCGGGATCCTGCTCGGCCCGATGATGAACTGGCTCGATCCGAACCGGTTGTTCGGCAGTCTCTTGTTTCCTTTTATCTCCCTTGCGGTGGCCGTCATCCTTTTTGAAGGCAGCCTGACCCTGAAATTCAAGGACATTCCCGGGCTGGAAAAAGTAATTCGCAACCTGATCACGTTGGGCGTTTTTGTGACCTGGTTGATTACCGCACTGGCCGTCCGTTGGCTGCTTTTTTTCTCATGGGAAATCTCCTTCCTGTTCGGGGCACTCATGGTGGTCACCGGTCCCACCGTGATCGTGCCGATGCTCCGGACCGTCCGGCCCAGGGAAAATGTAGCCCACATCCTGAGATGGGAAGGTATTCTGACTGATCCCATCGGCGCCACCCTGGCTATTTTGGTTTACGAGTTCATCGTTTCCGGCGGAACAGCAGGCGGTTTTCAGTCCGGGGCCGTTGTTTTTCTCAAAATCATAGCCATTGGGGGCTTTTTCGGCGCTCTCGGCGGCTATCTGTTCGGAATTGTTTTACGCCGCAACATGCTGCCCCGGTACCTTCACAATTTTGCGGCCCTGGCGACGGTCTGCGCCGTCTTTGCCCTTTCCAATACCCTGGAAGCGGAATCCGGTCTTCTTTCCGTAACGGTGATGGGCATTTGCCTTGCCAATATGAAAGGCCTCGAATTGGAAGACATCCTGGATTTCAAGGAAAGCCTGAGTATCCTCCTCATCTCGATGCTTTTCATCATTCTGGCGGCCCGAATAAACCTTAACGCGTTCATTGCCCTGGGATGGCCCGGCCTGGCCGTGCTCGGTATCATCCAATTTCTGGCACGGCCCTTGAATGCGCAACTCTCAGCCCTGGGCTCGAAGCTGATTCCGACCGAGCGGCACCTTCTGGCATGGATCGCACCCCGCGGCATCGTTGCCGCGGCGATATCGGCGCTTTTCGCCATCAAACTGGAGGGTATCGGATATCAGGATGCCTCCCAGCTGGTGCCGTTGACCTTCATGGTGATCATCGGCACGGTTCTGCTGCAAAGCACCACCGCGGGTCTCATCGCTAAATGGCTGAAGGTCAGGGAACCCGAGCCCAGGGGATTTCTCATCATCGGCGCCAATACCCTTGCACAGACCATTGCCAAAGCGCTCCAGGATAACGGGTTCAGGGTGGTGGTCACGGATCCGAACTGGGATTACATTGCCGAAGCCAAAATGAACGGATTGCCGGCCTACTGGGGCAACCCGGCATCGGAGCATGCTGAACGCCATCTTGACCTGACGGGCATCGGTCATTTGATAGCCGTCTCCCCCAACATTGAACTGAACGCTCTTTCTGCTCACTACTATCGACTTGAATTTGAAAAGAAACGGATCTATGCCGTCGGCAATCATCCGCCGAAAAACGGCAATGCCGAAAAAAAATCGGCTTTTAAATACGGCGGTCGACATCTTTTCCGTGAAGACATGACGTATCAGACGCTGAACCGATATGTGACCGGCGGTGCGGATATCCATACAACGCTGCTGACCGATGAATTTTCCTATGAAGATTACCTTCAACAGCATAGAAACACCCGTCTGCCGCTCTTTGCCATCGACGACAACGAGAATATCCATGTTTTTACGCCGGATCCCCAATTCTCACCTGCATCGGGATGGAAAATCCTGGCCTTGTCCATCGATGCGCCCATAAAAGCGGTGGATTGAAGGTTCCCTCGATCATGAAACCCATATATTTATGATCAGCCGCATCCTGAAATCCGGCTTCTGCGCCCATCATACCATCGAGCAGTAATATCGAAAAATTTTTCAAAGCTATCCTGTTTACCCCTTTACAATCCCCATCCTTGACCTGAAAGTCTAAACAATCAACACGAGTCGAAAATGCACTGAAAAATTCTGATTGACATATTTCATTTCATATGAAATAGATATTTTCACCCGGGGCGCCGCCGGCGACCTCAAATTGAAACAAATCCTGTCAATTGTAGAGCGGTGATCGTACCGTCCGGCCGGACTTCAGCGAGGTCCCGAAGCCGTTCCGTTTGCATCCGCAACCATTTGAATCCTTTTTTTCAACATCGTCAAGGAGCAGAGAAATGAACCTCAAAGGCCTTCAGGGAGGAATCTACAAACCCCTTTCCCCACAGGATGTCGAAACCATTCACAACGCCGCCCTCCACGTTCTGGAGAAAACCGGATTCACCTATGAATCCGGTCTGGACGAGACGTTGGCCATGCTCGAGTCGGCCGGTGCAACGGTCGATCGGGCGGGGAGCCGGATTCTGTTTCCCCGGGATCTGGTGTCCCGGATGGCAGAAACGGCCCCTGCCAAGGTCGTTCTATACAGCCGGGACGGCAGAAATGATCTCGACCTCACCGAGGACAAGGTTCATCTGGGCACCGGGGGCGCCGCCGTCAGAATACTCGATCTCGAGACGGGCGAAGCCCGTGCCACCGTCCTGAACGACATCTACCAGATTGGCCGGCTGGTGGATCGGCTCGACAACATCCACTTCTTTGTTCGCTCCTGCATTCCGACGGACATCCCCGAAGAGGCCTATGACGTCAACATGTATTATGCCGGCATGAAGGCCACCACCAAACACTTCATGTCGGGCGTGAACAACGAAGCGGGCCTTCACCGCATCATGGATCTGGCCGCCATGATCGCAGGCGGCTTGGATCAACTCAAGGCCCGGCCCTTCATTTCGGTCATCACCTCCTTCGCCATATCACCCCTGAAGCTTTGTACCCAGTCCACGCGCATCATGCAGGAATGCAACCGGAACATGATTCCGGTAGCCCTCTCCTGTGCCCCCATGGCCGGATCCACCTCTCCCGTCACCATGGCCGCCACCCTGGCGCAGATCCATGCGGAGCAGCTGGCGGGCATCACCATCTGTCAACTGACCCGGCCGGGAGCGCCTCTCCTTTACGGCGGCATCCCCGGCATGGCCAACATGAACACCATGGGATACCTCGGCGGCGGCGTCGAGTGCGGCATGATGAACGCCGCTATCCACCAGATGGCGGCACACATCCAGGTACCCAACTACAACTCCGCCGGGCTCTCGGACGCCAAGATCCCAGACTGCCAGGCCGGCTGGGAAAAGGCGATGACCGTGCTTCTCGCGGCGATGGGCGGCTCCAACTACATCCACCATTCGGCGGGTATGCTGGAATCGATGCTCGCCGTCGCTTACGAACAGTTTGTCATTGACGACGAGATCATCGGCATGGCGATGAAGGTTCTGGCCGGCATCCCCGTTGACGAGGAGCAGCTGGCCCTTTCGGTTATCGATCAGGTGGGGCCTGGCGGCAACTTCATGATTTCCCCTCACACCCTCAAGCATATGCGGTCCACCTATTTCACCGGCAACGGCGTGACCGACCGGAAGATCCGCGAAAACTGGAAAAAGGACGGCGGCATCGACGCCTGGGAGCGGGGGCGGAATATTGCCCGGAAGATCCTTGCGGCCGAGCCCGTCTCCCATATTCCGGCGGATGTCGACGCCGCGATTCGATCCAAATTTGACATATTGTTGCCGTAACGTTAAGATGAATTGTTATGTGCGGACGGCCGACGGTCGATACGGCCGTCGGCTTTCCCGGGATGACCCGCATCCTTCATGGATGCCGGTGATATCCCGCCTCTCGATAGACGTTCAAGATCCCACCCCTCCCATTCACCCTTAGCCAAGGAGGCGCCCCTATGGAAACATGGCAATTCTTGATCAATCAGGGTCCTGAAACCCTGAAGCTGGCCTGGGAGCATGCCTGGGTCGTGGCGGTCGCCGTTACCATCGCCATATTCACCGGCGTCCCCATCGGTATCTGGATCACCTTCAACCGCCAGGCCGCCGACATCGTACTCTATATTGCCGGTATCATCATGACGATCCCCTCCATCGCCCTTTTCGGCATCATGATTCCGATTCTCTCCGTTTTCGGCTACGGCATCGGCACCGTGCCCGCCATCGTCGCCCTGGTGCTCTACTCCCAACTCCCCATCATCCGCAACACCTATGCCGCCATCAAGAATGTCGATCCCGCCGTCATCGACGCCGGCATCGGGATGGGCATGACCCGCTTTCAGGTGCTGCTCAAGGTTCAGGTGCCCATGGCGCTCAGCATCATCTTCGCGGGAGTCCGGGTTGCCGTGGTCATGTCCATCGGGATCGGCGCCATTGCAGCCTACATCGGCGCCGGAGGTCTGGGACATTATATCTTCATGGGCATCAACCAGACCTACGACGCCATGATCAATGCCGGCGCCCTGTGCGTTGCCGTCATGGCCATCATCACGGATTATATCTTTGGATGGATTGAAAACCGCCTGGTCAGCAAAGGATTGAGGACATAGCCATGATACGACTCGAACGCCTTACGAAAATCTATCCCGGAAGCACGATTCCGGCCGTGGACAACATCAGTCTGCACATTCCCAACGGAGAGATCTGCATCCTCATCGGCTCTTCCGGTTGCGGCAAGACAACCCTGATGCGGATGATCAACCGCCTGGAGCCCATCACCTCGGGCACTATCAAAATCGACGGCAAGGACGTCACCCACATGGACGTCATCGAGCTTCGGCGCGGCATCGGCTACGCCATCCAGCAGATCGGTCTCTTCCCCCACATGACCGTCTTCGAAAACATCACCGTCGTCCCCAGGCTCCTGGGGTGGAACAAAAAACGAATGAGCGAACGGGTTGACGAACTTCTCTCCCTGGTGAACCTCGATCCGGCCATCTATCGGGACCGCTATCCCCGGGAGCTCTCCGGCGGTCAGGCCCAACGGATCGGCGTGGCCCGGGCCATGGCGGCCAACCCACCGGTCATGCTCATGGACGAACCCTTCGGCGCCATCGATCCCATCAACCGGGAGGTGCTTCAGGACGAGTTCCTCAAGATCCAGGAGAAGCTCAAAAAAACCATTGTCTTCGTGACCCACGACATCCACGAAGCGGTCAAGATGGGCGACCGCATCGCTCTTCTCGACGCCGGAAACCTCATTCAATACGCCACTCCGGAAGAGCTTCTCACCCGCCCTAAAAACCAGTTCGTCAAGGATTTCGTTGGTGCCGACCGGGCACTCAAGCGCCTCGATCTGCTCAAGGTGGCGGATGCCATGCTGAAAAACCCCGTCCGATGCAACACCGAGGATGCCAGCGAAAAGATACTCGAGCGCATGATCGAGAAGGATCTCGATTATCTTCTGGTCACGGCGCCGGGCAACCGCCTCGTAGGATATGTCAATCTCGATATGCTTCGAGGGCACAAAGGTATTGTCGGCGACCTGGCCCGGCCCATGAGCATCACCGTTCGACCGGATCAGAATCTCAAGGACGCCCTCAGCAAAATGCTCACCTACGACATCGGCATCGTCGTGGCGGTGGACGATCAGGGTGTACTGCAGGGGGTCCTCAATTCGAAAACCCTTGTTTCCGTAGTAGGCGAAACCTATGATGAACACGGCGGCCATTGGGGCAGGATCACCACGGGCGGGAGGATTCTATGAAAAAAAAGAAAAAAACCGGAGGTGCCGGCCGTTTCTGGATGATGACAGCCTTCGTGCTGACCTTTATATCGGGTATCTACGCGGAACAACTTGGATTTCTCCAATTCGCCATGGACAACCCCGAGGAGATCTGGATGCTCTTTGTGGAGCACATCCAGTTGGTCCTCATCTCAAGCGTCATATCCATCGCCATCGGCGTCCCCACCGGCATCCTGCTCACCAGGGGCTTCATGCGAAGGTATCGGGACTGGATTCTCAATATCCTGGGTATCTGCCAGACGGTCCCTTCGCTGGCGGTCATCGCGATCGCAATGACCTACCTGGGCATCGGCAAAAAAACCGCCATCTTCGCGCTGGTAATATACGGTCTTCTACCCATCATCCGTAACAGCGTCGCCGGACTGGCCGGCATCAACCCGGTCTTTCTCGACGCGGGCAGGGGCATGGGCATGACTCCCGCCCAGATGCTGTTCAAGGTGGAACTGCCCAATGCCATGTATATCATCCTCACCGGCATCCGAACCTCCACCGTCATCAACGTCGGCACGGCAGCCATGAGCTTTCTGGTGGGCGGCGGCGGCCTGGGCGATCTGATCTTCAGCGGGATCGCCATGGTGGACCCGGGCTATATGCTCGCCGGAGCGGTTCCCACGGCGGCTCTGGCCATCTTCATGAACTGGTTCATCGGAAAGATGGAGGGATGGATTGTCAGCGACGGACTGGTCTACGAAAAATAGCGGGATAGGAGCGCGTATCGGGCGATGTGCCCGCTTTCGATCCAATGCGGCATCTATTCAAAACCCAAACCGGTAATGCAACACCGAAAGGAGAGCGACAAACAATGAAGAAAATGACATGGAATTTGATTACGGCACTGTTGATCGCGGCCTTCACCCTGACAGGTACGGCCTTTTCCCAGGAAAAAAAAATAGTGGTCGGCGCCAAGAACTTCACCGAGCAGCGGGTTCTCGGGCTGATCATGATCGAACTGCTGCAGAAAAACGGATTTACAACGGAGGACAAGACAGGACTCGGGGGTACCCTGGTGGCCCGAAAGGCCCTGGAGAACGGCCAGATCGACATCTACATGGAATACACCGGGACCGCCCTGGTCACCATGCTGAAAGAGAAGGAGGTCATTACCGATCCACAGGCGTGCTATGATTTCGTTAAAGAGGCCGATCTGGAGCGAAACGGCCTGGTCTGGCTCCCCATGATGCCCTTCAACAATACCTACTGCCTCATGATGCGCAAGGACGACGCCGAGAAAAAGGGCATCAAGACCCTCTCGGATCTTTCCGCCTACGTCAAGGCTCACAAGAACGAGATCAATTTCGGAACCAACGAAGAATTCTACGCCCGCCCCGACGGCTACAAACCCCTTCAGAAAAAATATGATTTCCAGTTTGGTCGCAAGAATATCAAGAAGATGACCCCCGGTCTTCTTTACAAGGCCCTGGAAGGCGGTCAGGTGGACGTGGCCATGGGATTCGCCACCGACGGTCGCATCAAAGGCATGGGATTTGTAGTTCTCGAAGACGACAAGAACTATTTTCCGGTCTACAATCCCGCACCGGTGGTGAAGAAGGAGACGTTCGAGAAATATCCGGAGCTGGAAACCATTTTCCTCCCTCTGACCGATAAGCTCGACACCGCGGCCATGACCGAGATGAACTATCAGGTCGACACCGAACACAAGCCTGTGGAGGATGTGGCCAAAGCCTGGCTCAAGACTGCGGGATTGCTGTAAACCTTCAAGTAACTGCCGTGGCCGGCGGCGCTCGCTTCAGGGTTGCCGGCCCCCATTTTTTGAGGAGACTGCCCGGGTTCATATCATGAATTCGGGCTTTTTCTAGAGGACTCGGCTTTCAACTTTCATGATGGTGACCGGATAGCGGATACGGTCCATGAAAATCGACAGTTGAGTAGAGGAGAAATTGGAGATATGCCCCACAGTTTAACCGGTCATGTCATCCGGTTCATCACCCATACCCGCTGGCAGGACTTGCCTGAGACGGTTCGCCGCCAGGCGCGCCGATGCCTCATGGACGCCATGGGTGCCATGATCGCGGGCACGAAGACTCCCGTCGGCGCGATTATGACCGAGATGGCCCAGGAACAGTATCCGGGGGACCAGGCCGCCATCCTGGTCCGGAACCGGAGAGCCTCTCTTGTCGGCGCGGCCTTGGCCAACGGCTTTGCCGGCAACGCCCTTGACATCGACGACGGCTATCGAAGGGTCAAGGGCCACCCGGGCGCCTGCATCCTGCCCGTGGTGCTTGCCGCCGCCGAAGCAAACCGGTCCTCCGGCGCGGCGTTCCTGACGGCCCTGGTCATCGGCTACGAGGTCGGCATCCGGGCCGGTCTGATTCGACACGCCACCTACGCTGCTTACCATTCGTCCGGATCCTGGGGCGCCGTGGCGGCCGCCGCCGCCGGCGGGAGGCTCTTTGATCTGTCCCCGGAGACATTACGGCACGCCATGGGAGCCGCTGAATACCACGCCCCCATTGCCCCCATGATGAAGGGCATCGATACCCCCTCCATGGGCAAGGACAGCATCGGTTGGGGGGCTATGGTCGCCATGAACGCCATCCTCATGGCGCGGAAGGGATTCACCGGCATCCGCCCCCTTTTCGACGATACGCCGGAACCGAGGTGGGTGGAAAACCTTGGACGTGAGTGGGAAATCCTCAACCTTTATTTCAAGCCCTACGCCGCATGCCGGTGGGGGCAGCCGGCCGTGGCCGGCGCACTGAAGATCGCCCGGGAACATCATCTCAAGCCGTCGGAAATCCGGCACATCCGGGTACGCACCTTCGAAGCCGCCGCCAGACTTCCCCTGGGCCGTCCCCGGAATACCGAGGAGGCCCAGTACAGCCTGGTGTTCCCGGTGGCCGCCGCGTTGACGGACGGGGAGGTGGGACCCGCCCAGGTGCTGCCCCCGCGCCTCCACGCTCCCGAGCTGGCGACCTTGATGAACCGGATCTCCATCGAAGTCGAACCATCGTTTGACGCTGAATTTCCGGCAAAAGCGCCGGCGGAGGTGTCGGTTGAAACCATGACCGGCGAACGCTTCACCTCCGGCAGAATCGAGGCCCTGTGGGAACCGCCGGACACCCTGCCCTCGGATGCCGACCTCCAGCAGAAATTTCTTTGGCTGACCGCTCCGGTTATCGGCCGGGATCCCGCCTGCAACCTGGCGGAACAGATCTGGTCGGCGGATCGGTGGGCCGATATCCACCCCATTATTGATGGGTCCCGAGCCGCCGTCTGAACGGCAGGTACCCTCGCAACCATCGTTCACGCGTATTCATGAAAGGATGTCGTTAATGAAAGTGGGCGTATATCAGACCAATCCTGTCCTCCTGGATGTCAAGAGCAACATGGAGGACACACTTCAGAAAATCGAGGCTGCCAAGGCCGAAGGCGTCGACCTGGTGGTCTTCCCCGAACTCTCCCTCACCGGATATTTTGTTCGGGAAAGATACCATGAAGCGGCGCTTCGCATGGATTCGCCCGAAATCAAACGGTTGGCCGCAGCAACCCGGGGGACGGCGGCCGTCATTGGGTTCATCGAAGAGTCCAAAGCCATGAATTTCTACAATTCGGCGCTGGTGGCCGTGGACGGCGAAATCCTTTTCGCCTACCGAAAGCTCAATCTGCCCAATTACGGTGTTTTCGAGGAACGCAAGATCTTCTCGTCGGGGAAGCAGGTCCGGGTCTTTCGTCATAAAGGTCTGACCATCGCCCCTTTCATCTGCAACGACCTCTGGCATCCTTCCCTGCCGTATCTCGGGGTTACCCAGAAGGCCGACATCTTCATCACCATGTTCAACTCTTCCCGGGGATCCATGGGAAACGAGTTCTCGAACATCGAAAGCTGGAGCATCATCAACCGATTCTATTCCCGCGTGTTCGGCGTTTACAATCTCTGCGCCAACCGCGTGGGATGCGAAGTCTTCGAGGATCTCAGATCGCGGGACGAAACACCGGAGGATGCAACCGACACGAGTATGGTGGACGACAACCCTTTCCGGTTCTGGGGCGGCAGCGAGATCATCAACCCCTTCGGCCATGTCATCACGTCGGCGGCACTCTTCGAACCCGATGCCGTCTTCGCGGATATCTCGAGGGACCTGGTCCGCAGAAAGCGAATTCTGCTCCCCTACCTTCGGAACGACGATCCCTACTTTACCCACCGGGAGCTGGGAAGAATCCTTTACGGGCAAAAACTATCGGCCTGACATCAGAAGAGCGTCCGAAAGACGGCCGGGCTTCTTGTCCCGACGATCCTTTCGATCAAATAAGGGGCATCGCACAAATAAGGGGCATCGCATGCCCCGGATGCCCCTTCCCCGTCCGCCCTTCCCTGCCCGGTTCCGGCAGATTACCCGTCGAAAACCTCCAGATTGAACAGGATGTCGTTCTCGCGATAGGATCGCTCGAGTTTCTCCTGATGCATCTTCAATGCGTCGCCGTACCGGCCGGAGAGTTCCAGGACGATATAGTTGATCAGGCAGGTGAGGCTGGCGGTGCTGCCGAAAATCGGGATATGTTTCGAAGGGGCCACCAGCACATGGCGGGCAAACCCGTTCACAGGGCAAAGAGAACTGTCGGAGATGACGATGAGGGTATGCCCCATCCGACGGACATGCTTCGCGATGCGAATCAGCTCATTGGGGTAGCGGGAGGTCGCAATCAGGATCACCAGGCTTTCCGGGGAGGCAATGGTCAGTCGGTCCAGGCTGGTGGAGTCACTCCCCTTCAGGATCTGGATATTCCCTCGAATCTTGGTGAGCTGCCAGCCGAAATAATAGGCCAGGGTGAAAGAAAGGCGGGATCCCACAACGAAAATATTGTCGCTGTCATGGAGCGCCGACGCCGCCGCGCGGATCGTTTCGATGTCCAGGCTCCGGTACATCTGCTTGAGATTGTCGATCTCCTTGAAAACCTCGTGACGGAAGCGATCGGCGCCCGGTTCCCCCATATCCGTCAGATCCACCCGGTCCACCAGCGTCATCTCCGTGTCCACAAGATCCCGCAGCGCCTGCTGGAAATTGCTGTATCCGTCAAACCCCACCTGGACCACGAACCGGACCACCGTGGCCTCGCTCACCTCGCAGGCCTGGGCCAGTTCCTTGGTGGTCATGAAGACCACCTTTCTCGGATTGGACAGGATGAAATCGCTTAAAATTCGGCCCTTTGGCGTGAGGGATGAACGGTTCTCAATGATTTTCTTCAGAAGAGGATGCTCCTGGAGTTTGACCATGGTATTCCTTTCAAAATGCGATTGTATTTTGTCATTTGAATGTCGCTGAAAACAGTTTTTCCCCCTGACCTCAAAGCATTTTTTGTATCCGGAGAATGCTCAGGTTGACATTTCAGCTGAATTTTCTGAGGAAGGTACAAAAAGCACCGGACGAAATTATCTGAATTTTATCCTTAACGTCTCCCGACGTTTTTTTCAACAGCAAATTAACGGATGGATTGAAGCGCTTTCAAGACATATCGGTTTTATCCATATTTGATTTTGCAGCGTTCTTTTTGGTATTTTTTATTACATTCCGAATAGAATATCCGGCATCTTCATCACCCGGGATCAGCAATCTTCGCAAAAACTTGATTCATCGACCAAAATCGTCTATCCTTTTTTAGATTCGACATTCGACTGTGAAAGACCGTTGCCGGCGTCATGTCGAAGTCGGCCGTCGCGTCCCTGAAACCACCTGAGGTAAAGAGGCCCCATGATATCCGAACCTATGACGTTTTCAGATGTGCTTGCCCAGACGGTGCTGGATTCCCTCTCGGCCCATATCGCCATCATCGACCAGAAGGGTATTATTCTCGAAACAAACCAGGCGTGGCAGGGTTACGCCCGCAAAAACGGGCTGGAGGGAAACGCGGACGCCATCGGAACCAACTACCTCGACGTCTGCGAAAACGCATCGGGTGACGACGCGGAGGATGCCCGGAAGGCAGCCGACGGCATCCGCCTCGTCATCTCCGGCGAGGCCAGGGAATTCCTCTACGATTACCCCTGCCATTCCCCCAACGGGGAGCATTGGTTCTACATGCGCGCCGTTCGGATACTCTATGACGGCCCGGTTCGCGTCGTCATCAGCCACGAAGACATTACCGATCTGAAGCTCGCGGAAGAAGCGTTGAAAGAAAGCGAGGCGGCCCTCAAAGAACAAAAACAGAGCCTGGAGGAGAGCAACATCGCTCTCAAGGTCCTCCTCAAACAACGGGAAGCCGACAAGGTCGAGCTGGAACAGAAGATTCTGGGCAACATGAAGAAACTCGTCTTTCCCTATATCGAAAAGCTGAAAAAAGCCGGCTTGAAAGCCAGAGAACGGACCTTCGTGGAGATTGTCGATACCCATTTGAAAGACATCATTTCGCCTTTTCTGCAACGCATGTCAGCAGCCGATATTTTCCTCACGCCCCAGGAAATTCAGGTGGCCTCGTTGGTGAAAGACGGAAAGAGCAGCAAGGAAATCGCGGAAATCCTGAGCATCGCCGAGACGACGGTTCACTTCCACCGGCGCAATCTCCGGATCAAGTTCGGAATCGAGAATCGAAAGACCAACCTGAGGACCTATCTCCTTTCCCTGTCCTGACGGCCTGTCCTCGATATCGTCCCTCCCCGTCGCCTCTTCGCCTTCAAATGATGGGATTTGCCCCTCATTCACTTCTTAAACCTCTCTTATTGAGTCTGCTACGGCCTGCATTAAATTGTACCCAAGGATTCGAACCGATCCGATGGCTTCGGCCAACACAATGAACTGAAAGGCGATGACATGAACCTGATAACGAAAGACGCTGTTGCAGACGTCAGATTTACCCTCTCATGGGAAACTCCGGAAGCGCGGCACACGGAAGTGTATCGTGCCCCCCAGCTCAACCTGTGGCGTGACATCCTCCCGCATGACATCCATGACGGATTGATGGGAAGCGGCGCCGGCGATTCGGTGGAGATGGACGTAACGGCCCATCTGCCCGCCTATCGACCGAGCGAGAGCTTCACCCTGAAGCGATCGCGGTTTGGCGACACGCTTCTGGGCGCGCCGAGAATCGGCCGCTTCTATCCCAAGGGCCTTCTCAAAGACGTCACCGGGGTCTTCCCACAGAATATTTCACCGTTTAGATGCATTCACGTCGAAAACGGACATATCCAGGTGGAGTTCAATCACCCCCTATCGAAAAGATCGGCACATCTTGTCGCCGAAGTGATGAAGGTCGACGAGAAAAAAATCGAGCGGGGCGGAACCGTCATGGATTGGCTGGAAACCGTGAGCGAGGGACCGGGTATGCAGGCCCGATGGTGTGGGCATCCCACCGACTTTTTCGCGGACGCTCCCTTCCTGCGGGATGACGAGGCACCGGACGGCCGTTTTTACAGCAAGCCCCGTTTCGTTCATCACCTCGATGCCGCCGCCATCGAGGTCATCAAAGCGCTCTACGCAAGATTCCTCGATGACGGTGCGCACGTTCTCGACCTCATGAGCAGCTGGACATCGCATCTTCCCAACGACTTTAAAGCGGGGCGGGTCTCGGGGCTGGGCATGAACATCGCGGAGTTGGAGCAGAACACCGCTCTCACGGACCGCGTGATCCACGATTTGAACATCGATCCCGAACTTCCCTATCCATCGGAAACTTTCGATGTTATACTGTGCACGGTTTCGGTGGAATATCTGACCCAACCGCAATCGGTGTTCGATGAAATGGCGCGGGTGCTCAAGCCTCGAGGCATTGCCGTGGTAACATTCTCCAACCGCTGGTTTCCGCCAAAAGCCATCCGGATCTGGAAGCACCTTCACGAGTTTGAACGGATGGGGTTGGTTCTGGAGTATTTCGAGCGGTCGGGTCGGTTCGGGGGTCTCGAAACCTACTCCGTTCGCGGCCTGCCGAGACCGTGGGATGACAAGTATTATCCACAGATGCGCTATTCCGATCCGGTGTATGCGGTGTGGGGACGAAAACTGAGCTGACGGGAACTGAAAGAAAGGATCTAAAATGACATTAAAATCGTATTTTGAAGAAAAAAAAGGGTTCGGCGTACTTTCCACCGCTGACGGCGAAGGTCGGGTGAATGCAGCCGTCTATTCCAGGCCTCATGTACTGGAAGAGGGTACGGTGGCTTTCATCATGTGGGACCGTCTGACCCACAGCAATCTTCAGTCCAATCCCAACGCCGTATTTCTGTTCCGCGAAGACGGGGCCGGTTACAAAGGAAAGCGACTGTACCTGACGAAGACGCATGAGGAGGAGGAATCCGAATTGCTCCACGCCTTGCGCCGAAAGAGTTCGTCACCCGAAAAAGACGCCGGTATGTCCAGGTTCCTGGTGTTTTTCCAGGTTCACAAAGCGCTTCCCCTCATCGGAGCGGGGGAGGACGCATAGAGCGAAAGGCGCAATATCATCCACAGGAGGTGTCGGCGGTCAGTTAGGCATTGACCGCCGACAGAACCGCCATGGCGGTTCAGGAAGTTTTTCTGTTTTTTAACATGCGATATGCTGCAAGAAGCAAAACAGCACCGCCGACGGAGACGAGCAACCCCTTGAAATTAAATCCCGAAAAGCTTCCGAATCCAAGCAATGAACTGATAAATCCCCCCACGAACGCGCCGGCAATGCCGATCAGAATGGTGACGAAGATGCCTCCCGGGTCTTTTCCCGGCATAACGAGCTTTGCAATGACGCCGACAATGAGTCCCAGCACAATCCACGAAATGATGCCCATGACAGTTTTCTCCTTTTATCGGGTTGATGTTATGATGACGTTGGTTTAAGGCGTGCTTCTCGCCATGTTTCAAGCTTCTCTTCGATAAACCGAATAACGGCCCGGTGTTCGTCCGCGCCTCTGCCTTGCACCCACAAGGGTTCACCGAACGCAAATCGGACTTTTTTCAAAGGATCGATCCTTCCAAAATCCTTGAAGCAACGGCCGTTCTCCCAGGCATCCGTCATCAGCGCCAGGGGAACGACGGGAACCTCGGCCCGTTGCGCCAGCTTGATACCGATGGAATTGAATTGAGACGGCTCAAAGCGCCGGGTACGCGTGGTCTGGGGAAAAACGATGATGGAAATCCCTTGTCTGAGGCGAATCATTCCTTCCTCGAGTACGGTCTTGAAGTCCCGGCGGGGATGGGTTCGCGTCACGGCAATGGGATCCCGGGATTTCAGAACGTATCTGAAGAATGGATAGGCCAGCAGACTCTTTTTGACAACAAACGTCACCGGCTTGACGGGCTGAACAATGCCGGGGAGCACGGTAGTCTCCATGACGCTCATATGATTGCCGATAATCACACAAGGCACACGAAGCGCTTTCAGGTGTTCGACGCCGGTGATTTCGAACGCTACGCCGACACGCTCCAGGGCTCTCAGGGTGTCAAAACTGCTCCGGGTCCAGTCGCTTCCGTCGTAAAGACCGCGCTCCGCCTTGACGCTCGCCCGGTACACGATGAAAAGAAACCGGGCGTAAAAGGACAGGTCCGGAAAGGCTCTCGAAAAGGGTGAAATCCTGACGGGGTTCGTCCGGTATGGCGATCGCAATTGAATGAGTGGCTTCATGGAAAACAGGCCTCGGGGCCGAATCTCTTCCGACAGGTTATGAACGGTGTCTGTCGGTGGACGGCGCCCATCCGGTGTTTCGACCGAAGCGTTTCCGCTACCGGCCGCCTTGAGGATCAAACTTCAGTTGAGCTAAATCCACGTTTTTAAGAACCTCTTCGATCTCCTCCCGGGGAATTTCAGGCAGGCTTTTCCGGTCGGGTCGCAGCTGTCGAGCCCCCCTGAGATAAACATGTACAATATCCTTCGCCTGAGTGCGGGTGTTCCAATGGATCAGAACACGAATGCACCGGGGGAGGCTGTTCGGCACCGTCATCTCGTGACCGCACAACAGCGCTACATCATACCATCCCAACTGCCGGGCGGCCAACGCCGGATAAGTGGCGTTCAAATCCGTCGTGGTTGTGAAATAGGCGCTGGCGACATCCTCCGGTTTCATGTCGTTGGCGCGGATGATGAGAAACAGCATCTCCCGGGCCGCCGCAAGAATGGCCTCGTCGGTGTTTTCAGTGACGGTGACGGCGCCGCGGGCACCGCGGCACACCATCGGCCCGCGCTCTTCCGGGAGACGCTGTTCATCCAAATTCATCGGCTCTCCCTCGTGAGGACTATTCACCACTGCCCGCTACGGCAAAGCCTTTGGGGGTCAGCCCGGTGGAGGAAGGTGTCCCGGCGATTTGGGCGAGGTATATATCCCCCAATTTCTGAATATGTTCATTGACGCTGTCAAAATAATTGTAGTGGGTCTGCTCTTCGTCAATGATGGTTTCAAAAAGTTTTACACTGATGCTGTCCCCGTTTTCCCGGCATACCAGGAGAAACTGATTGTAGACATCGATGGTGTCGTCCTCCAGTTCGGCGTCAAAGGGGAAAACCGTTTGGACCGGTTGACCTTTCTCCACCGTGCCCTCGTAGGTCGTGACCGGTTCACCCCCCAGTTCCTTGATGCGCTCCGCGAAATTTTCAGCGTGCCGCATCTCGTCGATGGCGATCAGCTTGATTTTGGCGGCCATGTCGCCGTAATCCATGTCATCCAGATTATAGTGCTGGTTCATATACTGATGGATGGCCAGAAGCTCCATGCCCCGCGCCTTGTTCAACACTTCGATGACCTTGTTTCTTCGATCTTCTTTCGTGTTTTTGATCGCTTTCGCCATTATCGATCTCCTTTGTGGGAATGTTGAGGTTTGATGTTTTCTCCATATTTAAATCAATATACGCCAAAATGCAAAAAATCGATGAAAAAAGGGATTCATCCGTCGCCGTTTGTCGCGGCCTCGTAGCCTTCCGGTGTCAGGAAAGCGACGGTCTTCGTTTCGTTGATGTCGACCAGACCCTCCTGGAACAGCGCCTTGAGGGCGGCGAGCGTATCGCCCGGCGACAGGGGCAGGGCCGCCACGATGTCGCTGATATCCAGGATGCCGGGGGGGCCTTTCAAGTCCCACTCCCTGGCGAGAAGCGCCAGAACCTTGTGGCTGTTGGATTCGGACATGGGGTTCTCCCAATGAATTTTTGTATAATGTGATGCGCTCCGGGTCGCTCTATCTGCCGTCTGAGTGCGGATCGCAGACCCGAAAGCGACATTTCACATTGATCAGGGGATACGATTCCGGTTGAAAAAGAGTCTGAGCTTGCGATAGGCCAGAGCCCCTGAAATGAGGAGCGCGATAATAAAAACAATATTGAATACAGGATAATGTGTATAATCTTTTTCCACCGTCTTCAGGCTCACGGCATTGGGAAACATGGAAAAAATCCGGACACGCCAGCCATAGTAGGTGATCCGGACAAAGGGTTTCGCGGGGTCGGTTGCGAAGGACTGGGCCTGGGCCGTAAGATCCGCGCTGTCAAATTTGAAATACGGCGGCCACCCCCAGCCCGTATCCTCATTCCGGAACACCATGATCTTGCCGTCTCTGGACAAGGCGTTGATAAAGCGAACGTCATGGGTCCGGACAAGGGGTCCTTTCCCGGGATCGCCGGTTTGAGGGGTCACGCCTCCGGTGCCGGCGCTGTCCGCCCGTTTCACATCCGTTCCCGTGATCTGAACGACCGCGGTTCGGGGCAAATTGTAATGAAGAAACAGGGCAATCACCACGACAGCGGCAACGCCGGCTACGATCTTGACTTTCTGCATGGCACCCATGGCAACTCCTTTGTCAATGAGGAAGCGAATATCGGGTTTTTTTACTCAACGTTCGACTTTCACAGGCCGGTGCCGGGAGGATACGGCACCGCTTTCCGGTCACCACACGAAAGTCGACAGTTGAATTTTTTACATCTCGGTGTAAGCGTGTCCCCCAGTTATGATATTTCCAGTATCTATCTGAAAGTGCCGGTTCTCTATACAGGTGGTTGCCGCATTGGCACATTTTGCTGCCGAGAAAGAATGTGCCGATATTACGCCGGCTCTCGAATACCGGAGCATTCGTCCTTTGGGGGACGATTCCGATAACGGTCCCAGAACGGAAAGGTGCGGCACTGCATCGGCCGGACCGGATAGATGCGGCAGCGAGCCTTGGGTGTCATCTCCAGAAAAACACATTGGAACCCTGTCCCGACCTGCCGTTCACCAATCGAAAGCCTGTTGTCAACCCGGCGGATACAGGCCTCCATGAAATCAATGGGATTGGCGCCCAAAAAGCGAATGATGGATTGAATCTCCCGTTGGTTGACCCAGATATATCCGGAATCTCCCCTGCAGCACCGCCCCCCGCAGTCGGCGCAGGCCCCAGGATCGAACCCGAAATCAAAGCCGCTTTTCAACATCATATCAGTGGTCGTCTCTGTCTTCATTTCGGGTCGATGTGTTTACAGACCGTCCATTTCCAGACGGTTTCCCTGGGCGTGCCGCAAACCTCAGGCATCCTTCAGGCGAATACCGTCATCCCGGATCTCAATGACGCCTTTTTTGTAGAGTCCCCCGATGGTTCGCTTGAATTCCTTTTTGCTCATGGCAAAGAGCCTCTCGATCTTCTCGGGGGTGCTCCGGTCATGACAGGCGATGAAGCCGCCCGATCGTCTCAAGGCATCCATGATCTTCCGGCTCGATCCGGACACTGAACCATATCCCGGCGGTTTCAGGGAAAGGTCCACCTTGCCGTTCTCCCGGATCCGATTGATGTAGGCGACGCGCTCGTCGCCGATGGTCAACGGCTCGTAGGTTTCACTTCGGTAGAGGAGCCCCGTGTAGCGTTGATCGACAACGGCCATGATACCGATCCGGGTAAGGCTGTAAACCAGAATCCGCACCCGCTGTCCACGGACCAGGTCTCCGGGCGGCGGCTCACAGTTCGCCGCGATCCGGGTAGTACCGTAGACGCGGTTCGTCCGGGCGTCGAGGCAGACCTTGACGACATACTTCCGACCGACCTTCATTCGCGCCTGTTGCTCGCTCCTGGGGACAAGAAGGTCCTTTTCGAGCCCCCAGTCCACGAAGGTACCGAAGGGCACCGTCGACCTCGCCTCGAGAAAGGCGAATTCCCCCACGATCGCACGGGGCGCCAGGGTTGTGGCTATCGGTCGATCCTCGGAGTCGGTGTAGACGAAAACCCTCAGACGGTCCCCTACCTTCACATTTTCCGGAACGTATTTGGACGGCAGTAAAACCTCTTCCGCTTTAGGGTTGAGATAAAGACCGAAATCGACCTTTCTCTCCACGATGAGTTCGTTGTATCTGCCGATCTTGAGCATGTATCCTTCCTACCGATCTTCCAAAATATGTATCAACGCCTGAGAGAGTTGAACAGTCTCCTCGTCGGTGCCGATGGAAATCCTGATGAACTGATCGATGCGATGCCCCTGGAAGTGTCGCACCAGGATACCCTTCTCCCGCAGGCGGCCGGCCAGGACTGCGGCATCCCATTTCGGGTGGCGGGCGAAAACAAAGTTGGCGGCTGACGGCAGAACCGTAAACCCCATACCCCGGAGGGCCGCCGTCAGCGCCTCCCGTGTACGGATCACGGTCTGTCGGGTCCTGTCGAAATGGTCCTGATCTTCCATTGCCGCCACGGCGCCGGCGATGGCAAAACGGTCCAGCGGGTAGGAGTTGAAGCTGTTCTTGATCCTTTCCAGAGCTTCGATGAGCTCCGGGGATCCAACGGCAAACCCGACCCGAAGACCCGCCAGGGACCGGGACTTGGAGAGCGTCTGAATCACCAGAAGATTGGGATATCGCGCCACCAACGGAACGGCGGTTTCTCCGCCGAAATCGATATAGGCCTCGTCCACCACCACCACGGATGTAGTATTCCGAATCAAAAAGGCCTCGATAACGGAAAGCGGCATAAGCCGCCCCGTGGGTGCATTGGGGTTGGCGAAGACGACGCCGCCGTTGGGTCTCAGATAATCCTCGAGATCGATGTCGAAATCATCGGTCAAGGGAACGGTCTCATACGTGATCCCATAAAGCCCGCAGTAGACCGGATAAAAGCTGTAGGTGATGTCCGGAAACAGGAGGGGATCAGCGTGCTTCAACAAGCCCTGGAAAGCGTGGGCCAGGGCCTCGTCCGAACCGTTGGCCGCAAACACCTGGTTGGGATGAACGCCGTAATACGCGGCCACCGCTTCCTTGAGCCTATCGGCATTGGGATCGGGATAGAGGCGCAGCGTATCCGCCGCCTCGGTCCGGAGGGCCTCCAGAACCCTGGGCGAAGGTCCGTAGGGGTTCTCATTGGTATTCAATTTGATCAGGTTCGGAACCTTGGGCTGCTCCCCGGGAACATAGGGTTTGAGCTCCCGAACGGTTTTGCTCCAGAAACGACTCATGATGCCTTCAGCGATAAAGGGGTTGAAGATCTTGCCGGGATCGGCGGGGATTTCGAATACGCATGACCCCCGGCGATTCAAAAAATTTTATAATAACAAACTCAGTCTAAAAAAGCAATGTTCCAGAAACCGGACACCGCTATCCGCTCACCATCATGAAAGTCGAAAGTTGAAGATTTAAGAAAACAGACGTTCCAAGGCTTTTCGACTCTCCACCAGGGTAGTCCGATCCGGATCGAATATTTCAAGCGTCACGGTGCCGTCGTAACCGGAGCGTCTCAAGGCTTCGGCTGTCGCATTGAAGTCCAGGCTCCCCTGCCCCACCGGCAGGTGTTCATCCCGACGGCCGTTGTTGTCGCTGATGTGCAGATGGTGAATACGGTCGGCAAATGTCTTGATGAATTCCAGAATTCGCGGCATGCCGTCTTCGCCGATATGGGCGTGGCCGATGTCGAGGGTCATGGCCAGCTCCGGAAATCGTTCAAACACATCGCCGAAAACTTCCGGCGTGCTGAAAGGAGAGATTTTAGGAAACAGGTTTTCAAGGCAAAGCTGAACGCCGAAGGACTTTCCCGCGCTTACAATGCGCTCCAGGCTGTCCAGAGCATGTTCCCGCCAGAGTTCCGGTACATGGATGGAAAGACCGTTCATATAACTGGGATGAAGAACGGCTTTAGCGGCACCAAGCTCGGCGGCAAGCGCCAGGGAGGCCGTGGTCTCCTCCACCGAAACGCGGCGAAGGCTTTCGGTCAGGTCGGCCGTGGACAGGAATGTGGGGAGATGACAGACGATACCCATGCCATATCGATCAAGGGCCTCGCGAACAGCGGCCTGCTCCCGACGCACCTGGGTATGATGGGCCAGAGGGGGATCCATGGCCAGTTCAAGGTAGTCGAACCCGAGACGACCGAAGACGGCTATCTCTTCCAGAACAGGTTTTACCGGAAAATTAGTGGCACCGTATTGCATCGATGTTGTCAAAACCTCTCATGTGCCCGCCTTGAAACGTTCGACGGGGTTGGGGGCGAGTATTCGTTTTTGCGGCCCGTTATTTGACGATGGGGAGGATTCTCCGGAAAGTGTCCGTATTGGAGCGGTGCGCCCACTGAAAAATAACGGTTTCAGCCGAACTGATCACCGCGCCCGCCTGCCGCAATATATTGACGGCGATATCCCGGTTTTCGGTTGTTCGGGAGGCCACGGCATCAGCGGCGAGATGCACCTGAAAGCCTGCGTTTATCAGGTCCAGGGACGTCTGAAGAACGCATACATGCGTTTCCATGCCGACCACCACGATCTTGCGACGATGAAATCCGTGAATGGTTGACAGGAAGTCCGGTTCCAGACACGCGCTGAAAGCCTCTTTCTGAAACACCATGGGCGTTTTGATTTTCCGGATGACTTCCGGAATGGTTCCGCCGAGCCCTTTTCGGTATTGCTCCGTCAGCAGAACAGGAACGTGGACAATCTGGGCGATCTCTATCAGCCGGATGACCTCGCGGGCGATCTTTTCCCATGAGGAAATCACATTGAGCATTGCCTGTTGAAAATCGATGATCAAGAGCAGACTGTCTTCATGGGTCGCCACCAGGTCGTGTCGAATCAAAATAATGACCTCCTATCCAGTTTTTCCGCATTCACGAAATCCCGCAAATGCCGTATGCATGTCTTCCCCGCATGGAACCCGGTGACCGACGCGGCATCCCAGTCGCCGGAACATTTCTTCAAGAGCCGGATCCCTCCGCCACATCGATCTGGAGAACCTTCGCTCCCCGAATTCTCCTCGTTCTGAGCTCCATCAGGGCCTGGTTGACACCTGCCAGGGGGAATACCTGCACCTCGGGCCGAAGCGCCATTTCCGCAGCCAGGGAAAGAGATTCCACAACATCCCTGCGGGTCACGTTGGCCACGCTCTTGATCTCCTTTTCCATCCAGAGATGAGTGGGATAGTCCAGCGATAAGAGACGATCCTGATCGCCTTTTTCTTTTCCAATGGCGTTGATAACGAGACGCCCACCGGGGGCGAGATGCTTCAACGCTTCCAGCACCGGAAACCAGGCGGGTGTGGTATCGATGATCGCGTCTGGAGGCTCCGGAGGCGCAGCCGCCGTATCTCCGACCCATGACGCCCCAAGTTCCAGAGCAAAGCTCCGCTGACGCTCGCTCCTTGCGAAAACAAAAACCTTCACGTGGGGATACCGGTACCGGACCATCTTGAGGACGATGTGGCCTGATGCGCCGAATCCGGTCAGCCCCAGAATTCGAAGGTTTTCGGGGCCCGCCAGCATCAGGGACCGGTATCCCACGGCCCCCGCACACAGGAGCGGCGCCGCCGCAATATCTGAAAGATCCTCGGGAATTCGGCAGGCAAATGCCTCGGGCACCGTCATATACTCGGCGTAGCCACCGTTTACGTCCCTGCCGGTGGCCCTGAAATTCCGGCACAGATTCTCGAGGCCCGACCGACAGTACCGGCATGTGCCGCACGCGGAATGAATCCAGGCCACGCCGACCCGGTCCCCGGGACGATAGCGACCGGCGCCGTGTCCGATCGCCGCCACCCGACCGACGACCTGGTGCCCCAACACGACAGGCAGAACAGGGGGAGGCGTGCGGCCCTCGATTTCGTCCAACTCCGTATGGCAGACCCCGCAGGCGGAAACCCGGATAAGGATCTCTCCGGCAGCGGGATCGGGAACCGGCAGTTCCGCCGGTTTCAGGGGCGCCGGATTTTCCCTGAGATCGACCAGCTGTTCCAGCAGCATTGCTTTCATCATCATGGCGCTTCTCCCATCAGCCCTGTTCCGTATCGCTTTTTTCGGTGCCCTGCCGCCCCGTCAGTCCGTCGGGTCTTCAAAGATCGTGTAACGAATCTCCCCGTTTACTTTGCAGGCCCTTGCCAGCGCCATGTGTCGCAACGTTACGAAATTGTCACGAAATTCCGCTTCAGAGATGGCGAGTTCGCCGCAGATTTGCGCCTGGCTCAAAGGGCCGCGCACCTTGATGGTTTTCAGTATTTTTTCCTGAAGGGGCGTCAGCCGCATATCCTGGGATGCCGTTCTCGTCGCGCTGTAAACGGCCCACGGGTCACAGGCTTTGGGGGCCGTCATGACATCCATGTAACAATCCTCGCACAGTTTGCTGCCGGCATGGTCATAGGTATCCTCGGGCGTCATTTCAGCCCCGCATTTTTCACATTTCATGACATTCCTCCATCACTCGATGTCCGTCACAAATTTGAGTATACCGCTTTTCCCTGCCTGAAACCTACTGGAACGAAACGCGTTTTTCAAGACAGAAATCCCCGACAGGCAAATAAACACAGTCTTATCCGCCGGCGCGACGAAACCCCCGATGGGTCCCACGGCCGTAAGCATGACCATCACCGCAAGAATAACGGCTGCAGCCATGGGGGAGAATGGATTATCCTCATTTATACAGCCCTTCAGGCCGCCTCCCGGCATGCCGATATGGTGAGGCAACCTCAAGCGAGCGTCTCCCGGGGCTTCATCTTTTCAGCATCCATGGTCTCTTTCATGTCCATGGCCCGGTCGAAGTCATGGACCTGGTCCTGGGTCAGAAGCAGGTCCTTCATGCTGTATAGCTGCATCCGACAGGATTGCGTGAAAAGTCGATTGACGAGGAGAAGGGAGGCGATTTCCATCTCGTGAATCTTCTGATCGGCCACCGCTTTTTGGGTGTTTCGGATGAATCCCTCGTCGGCCTCCTCGATCAGGGTATAAATTTTCAACAGGCTTCGATACATTTCCTCGCGGTCGGTCATGGAAAGAATGCGGAACATACCGTGGTAGAGTTCGACGAGCCGCTTGCGGAACAGCTTGTACTGGGCGTTGAGATAGGGATTTTCCGAGGCGTCGAATTCTTCCATATTCAACCGGATGCCCTTGAAATTCTTGATGGAATTCATGATATTGCGCGAGGCGTAGATCACTCGTTCCAGTTCCTTGGCTTCGGACTCGTGAAGCTTCTGGGCCTGAACCTTCGAATAGAAGGTGAATATGGCGGCGTGGAGCAGCTTGATGTTCTCGTAGAGCTCATCCAGGGTGTACTTCCGCTTCTCGTTTTTTTCAAAGGGGGTGTCCTCGTCGAACACCAGTTTTTCGTCGATCTGGAGCAGCCGGAGATTGTATAGCTGGCACTCCTGCAGGAGATGGCCGACCTCTTTCCTGAGGGCGGCATCGGCGGCATCGGTGACCTCCGCCGGGGTCTTGTCGAGATATTCGGTAAGAATCGTCTTGTAATCGGGATACAGTCGGATGAGCGCCCGGGAAAGCAGCCCTACAAAAGGAAAGAAGATGATGACCCCCAACAGATTGAACAGGGTATGAAAAAGGGCCAACGCCGTCAGGCTGTCGGCACCGACGTCCACCAGTACCCCGATGAACCGGATCAGCCCCGGCAGATTGAAAAAGGCCACCGCCCCGGTCACGGCATTGAAAACCAGGTGGCTCAGCGCCACCCGTTTCTTGGCCTGCACGCCCCCAATCGCGCCCAGAAGAACGGTGATGGTCGTCCCGATATTGGCGCCGATGACCATTGCGGCTCCGATGTCGAAGCTGATCAGCCGGCTGTGCAGTGCCGTAAGTACGATTGCGACAGCAGCGGCGCTGGCCTGCATGAGGGCCGTTGCCATAGCGCCGGCCAGAAGATAGAACCACGGCCCGTAGTCGGGGATTTGGGTCAGGCTGAAGGTCTGGGCGAAATTCTCGACGCTGCCTTTCATGTAGTCGAGACCGAGAAACAGAAACCCGAACCCGATGACCAGACGGCTGACGAAGAACAGCCGGGTTGCAGGCCTGAAAAAAATCAGGCCAACGGCCCCCATCCCGATAAACGGGAGGGCGAAACTCTCGATACTGACCTGAAATCCGACGGTGGCGACGATCCACGCCGTCAAAGTCGTCCCGATATTGGACCCCATGATGACCCCGATGGCGTTCTCCATGCGCATGACCCCTGCGCCGACAAAGGCCAGAACCATCAGCGAGACGGCCGAGCTGCTCTGCAAAAGGGCCGTCACCAAAAGGCCGCTCCCGATGGATCGCAGTCGGCCGTTGGTGTACATCCGGATAATCCGCCGGAACGCTCTGCCGGACAGGGACCTCACAGACTCTTCGATGAGGAGTATCCCGAACAGGAATATCCCCAGGCCCGCCGCCAATTTCCACACGTCCAAATTCGTCGTCATCACCGCCTCTATGCGCCCAATGCCCCCGATGAACCGGAGAATCCGTTCACGCTTACGGAAGGATACCGCTTGCCGGAAAAGAGGGTAAGCGAAAAGGGACTCAAAATCAATCCTCTCGTTGCTATCCCTGCTGGTATGCGATCAGCCGTTCCATCTTGTCACGGGCCTTTCCCTCGGCAAGGGCCTGCCTGGCCATCTCCGTTCCCTGGCGGTAGCTCTCGGCCGCCCCGGCAATATAGAGGGCGGCGGCGGCGTTCATGCAGAAGAAATCGGCTTCGGGCGTATCATACGCTCCCTGGAGGACCGCTTGGATTCGCCGGGCGTTTTCGTAGGCGGTCCGGCTGCTGGCAATGGCCGATATGGGAACCTGGCGGAGACCGAAGTCCTCCGGCGTGACCTCGTATACCTCGACAGCGCCGTTTTTGAGCTCCACGACGCGGGTGGCGCCGCTCAGGGAGAACTCGTCCATCCCCCGCTCCCTGGAGTTGCCCTCGGCCATGCCGAAGGGTGCCAGGGCGCTTTGCATGCCGATTTCCCGAAGTACGGCGATCAACTGATCACAGACGGCCGGGCTGTAAGCGCCGATGACGATAGCACGGGTCTGTCCGCAAGGCCGCGTCAGGGGACCGATGATGTTAAAGACGGAGGTAAACCTCATGGAGCGGATCAGCCGGGCCCAGCCCGATTTGAGGAAGGCCTCCCCCGACAGATAGCAGATGCCGTGGCGTTCGAGGCACTGTTGTGCTTTCATGAGGGGTGTGTTGAGGTCGATCCCCAGGATCTCCAGAATGTCCGACGCGCCGGAAACCCCCGTGACCAGACGTGCACCCTTCTTGGCGACGGCCAGGCCGCATCCGGCGGCGATGACGGCCGCAGGCGTGGAGCAGTTGACGGTTTTGACGGCATCGGAGCCGGTGCCCACGATGTCCACTATCGGGCCGTCCACGGACACCTCGATCTTTGCAGTATCGTATCGGTCCAGGGCATCCCAGGCGCCGGAAAGCTCCTCGATGGTGGGTCCCCGTGCAATATGGGCCATCAGGAACGCCCCCTGCTGGAGCTCCGGCTGTTCGTTCAGGATAATCTGGCGGTAAATCTCCCGCGTCTCTTCACGGCTCAGACACTCTCCCGCCGCCACCCGGCAGATCTGGCGGCCGAACTGTCGCAACTCGATCTCTGACGTCATGACATACCTCGCTTTTCCCACGGACGGGCTGAAGTCCGGCAATGGAAACCGGGCATTTTCGGTGGCCCATCGTCCAGAGGGGATTCAAAAGTCAACAATGGTTTTCAACGCGAGACCATCGGCAACGGCAGGCAGCACCACGGGAACGGACGCCAGTGGAATCCGCGCTTCGATCAGCAGTTCCACCACATCCCTGAAATCGTCCAATATGCCGAGGGCGCTCGTCATCTGGGCACGCGTGCATCCATATGCCCCGCTCACCCGGAGCTGCCGGTAATGAATTTCGTTGAGAAGGGCAGCCGGTACGCGCCGGTCGTCGGTCAGGCCGCTGAACAGACAGAAACGGCCGCCGAAATCAAGGCGGGTCATTCCTTCGATGAAGGTTTCCGTCGAAGGCGCCGCGTTGATCACCACGTCATAGCGTTTCTGTTCACAAGGCAGCGCACCGATTCTCCGCCGGAAAGACTCGGTCCGCTGAAGCTTCTCCGGTCGGATCTCCTTCAAAAACGGCCGGCCGCCGCCGGCCTTCACGGCCATCGCCAGGAGCAGTCCCACAGGCCCGGCACCGTAAATGAGGACATTTTCATCAGGTGCCATGTCGGCCTGTTGGAGGGCGTTGACCGCACACGCCAGGGGCTCCGCGAGGACGGCGATGGATCCGGGAAGATCACCCGGTATCTCCAGAAGGCTTGAGTCGGGCACACGGACATACTCGGCAAACCCGCCGTCTTCGTGAAAGCCGATAATGCGCATCTCCCGGCACAGGTTCTCCGCACCCGTCCGACAGGGTTCGCAGCAGCCGCAGGATCTGCCCGGCCATACCACCGCGCGGCGGCCCGTTTTTTCCGAAATGCCGCAGATCTCGTGCCCCGGAATCCTCGGCAGCAAAAGATCCCGGTGGCCGATCCGCCACATCTTGGCGTCGGTCCTGCAGACGGCGCAATGGGTCACTTTAAGCACTGTTTCATCCTTGCCCGCCCTGGGCAGAGGAATTTCCGCCATCGCCAATTTACCGATCTTCTCCAATCTCAGCGCTTTCAAGACATCATCCCTTTCATCGAAGCCTATCGGTTAACATGTCCTCATGCCGCTGCTTCAAACACAATACCCGGCCGTCATGCCTCGGCAGGACAAACAGGACCTCTCCTAACGCAAAGCATCGAAAAGCGCAAAACAAAATATTTCTTGACCTGAACTTTCACGTGCACGGCATCGTCCAGGTTTTGACTCAACTTTCGACTTTCGTGACAATGGCTGGGGAGAGGTGGCGGGGGGCGTACGACCTGTCGGAAAACGTTCAGTACGAATCAGGGGATATGAGCCGGACCGTCGGGAGAAGGTTGGGGCGGTTGGCGATGCTCCGGGTGATCAACGGTATCTCGAGGGTCGCGGCATGAACACCGATGAAGGCTGATGTCGAAATCCGCCGCATTGGATTTTCGTCAGACACGATGCCTTATATCACGATTCGAATGACGAGGTACAGCTCCCAGGCGACCACCAGCGCGAACAACACCGCAAAATAGTTGAGCAGTTGCCGACCGTTCAGTCGTTGCCGCCACATAAAGGCATAATTGAGCAGCAGAACGATCACCACCGACGTCACCGTCAACCCGTATTTGACCCATATGAAAACATGTTCATTGATGTTAATGACATATGCCATTATCGGGTTGATTTCCACGGCGCCGTGGCTCAGGAGAAACAACGTCAGGAACGCATCGATGACGCTCAGGATCAACACCGCGGTAAACGTCATACCGATGGATGTGCCGTAATGATCCAGAAAAAAAAATTTATGACGGTCTTCCTCCCGACGCAGCCGGCGCCGACGACGGTATATCAGAAGCGCCTTGAAGGACGGAACGCTTTGTTGTCTCCGATCACGGCCGGATCGTCGATCCTGTTTTCCGTCATATGGTGTTCCGTCGGGAACGCGATTCATGTCAAAGGCCTTTCATACCCACCGCCATACTCACGAATTCCGTTTTTTTTATCGATCCAGGGTCTCGCCAAGGAATTCCGTGAAGCGTCTCCATGACTTCCGGTCGGCATCCTCCCGGTATCGATCCGTATCGAAAACCGTAAAGGCATGGGGGGCACCCCCATAGGTGATCATTTCGTGGGGGACGGCTTTTTCTTCGAGTTCACGCGCCAGCGTCGCAAAATCGTTCATGTCAACGCTTTCGTCCGCCGTACCGTGCAAAATCAGCAGGCTCCCCCGCGTCTTTCCGTAATCCTGGCCTTCCGGGGTGCTCAATCCGCCGTGAAAGGAAACAAACCCTTTCACGGCGGCGCCTGATCTCGCAAACTCGAGCACAGCGGTTCCACCGAAACAATACCCCATGACAACGGCGTTATCCACGGCGGCACCCTTTGATTTCGCCGCCGCCATAGCGCCGTAAATCAAAGAGCGCATCCTGGTGCGATCCTGATAAAGATCTCCGGTGTGCCGACGCTTGTCTTCCAGTTCGGTCGGTCGCACGCCCGCACCGAAAAGATCCGCGGCGAAAACCGCGTATCCCAGTTCCCCCAACATTTCGGCACGTTTCATCTCGTAGCCGGTGAGGCCGTCCCAATCATGGATCAACAAGACAAACGGGGCCTTGGGAGCCGGCATGACAAGATAACCCTGGTAAGGCTTTCCGTCGACATCGTAGGGCACATTGACACCTTCGGCTGCGGCATCGGTCGTCATCGACATCAGCTGCACTACGAGGAGAGCTGATAGAATAGATTTTATGGCTTTCATGGGACCTCCTGCAAGAAAATTTCCGTTATCGTTTGATCCGCCATGCCTGCAGGCCGTTCTTCGGTATACCGGCCGGCCGGCGCATATGACTTTACCGGGAACACAGCTGATAAAGTAATGATCCTTGTGGGTATGGGCAAGACGGATCGAACGACGCGCCGTCGGGGCGACAGGGCCCCGGGACTGTATCTGCCCGCTTCGACAGCGCCGACGGAAAAACCCTTCGCCGATGTCAAGGGGCGTTATCGATTTCCCTATTGCCGGGCGAAATAGGGCTGTTCGTAGTGGGCGACACGCCGGTCGTTTCCGAGAATCGCCACCTCCCTGAACTGGTAAATCATCGCCGCCGTAGGAGCCGCGATCCAGTTCTCACCGATGGGCATCAGCAATACGGGATGATCGCTGTCAGCAATTTTCTGCAGGATAGGGGCATCAGTACGCATAAATTCCACCAGGGGAATACGATGAATCGAAGCGACCTCGTCGGGATTGGCCTTCAGCGCAATGTTCCTTCCACCCCACACCACCACGGGCTTTATCGTGAACCCGGATCGCGTGCTGTAGTCGTCCAGTCGCCCGAGAATCCGATCCTCATGGAGCCTGAGCCCCACCTCCTCCTCGAGCTCCCGCAACGCCGTCTCCTCCGGCCGCTCCCCCGTATCCATCCGTCCGCCGGGCAGTGCCCACTGCCCGGCGTGTTTTCTCAGCTTCAATGCCCGCCTCGTCAGGAGGACGGCGGCATCCCCAGGCTGAGCGTCACTCCGGAATCTCTCGCTCACATCGGCATCATCTCCGATGTCCACCACCGTGATCGCGACCGCAGCCTGATGGTAGCCTTTTTTGTCGTGGGTTTGCCGCGTGAACCGATCCAGATTCGCACGGATATGCGCCAACAGATCCTCGTCGCAAAAAAGAGACGCCGTCGATAAACCTTCGTTCGCCACGCTGAACACCTCACTTGTTTCTGCGGCGTATTTCCCCCACCACGATATTGAACAGGGTCACCACCGTCAACGGTATCACGAAATACAGCATGACGGCGCTGAAAGTCGGCAATGCGTCATGGTGGGTTGCAGCCATCACCAGGTAAGCGGTATAGGCCGCGTAGTACCCCAACAGCAGCAAGCCTTCCCGGCGGCTGATCACGCCGCCGGTAAAAAATATGGGAAGGCATGCAAACGCCACCGCGACCATGACCGGAATATCGAAGCGGATTACCGCAGGCGGCACTTCAATGCCGGCGGGGGCGAAGGCGCTCGTCAATCCAAGCACCGCCATGATGTTGAAGATGTTGCTGCCGACGACATTGCCGACAGCGATGTCCCGTTCGCCGCGAATGGCTGCGATGACCGAGGTCACCACCTCCGGAAGGGACGTACCGGCCGCGACAATGGTCAATCCGATCACCAGTTCGCTGACGCCGATATGCCGGGCAAAGGCCACGGCACTGTCCACCATCCACCGCGAGCCGAGCACCAGCATCGCAAAACCCGCGATAATCAGTATAACATTTTTAAGACGACTCCCGGCGGCCGCGTCTTCGATCCCGAACGCCTTTTCGTATTCCCCGCTCACCGCTGCGCTTTCCCGACGACTCTGACTGATCAGAAACGAGAGATATACAACAAGCCCCACTACCAGTATGAGCCCGTCAATGCGACCCAGGTTGTCGTCCAGCGAGAAGATCAGAACAATTATCGAGAGGGCCAGCATCAAAGGGACGTCGAGCCGAACCAACTGCTGGGACACCGCGAGCGGCGATATCAACGCCGAAATGCCGAGGATCAGGAGAACGTTGAGGATGTTGCTGCCGACAACATTGCCGAGGGCGATGCCGGTCTGTCCGGAAAAAGTGGATTTGAAGCTGACCGCGAGTTCGGGGGAGCTGGTGCCAAAGGCGACCACCGTGAGCCCGATGACCAACGGTGATACGCCAAATGCGGCCGCCAGACGGGAGGCACCCCTCACCAGGGCCTCCGCGCCCACGATCAGGAGTGCCAAGCCGGCGATGAACAACACTGTCTCCATGGTGAATCGATCCTTATGTCACTTCAACTGACTGTCTTTGCCGCCGAGTCGATTGCACCCGGGAAAACTCGTCCGACGCGCTTCCGGCTGCTTCCGGCAAACGATGCACAACCGAACGCCGGGAATCGCCTTTCGGCGAGCCCCCGGAATATCATCGCCGCCCCTTCACAATACCTCATGCTTTCACCGCAGGGCAATCGATGTCCGGCCCTTGGTCTTCGGGCTGGTCAGGCTATACCTCGAGTCGATAACCGGCATTCAGCCATGCGGTAAGTCCTCCAGCCAGGCTGTGGACATGGGAAAAGCCGTCCTGCTTGAGCCGACTGGCAACAATGTTGGATCGATAACCGGTGCCGCAAACCAAGGTCACCTCCTCGTCTTTCGGCATATCCAGGCCGGTTGCCAATATATCGGTCATGGGCACATGCACCGAAGCTGCGATATGACCCTGGGCTCTCTCATCCGGTGTTCGCACATCCACGACACGGCCCGAATTCCGATGGTCCAACTGCTGCTTGAGCGCCTGGGCGGATATCGGGGACAGGCTGTCGATAGGCATACCGTGAGAAATCCATGCCGACATGCCCCCGGAAAGATATCCATAAATATTATCATATCCGATTCGATGAAGTTCAGTGGTCATCAGGTCATATTTCTCTCGATCATCCACTACCAGCAACAGATTGTCCAACGGCTCGATAACCATGCCGATCCAGTTGGCCATCTGTTTTTCGAACCCGATGTTGATCGCGCCCGGAATATGAAAACCGCCAAAGGCAGCCGTATCCCGGGTGTCAATGACGGTGGCCCCTTGTCGGCGAATCCGATCGAATTGATCCGGATTGAGCGTCTGTTCCAACGGACATCGCTCAAGAAGCGGCGCGCCTTGAATATTGGTATTGATGATATGGGTGAAGCTTTTGGGCCGCACCGGAAAAGCCCCGGCAATCTGGTCGTGAAATGCATCGAAACCCGACAGTCGAAGCACCGGCTGAGTCAGACGTTCATAACCGAGCGTACTGCTTGCCTTGGCGCTCAGCCCCTTGCCGCACAGAGACCCTTGCCCGTGGGCCGGAAAGACCTCCAGGTAATCCGGCAGACGCTGCAGTTTCATGTAAAGGGAATCGTACAGGTTTTTGACCTGTTCCTCCAGAATCTCCGCGCCGGCGAGATCGGGCCGGCCTATGGAACCGACAAACAGAAGATCGCCTGTAAGAATCATCCACGGTGCATCCGCACGTGCCTTGTCGGTTACCAGAATGGAAATGGCGTTCGGTGTATGGCCGGGGGTATAAATGATCTCGAGCTTGACCATTCCGAATTCGATCACATCGCCTTCTTTCAGCTTTTTGTGATCAAACGTCACCGGTGCATGTTCGCTGAAATAAATATCCGCTCCGGTACGGGATTTCAATTCCTGGTTTCCACTGACATGATCGGCATGTACATGGGTTTCGATAATATGGGTAATCTTCATCCCTTCATCCCGGGAGATATCCATGTAGTCCTGGACATCCCGCTTGGGGTCCACAACCACCGCCTGCCGCGCTCCCGGACAGCCGATAACATAGGAATTGCAGCCCAATCCTGGAACGGTAATCTGTTTGAAATACATTTTTCAACTCCTTGTGTTCATTATTGGATTTAAGCGCCTGTTCACAAAAGACGCCATTTGGCTGAATCTACTGTACCTGCGCATTTTGTCGGGTTAATATATTGACACATAGCGGATAAAATTTCAAGACATCGCCAATAAAGGCCTGGTGAAGAATCGTTCCTTGTAGCTTGAACGAACGCCGGGAAATGAATGAAAACACCTGCCGATGGGATGACGCCCGAACGGGCCGGCGTCATTCCTCAGCCGGCGGCAAAGGGGCTGGGTCGGGACGCGCCGGATCGCTTTTTTCGATATCCGCATCCGCTTTCGAGAATTCCGGATACAGCTTGTTGAGGCAATCCGGGCAGATGCCGTGAGAAAAACTGGCGTCCGTGTGCCTGGAAACATAATGCTCAACCTGATCCCAGTATCCCTCATCGTCTCTGATCTTTTTGCAGTTGGCACAAATGGGAAGGATTCCCCGCAGCGTTTTCACCTCCGCCAATGCAGCGCGAAGCTCCCTGACGACCTTTTCGCGCTCCGCCTCGGCATTCCTGCGATCCGTGATGTCGATGATCAGCCCTTCGATTGCCCGAACGGTGTGCGCATCGTCATAAATGAACACGCCCTGCTCGAAAACCCACTTGGTCTTTCCGTCGGCGGTAATAATGCGGTACTCCATGTGAGCCGCTTTTCCCTCGGTCTCGGCATGCGTCCAGGTCTGCCAGATCCACTCCCGCTCTTCCGGCGAAATCAGGTCTGCATAGGCCAAAACGCGGTTATGGAGCAGGTCCTCGCTTCGATATCCGGTGAGTTGAAGACAGCCCTCGGAAATAAATTCCATCGTCCATTGAGGATCAAAACGGCATCGATAGGCGATCCCGGGAAGGTTGGCCAACAGTACGGACTTGCTGCGCTCGCTTTCGTTCAAGGCGATATTGATCTTTTTCAGACGATAATTCCAGTAGAAGGAAATCCCGATGAGCAGCGCCAATACCCCTGCGATACGCAGCACAAAGGCATAATCCATCGGACGGACGATCTTCACATTGACATGCCGGTTGACGATGGACTCACGTTCCTCGTGCGTGATAGTGGCAATAGCTCGGTTAATGATGTCGCGCAGCATCGGCTCGCTTTTCAAGATACCCATGCGCAGATGATTGCCATATGACTCGGGAGCCTGACCGGCGATTTTCAGGTTGAAAAAACCTTCCTTCCGTATCGTATATGCGGCAATGATCAGCGGACGAAGGGTCAGATCCGCTTTTCGATGGGACACCGCTTCAAAGACCTCGTTTTCGGTGGGCACATTGACGATGGTGAGATTCGGAAAATCCTCACGCACCCGCTCTTCCGTCGAGGTTCCGCTCGGAAGAACGACGGATTCATCGGTCAACTGAGCCGCGTTCGTGATGAAGGGATGCTCTTCGCGGGTGATAAACACGTTCGGATCCAGGAGCAGCGGTTCGGTGAAGATCAGCCATTGCTCCCGCTTGGGCGTCTGATTCAGAAAAGGCAGGATCAACACTTCACCCGCTTTTGACATCGCAACGGCTTCATCCCAATCCCGGGCAACCACATAGGTGAAACGGATCCCCAGCCGTGCTTCTATGAGGCCCATCAAATCCTTTGCGATGCCGGTGAAATTGCCTTTATCATCCATATATTCAAAGGGCATCCAGTCTGGATCCGGACAGACCGTAATAGGCCCCGATTCGGCGAGATAGGCTTGCTCTTCTGGCGTAAGAACCACCCGCGGAAGTGATTCCATGGGTGCCGTTCCAGCCGCCTTTTTCCCCGCTTCGGGCGAACCCGCACCCGACACGACAGGATTGTAGTCATGCCATGCCCACCAAAGACATGTCGCCAGAATCAGCATCGCAGCGATGCCATGCCCCCATCGAACCGCATGCCGCATCGGTCGACGAAAGCGTGGATGGAGAGTTCTCAAGGTCGTATCCAAAACCTGTCGCACTTTTTCACGCCTCAGCTCAAGTTTCTTCACTATGCCCCGCTGATATACGTCTAAAACGCTTGTGCCGATTCTTCTTGTCGTCGCAACAGGTCGGAAAAAGCATAGCGTAGACCACCTTTCCATGCTCCGGGGGCGACAGCATTCAAAGGCCTCGACACAATCCAATGCTGCGATCTGAGGTTAAGCCTACCCATATATCAGCGATCTTATCATGCCGTTCATGCCCCAGGTTAACAATGACGTCTATGCATCACCGATATACATCATGAGTATCTGCCGTCAAGGTCAATGCCGCTGATCAAGCCCGCAACTTGGCCGCCTCACCAAAATGTATTAATTGGAATTTATCATCTATTATTTTTTCAATACTACAATCTAATCGTTCAATAATTTCTTATATCCACTTATAATTACCTTTTATGACTTATACCCTTCTTGATTTAGGTTGACAATAACATGATGGGTAGCGTAACAAATCCCAATCCGTCACTATTTAATCTCGGTTATTTTAAACCGTTATAAGGTGTTTTTGAACCGTACAATCGGTTTTAATTGTTTCAGTGAAAAAAGTTTAGGTTACTACGTATAATATTTCAAAAAAACATCTATTTCCGGAAGAGGATAATCTTGAGAAAAGGAGATGCGCCATGTACAAACAGATACTCTTTATAGGTGCCTTCGCATATGGTGTCATGATCGCAGTTTTCAGCGTTGTCGCACCAACCGCGTAAGCCGCTTACCATCACATGAGAGAGATGGATTCGGATTACTTTTGTGACGGACGCAACCACAAAAATTACCCATGACCTGCTGCCCGGGATGAATGGGACAGTCCCCGGGGGCTCCGGACAACGACGGCCGGGTGGTGGATCCGACGGCGCAGCTGCGTATCTACTGGTCACTGAAGGAGTTGCAGGTGTTGATGGAGATCGGGATCGATCCTGAAAATACTTAGACGGGAAGGGAGGACAACGGCATGAAGGGAAAGTCAAATCTGATTGCGGTATTGACGGTTATATTGGCGGTCACTTTTTTCGCCACGGCGGTCAGAGCGGATCAGACCGAAAGACTGATCAAAATCCTGATCAAGAAAGGCATCATTACAAGTGAAGAAGCCGAATCCATAGCAAAGGAAATTGAGGCGGAGGAAGAACCATCAGCACCTGTAGCCAAGCAGGAAAAGCCGTCCGGTGACGAATGGACCCGGAACGTTGAGGTGGGCTACAAAAAAGGCGCCTATATCAAAACGACGGACGACCGCTATTCCCTGACCCTGAACGTTCGAACTCAAGGCCTGTTCAGTTATCGGGAACGGGAAGGTAAAGCGGACACGTCGACCTTCAGGGTGCGACGGGCGCGCGTTCTGGCCGGGGGCAACGTGTTTTATCCCTGGATGAAATACGGCACGCAAATCACTTTGGAAGGCGGTGACGCAGCCCTGCGGGATGCCTACATCGAAGCCGACTATTTTGACGCGGTTCAACCCAAGATCGGTCAGTACAAGCTCCCCTTTGACCGCGAATTCATGACATCGGCCTTCAACCTTCAGCTGATCGATCGGTCCATCGCCAGCAGCGAATTTTCCCTTCAGAGAGATATCGGTTTACAACTTTCCGGAAAATTTTTTCAGGACATGTTAACCTACCAGGCGGGCGTTTTCAACGGCAGCGGCGCCAATCAAAGCAATGTCGATCGTGATTTCATGTACATTGCCAGGTTGGTCCTGACCCCTTTGGGTCCCTATTCTTATTCGCAGGCTGCGCTGGATGCACCGGACACCCCGAAACTGGCCGTTGGTGTTGCAGGGGCGTATCTTCCCAACCTGGATCCCGGGGAAAGGAAAACACTGGCCGGCATACTGGGCGACACCGATGTCATGTCCGTGGAAAGCGATGTATATCAATTGACGGCGGATCTCGCGTTCAAGTATCAAAATGTTTCGGTGGAAGGCGGTTATCATTTCCGAAGCATCGATCCGGATGAAGCCACCCCCTTTGGAAAGGAAAGCGCTCAGGGCTTTTTTCTTCAGGGAGGCTATTTCGTCATTCCGAAGACGTTTGAGCTGGCGGCACGCTATGCTTACGTGGATCCGGATAATCCCGACAACAGCGGCGACAACGATGAACAGGAGTATACGGTCGGGCTGACCTACTATCTCAACGGTCACAACCTGAAACTCCAGGCCAATTATTCATTTTTGCAAACCGACACCGCGACCGACGATCAGGACGAACACATCGGGCAGGGAATGGTGACGCTTGCCTTCTGAACGGGGAACGAAGCAGCGTGAAAGACCGTAGACCTTTTATCGGGATCATGATATCGTTTTTCAAATCAGCTTCAACGCAATCTATTTTAACCGTTATGAAAGCAGATAAACGTGGCTAAATTGATAAAAGAGGAACCGGACAAGGGCAGGCTTCACATCGATTCGCCGTTGATGGGAGAGTCCCTGGTCAGCAAGAAACTGCTTGAACGCACCGAAGCTGCGGAATACTTCCGCATGCACCCGGATATCAACGTCATCAAAATCGGCGGGCAGAGCATCATGGACCGCGGCCGGACGGCGTTGCTCCCCATTTTGGACGTCCTGATAAAAGCCAAGGACAACCACAAGATACTGTTGATGACCGGCGGGGGAACCCGGGCGCGGCATGTCTATAATATTGGTGTCGACCTGGGCATGCCGACCGGGGTGCTGTCCAAACTGGGGGATAAGGTTTCCTGGCAAAACGCGGAAATGCTGTCGGTTCTGCTGGCAAAGCACGGCGGCGTCAAGATCGGCCATGGAGACAATCTGGAACAATTGACGATGTTTTGCCGATTGGGCTACATACCGATCACCTACGGCATCCCGCCTTACGGCTTTTTTGAACACCCGGCAGAATTTGGCTCGATTCCACCACACCGGACCGACTGCGGCGCATTTCTTCTGGCTGAAAATATCGGTGCGCGTTCCCTGATATTTCTCAAGGATGAAAAGGGCTTGTTCGATAAAGACCCGAAAAAGATCAACGAGTCCGAACGCGGAACCCTTGAATTCTTCAAACGGATATCCGCCCGGGAACTCATGGCGCTGGATCTGGACGACCTCATCGTCGAACGGCCTGTCCTGAGCCTGCTTCAGCGATCCAAATGTTTGAAGGAACTACAGATCATCGATGCATTGAGGCATCCTGAATATATACTGGATGCGCTTGAGGGAAAACACGTCGGCACCATCATTTACAAAGATTAGAAACGACAGACAACATCGGTCACATCATCTGCGCAGTTCCCTGATTCTGGGCATCCCGGACAACCGGATGCCCAGAATCATTTACACATTTCTCCATTTGCCAAATTTCAGTCCTGCCGGCCTTCACCGGTTTTCTGCCCCTGGCCGCCCTGCAGATAAATGATGTCAGCACCGGTCTCCCTGCTGATTTGATCAAGTTCAGTTTTGCGGATGTGGCTGACATAAACCTTGACATCCGAACCACTGACGCCAACGACTCGAAATCTTGGTTTTTTTTCACCCTTTTCGATTTTTCGTCTTTCGCGCACAAATATTTTTGTTGCCATGACACCCTCCCGGCTGATAAAAGATTATATGTTCTAAAAAATTAATATATCCTTAAAATACCTATGTCAAGAAAACAAAATACATCTGTTCATTTGGGTTCGAAAAAGACGGAACGGTATATACAGGCCTCTATATTGCTGTCCCTGAAAATCAAGCCGTCATACGGATACGAACTGATTCAGAAAATTTCCGTGTTCGGTTTTATAGAAGGTCAGGTGGCCCCTGGAATGATTTATCGTCATTTGAGGGAACTGGAAGAAAACGGGCTGGTGTTTTCGGAATGGGAAACGGATGGAGCCGGTCCGGCCAAAAGGGTTTACCAGCTCACATCCGAAGGTGTCGAAATCTTAAGCTTCTGGATTGATTATATGAAAAATCAAGCTCAAAAGCTTTTGCGGTTTGTCGAAATGTATGAAGAGATTAGCACTAAGCGGATTTGACCGTTTCGGTCTGCGTCAACGGTTTGTTTTTCATCGTTGAATGACCGTTTTTGATGCGCTTTCCGTCGATATTTGTCCAAATGGACTGCCCTTGAGGTCTGACGAGAAGCACAGGTCGATGACCGATCAGCCGCGGACGCAGCCAACCGTTAGTGATGACAATGTCACTGGGGACAGGAACTTTTGCATCCCGGTCAATCGACAGGGTTTCAATGCCGCTGTCTTTCAATTCGGATACGGTTGCCTGCGCAGGCCAGTCACGCAGATTTCTCAGCTCGATGAACCGCCCCGACCACCCCGAAAGGGTCAGCCCCACCGCCGCAACCGCACCGATAATACCATCATGGGTTCCGCCGTGACCCGAGAGATGGATATTCTTTGCAGTCTGAAGCGCCTGTTTCTGGGTGGATATCGTATGGGTGCAAGAACGGCCGTATTCAACGATATTTTCCAGATTCGAATCACATTCTGCCGCCACACACAAGCCGGGATCACTCCCCAAAGCGGCGTGACTTTCGATATGGGAAACGGCATCGGCGATCATCTGATCCAACATCGACAGGTCGGGTATTTCCACGATCATACATGCCGCACTGTTATGGGACGTGTACGGAATGGCGTCGCACACAAGAAGCTGTTGGCGCACGACGCCGATGCATTGAGATTCAACGGAAAGCTTTTGCTGAAACCATCTGACGAGCTTGCCCGTCCCATAAAGGGAATTGTGGGTATCCGTGTCATCAAAACCGAAATATGCTTTCATTCATACGACCTTTTAAATTTCAATAATCTTTTTAAGTTTCGACTTTCATGATGGTGACCGGCACCGGCCGATGAAAGTCGAAAGTCGAGTCATCTCTTTTAACGTTCAACCTGGCGTGCTTAAAACACCGAAAAGTGAGTTAGTATAGTTCAATATAGAGGTAAATTCAAACTGTATATCACGTATTCGAACAGAAACAATACCTATTGAGATTCTTCCCGAAGATCCCTTGATGCCGGGGGATCTGTCGCTCCTCGCGTTCTCACCATGATCTCTCGGGCTGATTTTTTGCAGACCACCAACATATCGACGATGGGTGGCATAGGAATATTGGGGCAATAAAAAAATTTTTTAAACAAAAAATCATGAAAATGCCCTGATATCAACCAATATTGACATCTATTCTTTTCCCGTGATAATGATATATAGATTAAAATGATGCTGTTTCATGATGCATGCCCCTTGAAACGTGAAAAGAATCCGAAAACCGGTCAAGGTGGCGGATTGACATTCCGATTTAACATCTAAAGGCCAATAAGGAGGTTCGAGCATGAAAAAAACAGCAACGATCACTATCCTGGTCTTTGCAGCGCTTTCCATTCTACCGTGGTCCCTGTGTAACGGCTTCGCCGAACCATCGGGAAATCTGGTCATATTTCATGCCGGAAGCCTTGCGCTTCCTTTTGAAACAATGGAAAAGGCTTTCGAGGCGAAATACCCGAAGGTTGACGTGCTGCGCGAAGCCGGCGGGAGTCAACAATGTGCGAGAAAGGTGACGGACCTCAAGAAACCCTGCGACATCATCGTCTCGGCGGATTATAAGGTCATCGACAAACTGCTCATCCCCGAGTACGCCGATATGAATATCCGTTTTGCCACCAACCAGATTGTGCTCTGCTATACGGACAAAAGCAGATACGCCAACGATATCAATGCCGAAAACTGGTACGATATCCTTCTTAAAAAGGATGTCGTATGGGGCCATTCAGATCCCGACCTCGATCCTTGCGGGTATCGATCCCTCATGGTACTCCAGCTCGCCGAAAAACACTACCAGGTGGATGGACTTTACGAGAAGATGATCGCCAACCGACCCAAAGAAAATATCCGTCCGAAATCGGTCGAACTCATCTCCCTTCTCCAGACGGGCAACATGGATTATGCATGGGAATACCTTTCCGTGGCGGTACAGCATGAGTTGAACTATATCGCTCTTCCCGACGAGATAAACCTTGGAAACTACCGTTATGACCATCTTTACCAGCAAGCGGTCGTCAAGGTCACGGGCAAGGAACCGGGTCAGTTCATGAACATCAAGGGAGAATCCGTTACATATGGGACCTGCATCATCAAGAACGCTCCGAACGCGGAAGCGGCGATCGCCTTCCTGGAATATCTGCTGAATCCGGAAGGGGGGCTCAAGATCCTCAAGGAGATGGGTCAACCGCCGTTTGTCCCCGGCAGAGTGCCAACACAAACGATGCAGGATCAACTTCCGAAGCGACTGCAGCCGCTGGTGGAAGTCAAACTCTGACGGAAGCCTGTTCCGACAATGCCGGGAAAGGAACCTTTCTTATGGATCACCATCACCTGCGGGTTTGCGGTGATGGTGTTCATTCTGCTGCCGCTCATGGAGATGGTCAAGGCACCTTCTTTGGCATTGCTCCTCGAAACGGCCGGATCAAGGGATGTATTGCGGTCGATATGGCTCAGCATCTACACCGCCGGTCTGGCCGGTCTCATATCGTTCTTCTTCGGAACCCCGCTTGCCTATCTGCTCGCCCGGCACAGTTTTCGCGGAAAAAGACTCGTGGAAGGCATTATCGATTTGCCCATTGTCATTCCCCACCCGGTCGTGGGAATCGCCATCCTCAGTGTTGCGGGAAAAAATCATTGGCTGGGACATCTCCTGTCGGAGCTGGGCATCCGCATCATGGGGAGTGTCACGGGAATCGTTATCGTTCTGACATTCGTTGGCATGCCCTTTTACATCAACGCCGCAAAAGACGGTTTTGAGAGCATACCACCCCGACTGGAGAAGGTATCCCGAAGCCTTGGGGCATCGATGGCAAGTACGTTCTTCCGGATCACCTTCCCCCTGGCGTGGCGGAGCATGATCGCGGGTGTTATCATGTGCTCCGCCCGTGCCATCAGTGAATTCGGCGCCGTCGTGGTTGTCGCCTACCATCCCATGACGGCGCCGGTAATGATATATGAACGCTTCGAGGGTTACGGGCTCAAATATTCCCAGCCGGTGGCGGTATGGCTGGTCTGCGTCTGCCTTATCCTGTTTCTGATGCTGCGGGTGGTCACCCTGCGGTCCGGACGTGAAGCTTGATTGCCATCCAGAATCTTCACATCGCACTCGGAGATTTCAGACTCAGCGGCATCGATCTTGAAATAGGGGCCAATGAATTTTTCGTCCTCATGGGACCCACAGGCGCCGGCAAAACGCTGCTTCTCGAAGCCATCGCGGGTCTCGTTCCCGTGAAGAGCGGGAAAATCATCCTCAACGAAAAAGATGTCACCCGTCTACCCCCAGAAAAACGGTTCGTCGGGATTGTATATCAGGACTATGCCCTTTTCCCCCATCTGACGGTGGAGAAAAACATCACCTATGGCCATCGGTATGCCAAACGTCAAAAGAAGGCGCTGGAAAACCGCCTGGACTATCTTCTGGACACCCTCGATCTCACCCATCTTCAACATCGATTACCCCTCAACTTGAGCGGAGGAGAACGCCAGAGGACGGCCCTGGCGCGAGCCCTGATGGTCAATCCCGGTGTTCTGCTTCTCGATGAGCCCCTCTCTGCACTGGATCCCCATTTTCGTGAAGAGATCAGAAATACGCTGAAAAAACTTCACACCGCTTCTCCAACCACCTTCATGATGGTGACCCATGACTTTGTCGATGCCCTGTCTCTGGGCAATCGCGCCGCAGTGATGAGTCGGGGCAGAATCGAGCAGGTCGGCAGGGTCGAGGAGATATTTCAAAGACCTGTCTCTCGATTTGTTGCGGATTTTGTCGGAATGAAAAATCTGTTCCGCGCAAATTTTGTCGATACAAAAGCCTTTGCGAAATCGGTGGAGGTGACGTTGGCGAAAAAGCCCGCCCAAGACAGTCGATACATAGCGTTACGGCCCGAAGATGTTGCCGTAAGCCTGAATGCGCCGGAGTCCTCCGGCGGGAAGAACTGTTACAAAGGAACCGTGATGGGGATTGTTGACCAAGGGTTCTCTTACGAGATTCACACCGCCGTCGGGGCGTTGACCTTCAAGTCTCTGATGACCAAGCGCCTGCTGTTTGAGCTATCCATCAAAGAAGGCAAAGAAGTATATCTTGCCTTCGATGCTTCGGCCGTTCATACCCTGTAACCATTCGGCGCACAAAAATCACGCATACCGAAAGCGTCAAGGTCACGTTTTTTCAATCGGATGTTCAGGCGATATCCCTGAGACGGCCACGTTTTCGAACAGGGCATCCGATTCGATCTCTACGGTGCGGTGAAGGTTACGAAATTTTTCCATGAGGGATTTCGCATAGGGGGTGAGTTGCGATCCACCACCGGACGACCCGCCGATATTCCGGACCAGGAGTGCTTTTCCCAGGCGCTCCTCCGAGGCCGTGATCCTTCCCCAGATCGCCCGATAACCCATCTTGAGCGCCTTGGCGGCGGCATTGATGGAGCCCAGACGCTCAATGGCTTCGAGGATTCTCATGCGACCCAATCCGAAAACCACATTTCCGTCTTCGTCCTCGATCCAGACCTTTGAACGGATGTAAAACGTTTTCTTTTCTTCAGTCATAATATTCAACACGTTATCATGCATCCACTCCTTCAGGCAAGACGAAACCCATCAGACCATTATGTCAATCTTGACACAATGCATTTGGGTGTGTTAATAGGCCCATGTAGTCATTAAAGGTCTGTTTGATCTGTTTTAACGACACAAAGGAACCTAAACAAACCTATAAAGATGTTTCAACCCCCGACGGAACGTATCCCCGCCGCTGTCCATCCCACGAAAGCGGGTTTTACCGCCGGTCGGATATTATCCACCCGATTGAAAGACAGAGGTAACGATGTCGGAAAACGCATTCTTTCTTAACGGCAACGAGGTGACATTCACGCCGGGGCAGACCATTCTCGAGGTCGCCGAGGCGAACGGCGTCCGCATTCCCACGCTGTGTCACCTGAAAGGTACCACGCCCACAGGCGCGTGCCGTATCTGCGTGGTGGAGGTGAAAGGCGCCCGGTCTCTGATGCCTTCCTGCGCCACCCCCGCGGCTCGCGGCATGGACGTCAAAACGGAATCCCCCCGGGTCATCAAAGCCCGGCGCATGGTCCTTGAACTGTTGCTGGCCTCGGGAAACCACAACTGCGCCGCTCCCGGCGGCGTGGCCGATGACGATTGGACCGGATTCCAGCTCGGTGTCCAGAACATGGACGGTACCGGTGATCTCTGTCCGGTCTGGGGAGACTGCAAACTCCAGGAACTGGCGTTCCAGTATCAGGTCCGGGGAAGCCGTTTCACGCCCAATCCGGGTAAATACCCAACGGAGTTGAAGAACCCTTTGATCGTGAGGGATTTTTCCCGGTGCATCCTCTGCGGCCGTTGCGTTCAGGCCTGCAACGAGGTCCAGGTCAACCGGGCCATCAGTCACGGCTACCGGGGCTATGACAGCAAGATCGTCGCCGCCGAGGACAAAGCCCTTATCGACTCCGAATGCGTATTCTGCGGTGAATGCGTCCAAGCCTGTCCCGTGGGCGCCCTGGTGGAAAAGAAATCCCGGTATGTCTGGCGTCCCTGGAAAGCGAAAAAGATCCGCACCACCTGTCCATACTGCGGCGTAGGGTGCCAGCAATGGCTCCATGTCCAGGACGGCAAGATCGTCAAGGTGACGGGGGTCGAGGATGGGGCGCCTAACAAGGGCCGCCTCTGCGTCAAGGGACGGTTCGGGTACGATTTCATCTACTCGGAAGAACGGCTCAAAACCCCGCTCATCCGGGATGAAAAAGGGGATTTCAGGCCAGCCTCCTGGGACGAGGCGCTGAACCTGGTAGCCGACAAATTCAAGCAGATCATTGCCGAGAGCGGGCCGGATGCACTGGCCGGCGTCAGCTGTGCCCGGAGCATCAATGAAGATTCCTATCAGATGCAGAAACTTTTTCGCGCAGTGTTCAAGACCAATAACATTGATCACTGCGCCCGTACCTGACACGCCCCCACTGTCGCCGGTCTGGCGGCAACATTCGGGTCAGGTGCCATGACCAACTCTTTCGACGAATTTTCACGGGCTGAAATGTTCCTGGTTGTCGGTTCCAACATGACCGAGGCTCACCCCGTGGCCGCGACGTTCCTGAAGAATGCCGTCATGAACGGAGCGAAACTCATCCTGGTGGATCCCCGTCGACACAAGCTGGCGGATTTCGCCGATCTGCACCTGCCGATCCGGGTGGGGAGCGACATCGCCTTTACCAACAGCCTGATGCAGGTGCTTATCGAAGAGGACCTCTACGACAAATCATTCGTAAACTCGTGCACGGTCGATTTCGACCTGCTCAAGGAGACGGTGGCGAAATATCCGCCGGAGAAAGCGGCGGACATCTGCGGCATCCCCGCGGAAAAGATCCGGGAAACCGCCCGCATTCTGGCATCGGTCAAGCCGCTCATGCTCTGCTACACCCTTGGCATCACCGAACATACCTGCGGCAGAAACAATGTCGTCACCATGGCGAATCTCCAGATGCTCCTCGGCAATATGGGCATGGAGTGCGGCGGCGTGAATCCCCTTCGGGGTCAGAACAACGTCCAGGGCGCCTGTGACATGGGGGCATTGCCCAACGTCTTTCCAGGATACCAGAAGGTGACCGACGCCGAGGCCCGAAAAAAGGTCGCCGAGTCCTGGGGGGTTGCAAGTCTGCCGGAGAATAACGGCCTCATGATCCCCCAGATGATGGAGGGACTTGTCGACGGCCGGATCCGCGGGTTTTATATCTTCGGCGAAAATCTGGCCAACACCGAGCCCGATATCCGGAAGGTGGAGCACGAACTGGCCTCCGCTGAATTCCTGGTTTGCCAGGACATCTTCCCCACCGAGACCACCCGTTTTGCCCACGTCGTCCTGCCGGCTGCGGCATGGAGCGAAAACGACGGAACCTTCACCAACAGTGAACGCCGGGTCAGCCGGGTCCGGACGGCCAGTGAACCGCCGGGTCAGGCCAGGCCCAACTGGTGGATTTTCCGGGAGATCGCCCGGCGCATGGGCCATCACTGGGAGTCGAACAGCGCCCAGGAGATCTGGGACAACGAGGTGTCGGTACTGGCGCCCCAGCTCTGCGGCATCAAGTACGCCCGCCTCGAGGGAGATGGACTTCAGTGGCCCTGTCCGGATGAAGCGCATCCCGGAACCTGCTTTCTCCACCGGGATGGCCAGTTCACGTGCGGTCTGGGTATTTTCACGCCGGCGGACTGGACACCGCCCGCCGAGGTGCCGGATTCGGAATACCCACTGGTGTTGAGCACCGGCCGGAGGCTCAGCCACTACCATACCCGCACCCAGACGGGGCGGTGCGAGGGCCTCAACGACATCCTGGGTGAAGAAAGCGCCGATATCTCTCTTTCGGATGCACGGACCCTGGGCATAAAACACGGTGAAATGATCAAGGTCAGCTCCCGCCGGGGCGAGATAGCGGTTCGGGCCAGGGTGACCCAGGAGGTGCCGCCGGGCATGGTCTGGATGGCCTTCCATTTCCGGGAGACCTGTGCCAACTGGCTGACCAATCCGGCTTTCGATCCCTTCACCCTGACAGCCGAGTACAAGGCCTGCGCTGTCAGGATCGACCGGATCTGAGTAAACCGAGGGATACGGCGGGAAAAAATTGCCGAACGCCCTCTTTTTTGAAACGGCACGTTACATCCACCGGTGCCGACCGTGCGTTGCACCGGTGGATTGACGGTGCCAAACGATGTCTTTGTCTATCCGATTGAAGTTGCCTTGAAAGGCCCCCCTGCCTCGACAGTTCCCGTAATGCCGTCCCTGAGTTTGGTTCACGCATGGGTCAGAAGCTGAAAAGCAGACTCACTCGCCGGGTTGGGGAACATCCGCGGGACTCACGTTCTGTTCCTTAATGATGGATTCTGCCCACGAGTGGTCATCGCTGTCGGCTTCCAAGCCGTTCTGAGCGATCCCTTCCATTGGCGTGTACGAAAGTGATGCGAGCAGCGGGAAGTGATCCGACCCGATCGGCGGCAGGCGTTCAATGGAACGCAGCGTGAAATGCCGGCTGTGGAAAAGGTGGTCCAGCGGCCAGCGAAGAAAGGGATAATCCGCATGAAATGTGTTGAACATGCCTCGACCTACTCGCGGATCCAACAGACCGCTGATCTTGCGAAAAAGTCGTGTTGTCGCCGACCAGGCGACGTCGTTGAGATCACCGGTGACGATGACCGGCTGCGCGCTGTCGGTAATGCTGCGGGCGACGATCAGCAGCTCGGCATCCCGCTCTCCGGATTCGGCATTCTCCGTAGGGCTCGGCGGCGCCGGATGCAGAAAATGAATCCGGACGCCGGCGCCGTTACGCAGTCTCAACAGGGCATGCATTGACGGAACGTCATCCTCGACCAGAAATCGGGTCTCCGCCTCATCGAGGGGCAGGCGTGAATACACGTGCATGCCGTAGAGGTTATCCAGCGGGCACTTTATGGTATGCGGCATTTCAGGCTGCAGGGTGTCCAGTCGGTCCTGCCACCATTGATCAGACTCCAGCGTAACCAGAACGTCGGGGCTGCGCTCTCTGACCAGCGCAAGAAGCGCCTCGGCATTACGATTGGGGGTCAGCACGTTGGCCGTCATAATGCTGAGATGCCGTTCAAAACGGTTTTCCTCCGCCGCCTGAACCTCGTGCGGCCATAAGCGCGTGTAGGGTGCAATCCACCAGAACTGCCAGGCGAGGCAAAAGAGCGTTGGAACAATCAGCATCCACGCGCCCGTGCTCCCAAAATCCAGAAAAATTGATTGCGCCGATAACAGGACTATTGCCGCAACCGAAAACTGCATGCGCGGGAAGTCCATCCCTCGAATGATCCAGTGCGGATGGCGCCACAGGGGCAACAGCGTCACAAGGACGAGCAGAAACGTGGCAAGACTCAACGTTACAAACATGCAAAGCCCTTTCCATTCACCTCACATCAGCCAGGGGATGGACAAACACCTGTCAGCTTTTTTCGCTGCCGATAAACCGATAGATCGCCGCTCCCAGCATACCGCCGATGATCGGGGCCACCCAGAACAGCCAAAGCTGTGAGATCGCCCAATCGCCTGCAAACAGCGCAACACCCGTGCTGCGGGCAGGATTGACCGAGGTGTTTGTAACCGGGATGCTGATCAAATGGATGAGCGTCAGGCACAAACCAATTGCAATCGGTGCGAACCCCTGTGGTGCCCGAATGTCGGTGGCGCCCATAATGACCAGAAGAAACATCATGGTCATGACCACTTCAGTGATCAGGGCAGCCGGCAAACCATACCCGCCGGGCGAGTGGGCACCGTAGCCGTTTGAGGCAAAGCCGGCGGACACATCAAAGCCTGCCTTACCGGAAGCGATCAGATACAGAACACCACCTGCCGCAACCCCGCCCAGGACCTGCGCGACAATGTAGGGCAAGAGTTCTTTTGCCGGGAAGCGGCCCCCGGCCCAGAGACCAAAAGAAACCGCCGGGTTGAGATGACAGCCGGAAATGTGCCCGATAGCGAAGGCCATGGTGAGCACGGTCAAACCGAATGCCAGTGACACGCCAAGCAGACCAATGCCGACATCCGGGAACGCAGCAGCTAAAACCGCGCTGCCGCATCCGCCAAGAACCAGCCAGAATGTTCCAAAAAACTCGGCGCCATACTTTTTCATGCTATTCTCCCTTTTATTGTTGATGATCATGCCCAATGCTCCGGCTTAGCGGCGAAGGGACGGGGCCGCCGACCGCCGGTTGACAGTACGTACCATCTATCGGCCGATTTCGGTTATGGGGAGTGATGGTATTCAATTTGCGGAAGGTTCGAATCAGCCCAATCACATCGTTTCATACCGGTATTTTCTTTGGTGAATAACGCTGCCGATCACCGGTTGCCACGCATCGGCATCGAAATCGCAATCCGGTGCACGGACAGGTATACACCCGGCATAGGCGTAACTTATGGAGGGGGGGGTGAAAGTTCCCTATGGATGAATCCTGCCGATATCGCGAGATATAGACATAAACATCAACCAAAAGCAAGGGCGTTTCGCAAAGCGGCCCGTTATGCCCCGGCAGCTTGGGAGATAGTGCAGTGCATAGTGTTCTGGGGGCGGATCGCCCGTTTCCGGCTCAACGCGCTCATGCCCGTTCTGCAACTCGGTATACTCTGCAATGACATGATCGGTCATTGCCTGATATTCCTGCGAAATCGCCGCGAGCCCGCAAATGACGACCCGAAATTTTTTAACTGGCGCCCTATTCTCGCTGAGCAAATCCCGAGACGTTTTACCTTCAATGAGCTGCATCCTGATCAAAGCCAAACCTTATGGGTTCAGCTGCCGTTACCTTCACCTGCCGCCCTGGGACGCCACGATATCAGCCTTCGTCGAACGAACGATGTCGAGCAGCTCCTGAGTCTCCTTCGCCGGAACGCGATGCTTCGCGAGCACTTCTTTGAAAATGGTCACCATACGCTCCCACTCCCGTTCCGTGATGTTCAGGTGGGCGTGAGACGCCTTCATCCCGCGGCCATGGTATTGACAAGGGCCGCCGGCAGCCTGGCACACCATGGCCGTCACGTGATACTTGAGATACGGCGCCGGCACACGTTTTCTCGCGGCATCGATAGCGGGATTCGCATTGAGGAAGGCATCCGGCATGAGCGCATCGATAAAGTCGCTGACAACGACCGAAATCGGTGCGAGACCACCCAGTCGCTCGTAGAGCGATTGCTGCTTTTGCGATGATTCACCTTGCGCGAACGCCGTGCACACCCCTCCTGTCACAAGGGCGATAGCGGCAAGCACCATCCAGAGCGTGTTACGTTTGAACATGATTGACCTCCTTCTGCTTGCGAGGGTTTGTCGCATGGCCCCGAAATAGAGATGCAGAGCGGTCGCCGCCAACATCGGCGCGCGGCGCTGTCCTTTGGATGCCGTTGCTGCAAACGCTCTGAATCGCTTCATGGCCTCCGGGTCGAAACCGCCGCTACTTCCTGACCGTGTAGCTCGTAATCAGGTTCCGGTAGTTCGGAATATACTCGGAGAAGAGTGCGCCGAGACCTTCGATGTCGTTTCGCCAATCCCGGTGCAACTCGCACGCCACGCCGAACCAACTCATGATCTGAACACCTGCTGCGGCCATGCGTGCCCATGCGGCGTGCCTTGTAACCTCATTGAACGTTCCGGAGGCATCGGTCACCACAAAAACGTCGTATCCAGCCTCGACGGCTGAGAGCGCCGGGAACGCCACGCACACCTCGGTGACCACCCCGGCGATGATCAACTGCTTCCGGCCGGTCTTTTGCACCGCATCGACAAACTCCTCGTTGTCCCAGGCATTGATCTGCCCGGGACGTGCGATATACGGCGCGTCGGCGAACAGCTCCCTGAGTTCCGGCACCAGAGGTCCATTCGGTCCATTCTCGAAGCTTGTCGTCAGGATCGTGGGCAGCTTGAAATACTTGACACCGGCCGCCAGAGCAAGAACGTTGTTCTTGAACTCACCCGGCGAGAAGTCCTGTACCAGAGAGATCAGACCCGACTGATGATCGATCAGCAGGCAGGCCGCGTCGTCCTTCGAAAGCCGGGTATACTTGAATGGTCTGTTCATGAGAATCCCCTCCTTTTCATAAGGCTTCTCTTCAATGACGAGATGGCCCGCATCCTCAATTATGCGGAGAATCGACTTCGGAATCATGCCGTGAAGCGCCTCTCCTCGTTCCGGCGGTATCCAACTATCCTCCCGCCCCCAGAGAATTAAGGTAGGTGTAGTGATCGTAGGATAAAGCAGCTGGCTCTCGTCACCATTAACCCCGCCGGCACGCGAGGCTTTGCAGGGAAGGCGAAGCCGAAACGAAAAAGCCGTCGCTGTCCCCGGTCTTGTTGAGCACACCCCTACAACGCCATGTGCGTTTCAGGTGCCGGTGGATGAAGACTCGACCTCCTGCAATACCCCGAATATCAGCAGGGTGAATCCGAGAAACCAGGCGATGAAGGCGGCGACATGCCCATATTCCCAGCGGCTACGCAGTTCTGGATATATCTCTATCGCATTGCCGCCACCCGCTCGAAGCGCCTCGGCCCAGGCGACATTTACCGGCTGGACGAGCAGGAACCAGATAACGAGGGATAGACCAAGGCATCCTGCCCCCAAAACCGTTGAACGGACCGCCGCCCGGCGGCGCAGAAGCCCCGCGAGTGAGACAGCGGCGAAAAAGGCGAAGATCTGAATCGGCCCACCTACAAGACCAAAGTACCGGTAAAGCGTACTTGTGACCTGCATGTAGAACCGAGCCTCATATTGCATCCGAACAGGCAGCTCGAGCACGTGAGCACCGCCCATGATGAGCCCAAGTGCGGCAAGCAGGAGCGTCACGAGCCACCAGGTACGTAACAGCAAAACATTCTCCCCTAAACGGCGCAGGCCGAATCTTAAGCCATATCAGAACTTCCTTAAATATATACCTGAATGTACATTCAAAGCGCAGCTTGTCAACCCTTACGCTGTGGGGCCAACGCAAAACTTTACGGCGCGCCCTTTACGTCATCAAACACCGCGCACTTCTTATGCGATATCGACATCTACTCTTCTTCTCTCTTTTGTTTATAGCGCCGCTGAATTGGCAGTTTCGAGCATAACGCTCCGCGTCTGCGGTGAGAAAAGCGAGTCGACCAACACGATGTTGTTGGGGCAACCCACTTTAATCTTTCTATGTTTTACGCAGTTGACATCCGTCACGTGATTGTTTACAGTAGGTTCATGATAAAAACATTTGCCGATAAAGAAACCCAGCAATTATTTGTTTCCGGCAAATCGAAACGCTTACCATCCGATTTATTACGAAGGGCAATAAGACGTTTAGAATTTATTCACTTTGCAAATGACATAAAAGACCTTTTGGTGCCACGCAGCAACAGGCTCCATGCGCTTAAAGGCGACAGGAAAGGGCAACACTCAATATCGATAAATGACCAGTGGCGAATATGTTTCCGTTTCATTGAAGGCGATGCCTACGATGTTGAGGTTACCGATTACCATTAAGGATAAGAGCAATGGCTATACCCAATACGACAAAGCGTGAAATTAAGCCGACTCATCCCGGTGAAATGCTTAGAGAGGATTTCATGCCGGACTATGATCTGAACACGGCTTCCATGGCAAACGCATTAGGCGTGTCACGCCAAACAATTAATGAAATTTTGAGAGAACGACGTGCTATCAGTCCGGCTATGGCGCTAAGATTATCTCGACTTTTCAGCAATTCACCGGAATTCTGGCTGAATGCCCAGCATTCGTGGGACCTTTGGGATTCGGAAAAACGCTACAGTAAAGAATTGTCTCAAATCCGACCCTTGAATGCCGCATGATCTATCCCCAGATTCCGATAGCCCCAACGCCAAGGGTAACCGAACCCGCTGGGTTGAACACCGGTTTGATTCTGAAACGCCGTCGGCCCGGAATCCGCAGGGCCGGTATAATTTGATGGTCAGGACATCTATCGTTTCAGCGGGCGGACAGCCGTCCGCCCCTACGGGGATCTCTCCGAATATGCATTCCCTGTTCTACGTGCAGACTGTGATAAAATATTTGGGTACATCTTCCTCGGCGTCTGCTCAACGCCTATCTTATGCCATTCTATTCATAATGGGTCCACATTCGTAGCACTTTCACAACATTGGCTTCATCGATGATTTGATAGATCAGCCGGTGTTGTATGTTGATTCGACGTGCATACGCGCCCGCCAAATCGCCGATGAGCTTTTCAAAAGGAGGAGGGGTCTGGTAGGGATTTTCTCGCAGGATATCAAGAAGTGTCTCGGCTTTTTGGCGCAAACCCGCGAAGGATAATTTTTTAGCGTCTTTTCGAGCCTGTTTCGTGAAAACGACCCGCCACATTACCATTCGATGTCGTCAGTGCACTCTTCGATGGGCGTTGCCAGCCCTTCCCGTATCGACTCGCGCATGCCCGGGATATTCAGCAAGTAGAGCGTTTCCTGTATAGAGCGCCAGTCATCCTCTGAAATAAGAACGGCACTTCCTCGCTTGCCGGTTATGACAATCGGTTCATGCGAAGACGATGCCTCGTCGATAAGACGGTAAAGCTTCGATCTCGCTTCGGTTGCCGTTAAAGTGGGCATAATACACCTCATTTGTTTACAGTTGATGGCCCCTTAACGGTACGTCATTACGTACGTTTTGTCAAGTGTGGTATATCGAGCATGACTTAAAGCTCAGTTCCGCCGCTACCCTTTGGCGGTCAACTGAAGCGACTGGTTGTATGCTGTCCGGAAATTTTATTTTTTTCCAGTTCCCTTGTGACGCAATACACCCCGTGGCCTTCAAAGCCCGGGTTGAAGCACAAGTTGTCGGATTTACATTCGGCTTTACGCAGATCGCCGTTTTTCCAACGGTTGATCAAATCAGGCTCCCGAATAAACGGCCTGCTCATGGAAATGTAATCGGCAATCCCTTCGGCAACTATTCTGTCGGCGATCGTGAAAGATCGCAAACCGCCAACCAGGATCAACGGTGTTTTTATATTGCTTTTGAAGTGTGTTGCATATTCTTCGAAGTAGGCTTCCTTATCTTCTGTCGTAATACCGGGTCTGCTTGGCGAAAGCTTACCGGTTCTGATGATGCCGCCACTGACTTCAATGGCATCGAAGCCTGCATCGGCAAAGAGTTTGGCGGCCTTCAATGAATCTTCTCTGGTTAGTCCGTTCTCAATAAAGTCCGAACCATTCATCTTTACCATTATGGGATAATCTGTTCCGACAACTTCTCTTATGGCCTGATATATTTGCAGATGAATTCTGACCCTGTTCTCTATCGCCCCGCCGTATTCGTCCTGTCGCTTATTGTAGGCAGGGGAGAGAAACTGGCTTAGTAAATAGCCATGCCCGGAATGGATTTCAAGACCATCAAAACCGGCCACCTGGGCCCTTTTTGCCGCTTGTGCGTACGATGAAACAAGGCGCTGGATTTCAACGGGTGTTATGGTCTTGATGTTTCCTTCCGGAAAACCGGCAGGATCCGACACGGCTAATGCCGGCCGACCTGTTAACGCCACCTCGGCATACAGGCCGGCATGCGCAAGTTGCATAACAATTTTGCCGCTGTTTTCATGAACGGCTGAAGCCATCGCTTCCAGTTTCGGAATGAGTTTGTCATCATAAACGCCAAGCTGCCAGGGAGTCCCCTGCCCTTCCTGCGAAACATAAGAATGGCTTGTTATAATCAAGCCGACACCTCCCTTGGCGAGCGATGCCATCATTTCCATCAATTCAGGGGTGGCTTCACCTTTTTCGGTTGCCAGTCCTTCCCATGTAGCCGCCCGAACAAATCTATTTTTCAAGGACATCTGATTAATTGAGCTTTCTTCAAACAATCTACTCATGCGCGATCTCCGTTTTTGTCACATATAACGTGGCCTTCACCGGCGGGAACGGAGCTCAGCGGAGTTCCCGTCCGAGTGAAAGGCAACGTTATCCAGATTCCATAAACAATTGACAAGGCCCCATATAATGTGTATTGTTACACACTATGGACAGCCGGAAAATCATTCAGATACTCAAACAGAACGGCTGGTATGAGATCGCCAAAGTTGGCTCTCATACACAATTCCGGCATCCACAAAAAAAGGGACGCGTAACCGTACCACACCCTGAAAAGGATATACCGATCGGCACATTAAAGAGTATCGAGCGCCAGTCGGGAATTAAGTTCACGTGAGGCAATATCATGGCAAATTATATAGCTGTCGTTCATAAAGCGTCCAAAACTGACTTTGGCGTATCTTTTCCAGATTTTCCGGGTTGTATTACCGCTGGGCAAACCGTGGACGAAGCCAAGGATTTAGCCCAAGAGGCGCTTGCACTCCATGTTAAAGGAATGATTGAAGACGGCGATGAAATGCCGGCTCCATCCAAACTCGAAGATATAATGGCTGATGCGGACTACGCTGATGTCATCGCTTATCTGGTAGTTTCTATTCCGGATACCAAACCTCGCACCGTAAGGATCAATATTACCGTGCCAGAGATGACCCTTAAGCAAATTGATGCAGCAGCCAAAAAAAGGGGAATGTCAAGATCCTCCTTTCTCGTTCATCTCGCGCAGAACGCGATTCATTCAGATCATTCTCAACCATCGGCATAGCACTCATTTCGATTGGATAACGGTTGAGCTCACTGGTTTTCACGAAGCGCAGCGGAGTGAAAATCCAGTGAAGCGATTTGTTGGGCGGTTATTACGGATTGACGCCGCACTCGATTACACAACCTTCCTTCGACATTACTCTGCCTCAATCGGAACCGCAGTACCTCTTACCACAATTCCTCCTGTAGCAGGTATTTCGACTGTCAGTCGACTCGGACGGCCCATCGCTTCCCCTTGACGGATGAAAATGGTGGCGGGCACAGCAATGAGTTCGGCTTCTCGGAGATACCCGCCAAGCGCAGCTGCCGCCGCACCCGTGGCCGGGTCTTCCACAATCCCACCTACTGGAAATGGGTTGCGAGAGTGAAATACATTCGTACTCTCTCGCCACACCAATTGTAGCGTAGTAAGTCCTTCTCGAAGCATAAGCGCCTTCAGTCTCTCAAAGTCATAATTTAACCTGGCCAGTCTATGCGGATCATTGATGGCCAACACCAAGTGCCATGCCCCAGCGTAAGCTCTGGCAGGAGGAATTGAGCCATCGACATCACTCGATTGCCAGCCAAGCGCGGAGAGCGCTTCGTTGACAAGTACATCGGAAGCACCTGTGTACCTTGGCTCCACTGAAGTCAACGAGGCTTCACGCACCTCACCTTGGGAATGAACGGTGATTGAGACCTCCCCCACAGCAGTTGTCAATCGATATGTACCGTCCCCTTCAGTCTCGCCGAGCACTACACCTGTAGCAATAGTAGCGTGACCACAAAACGGCACCTCCATCTCAGGACTGTAATAACGAATCGTTCGGTTCTGTCCGAAAGTCGGCGCCACAAAGGCAGTTTCGGAGTAACCGACTTCAGCCGCAATTCGCTGCATAACATCTGCAGATGGCAAGGTCTCACCAACCCAAACGCCGGCGGGATTACCACCCTTGGGGTTGTCCGTAAACGCTGCCCGACGATAAAGTTTTCCAGAATTCATTATGCATCCTTATTGAGTGTCAGTAATCCCGTCTGACATCGCGTTTGGCTTGTATGCAACCGCATCAATCTCGACTGCAGCTCCACGTGCTAAATCGGCTCCACCAACCGTGATACGTGCGGGAGGATCACTGCCCATCACTTCAAGGTAGGCCTCGTTCATTTCCGGGAAAGTCTTTATATCAGCCAGAAAAACACTGATTTTTACAAGATCGGAAAAAGAAGCGCCGCATTCCTTTAAAATGAGGCCAATATTTTGAAGAGCCTGAGCGGTTTCCGCCCTGGTTCCACCCTCTACAAGCTCCTTTGAGTCTGGTTTAGTTCCCAGTGTACCTGAAACATATATAAAATCCCCAGCAATCACTGCATGACAAAAGGAAGGGAGACGACCAAGACCAGATACGTTTATTTTTTTGTCTTCATTTTTGATCCCCTGAGAAGATGCTTGCGCACCTATTATCATAGTTTACGAGCTGATTACTATATGAGCCCAACGTTGGCGTTGAGCGGCGGGCGAGCGTATCGTCAATGTCCTCTACCGTGAACATGACGCGCAGGTAACCGAGAGCGTTCACTGGGGCATTGCGGTGATCGGCGACCACTGCCGGGGCAAGAAATCGAGGCAGCGCGATAGCGCCGTCCGCTGCAACTGGTTGTTCGGCAGCCATACCATAATCTGTGCGTCAGTTACGTTCAGTAGCGACCCAATTCATCACTGACCGAGCCGTGATTCCATGTACAAACACGGAGATGGTTACTACGGCAATTACTATCGCCCAGACAGACATGGCTTCTGGAAAGTGCGCATGATAGACTCCGTAGGCTAGGTAATAGAACGAGCCTATGCCACGAATGCCGAAGAAAGAGATCGCAAGTCGCTTGCGACGCGGAAGATCCGAGCCAACGAGTCCTATCAACCCGGAAATCGGACGAACTAAGAACACGATACATACCACAAGGCCCCACATGGGTAGTGTCATGTGACCCAAGAGGCCGGAGGCCGCATAGGCGCCTAGGAGATACATCAAGACCGCAACAAAGACACGCTCGAATTCCTCGGAAAGTTCGTGAAGTGCGGCATGGTATTCATGGCTGCACTCGACGTCACGAAATACGCAGGCGCCTACGAATACCGCGATGAAGCCGTAGCTGGATAACAGCTCGGCAAAACCATAAGGGACCAGCGTAAGGCTAAGCACCGCAATACCCGTCATGGTCTTCGGCAGGCCTCGGGTGGCCGGAAACCTAAAGAACAACTGAGCCATCAGCCAGCCGCTGACGGCACCGACCAGCACGCCGACGATGATTTTGTAGAAGACATCAATAATCAGCCAGCCGAGTAACCATTCCGAAGGTGCCAGTCCGACCAAGGCCACCGCAATCGCCAGGTTGGTGAAGGGGAAAGCCAGTCCGTCATTCAGTCCGGCCTCTGTGGTCAGCGCAAGTCGGGTACTGGAATCATCGGGCTGTCCCGGCGCCGTGGTCTGCACATCGGAGGCCAGTACCGGATCGGTAGGTGAGATTACAGCGCCAAGCAGCAGCGCGGCCGCCGGCATCAATCCTGCTAGCCACCATCCCAACCACGCAGCAAAGGCAATGCTCAGCGGCATCGTAACCGCGAGTAGCCGCCAACTGACCGTCCAGGTCGTGCGGGCGAACGGGCGGTTAATCTTCAGTCCGGCCGAGGTAAGCGCGATAATCACCCCCAACTCGGTCAATCGTTTTGGCCACCATGCATCGTCGACCAAATCGGGCAGGGTTGGTGCCCACGGCAACAGAAACAGGAGCGCGCCGGTGGCCATGTAGACAAGGGGCGCAGTAACCATTAACCGGTCCGAGACGAGCCGGGGCAGGATGACCGCTATCAAGACGATCAAGCCGAGAACCAGTAGGCCCACATCATACAACTCGACGGTAAACAAACCTGGATCATTGAATTCGATAAGTTGCTGCGCCTTGTAGGGCGAATTGGTGTATGTAAAGGAGAGCTGAGTCATATTCTTCTTAAGTAGATCTCCACCTTCTTGCCGTTGAATCCCTGAGGGTCTCTGACGATGAGCCGCTTGTTCGTGAAGATGGCAGCATCCCGAAACGTCTTGTATGCGGCAATCGCTGTCTCGCCCGACACGAGCAGATCGGTCACGTCTCCCGAAATTGGACACTCGGACACAAGTGTCCACCCTAGGATCGCGTTTGTTTCAGCCATGAAATCCCCCCTGGGCTGGTTAACCTATGTTTCTGTTATTAATATAATAATTTAGTTCAAAAAAACTTTTATCTATTGATTTTTTTGCTGTATCTATAATTACTCTATCTTCTTTCCATTCATGATATTCTCGGTCTACAACTTCTTGCCAACTTGGAAGAGCGAAGTTTGGAATGTTTGAGGATCTTGATTCAACCCTTTGCTTATGAATTTTATGATTAGAGCAAATAATTTCGATGTTCATGAAAGCTGCATCTGCTGAACATGCAACCTCTTGCCATTCATCCCTTGTGAGTTGAATTGGGTTGCAGGAGTCTGCAATTACGCTATTACCAATTTGTAGATTGTCTTTTGCTACTCTGTAAGATAATCGGTAGCCTTCACCTTGGACATTTAAAGAACATAAATCTCTTAAGGCTTGTTCTATCGTGTCGATGCTTAAATAGGTGGCGTTTGTATAGCTAGCCAGCATTTTAGCCAACGTCGATTTTCCAACACCTGGAAGACCAGAGAATACGTATAAAGTTGGCCTTGTTTTCATTTCAATAGGTTAACGCCCGCATTTGCGGCTGGTTTGGAGCGCAGCGGAAACCAGTCCGACAACATGCGATTGTTATGTTTGAAGCCACTTATACATGACCAATGCATCTACAAGCCCTTTTTCTGGGTGATTAAACGCTTTGGGGAGCCTGCCGACCGTCTCAAACCCGAGCTTGCGCCACAAACGAACCGCCCCTTCATTGCTTGACGCTACGAAATTGAACTGCATTGCTGCGTAACCAAGTTCTAATGCAACTTTTTGCGAATGTTCGCACATGGTTGTTGCTATACCCCGACCTCTTGTTTTCGAAGAAACCATATAGCCACAGTTACAAACATGACTTCCCGGCCCGGCTTGATTTGTTTTCAAATAGTACGTGCCCAGGATTTCACCGCTCTCTTCGAATACAAAGCTCTTACGTGGAGCCTCTATCCATAGTTTCTCTGCCTGATCCATGGTCGTAGCGGGATCATATGCATAGGTTTCGCCAGCTTTAACAATTTCATGGAATATAGGCCAGATTGATTCCCAATCTTCTTTCAATGCCTCTCTAATGTTCATGCTGATTTTTGACACTTGATTTTCGATTCCACCTTTATTTCAACGGATTACTGCAGTCAAAAAAGGTCTTGGCACTACCGCACGGGTTTATCCGCACAGGCTCACACCTCCCGGATCGTCGGCGGCATGGCGACGCCGACCGCCTGGAAGATTTTGCCGCAAACGCTCTTGCTTCTACTCCGGATCGCGAGACGTCTATCGCCTTCTTCGATGGTCACCTGCTGCAGTGCTTTCAGGTCCTGTTTGACATCCGCCCAGCGGACTTCCCGGTATCTGCCCGGATGCGAGAGTATGGCCTCCCGAATCGTCCTGACCCGACGCATGCGGGTGCCCAGGATGTTAAGGGATGGTATTTTCCGGATCCGCCAACGTCTTCAGGGTATCCGCACTGATCATCCCGCGATCGGCGACAATGCAGAGACGGCCGATGTTGAAACGGTTTCGCAGTCTCGCCACAATCGGCAGCAGCGTCTTGACGTCGGTGGTGTTGCCGGGCCACATCTCGCAGCAGATCGGCTGCCCCTTGTCATCAGGGAACGAATCAGGGTCTCGACCCGGCCCTTGTCATGCAGATGGTCCATACGACGCAATGTGGCAATCACGCGTTGTCTGACCCTACCGGTCCCTTTGCGATTTTCGACAATCTGCAGGTATTGATATCTGCCGGACTTTTTGATGCGTGCAAACATGGGAGCCTCCATTCTCAGCGTCACTCCCATGATAGCTGCTTGAAAACCATGCATCAAGCATAAAAGCGCGATTCTGTGGCACTACCTTTTTCGGACTTTTCAAAAAGCGGTATCGTGATTTCAGGGTGTTATGTTCATTGAACGATCGCTCACTGTTAAAGATTAGTTTAAAGATTCCTTCATCGGCAGAAACGGAGTGCTGCGGAGTTTCTGTCCGGGTGTAGGGCAAGTTTCTACCGCTCCCTTCCTTCCCGAATAATATCCACTATTTCTTGTGTGGTAATTTTTGCTTTAATTGAAGGCACATCCAATGGGGAAGAAACGACTTTTTCCGGAACCAGCGCAAAGGTTCTGCCGTCCTTCCTTCGGATTAGTACTTTTCCCGTGTTTTCTGCCTGCTCAAGAAGCATGGCAAGTTTTTGTCGTGCTTCAGAATATGTAAAAACCTGCATTCTAAACCTCCAGAGTTTCAACATTAAAATTTGAGGCAGATGCGATCAGCTTTCTATCCAATGTCAATAACGGAGCCTTATATCAACCCGGCAATTAAAAAACCGAACATACTGCATAGTGAATTTTAGGATGCTTGAAGTACTTCATCACTCGATTCGGCAGTTTTTGAAGCTTCCGCAAGTGTGATATCGCTTTTTTCTTCAACTGCTTTTTAGTTCTTGCCGGCACGCCTGAATGGACGCCGGCCTTGAGATCACAGTTGAGGTATTCATCCGGATTCAGCTCAGGGGAATAAGACGGCAAAAAGAACACTTCAATCTGTACCTTGTGTTCTGATAGCCAATCCCGGACTACATCGCTGTGATGGACTTTCAGATTGTCGAGGATCAGATATACTTTTCTGTCTGCATCCTTTATGAGACGCTCCATGAATTTGATCAATGTTTCTGAATTCATTCTATTCTCATACACCATGAAACGGACCTTGCCTTGATTCGTAACGGTGGAAATCAGATTGACCCGTTCGCATCTGGGGTGAAGAGATATGGCCGGCGTCTGGCCCCGAGGCGCATAGCTTCTGCCATGATAACTGTCATTACAGAGGCTGGTTTCATCCCCCCAGTGGATTTCGGCGTTTTCCAACCGGGCTCTTTTTTCAATGGCAGGATACGCCTCTTTAAGCCATTTTTTGACAGCCTTGGGGTTCTGCCTGTAAGCTCGCTTAAGCGGTTTCTGTGGTGTAAAACCCCATCGTTTCAGGTATTCGCCGACGGTTCGTAACGGAAAATCGTTCTTTGATCAGTTGTTGGACCGCGATGCGAGTCCAGAGGGCGAAAGGCAGTTTGAGCTGATCCGGACATTTATCGTAAATTGTCTTCCGGACCTCTTTTTCCTGGTCCGGAGTCAGAGTTCGGCAACCCCCATAGGGTCGACCACGCTTTTTTATCTGGATCGCTTTTGCTCCCTCGCGTTCATACCTTTTGCACCATCCACAAATAGTCGTAAAATGGACGCCAATAATTTCGGAAATCTCTTTGTATGTCCTTCCGGATTTACGAAGACGAATTGCCTGATTTCGAAGCTGTTGCTGTACTTCCGGCGCAAGTTTGCGTGCATCAATTTTTTCCATGCACACTCTATAGCATATTCTTCAATTTTTTATATTTTTAATTGCCGGGTTAATAAGAAGTTCCAATTCTAAGAAATTCATCTTTTGTCTTATCATCTTTTAGACTTGAATAGAATTCTTCAAATTTTTCTTTATTTTGAAATTGCGACGATAACGCCTGAAATGCGTCATTTTTAAATATTTGATCGTCCAAGTATTTGTATTTTCGCCTATTCATTTATTTTTATTTTAGAAACATAACGGCCAGCGTAACCGGCGCCCAACGGAGCGCAGCGCAGTTGGGCGTTCGAGTTGACGCTGTTGTTATGCATTCTTTCCGTAAACCTAGAGTCGCAAGCGTTCGCGTTCTTTGTTGTACTGAAAGTGCAGACCGGCGAACAGCGTTTCGACCTTTTTGAAGACAGCCTGATTAAGCTCCGTGAACTCCTTCTTTTTCTCGGCCACTACTGTTTTAAGCAGCTGTGAACGTGTGTGGCATAGCCCCTCGAAGGTGAGTCCATCCGGTTTTGCGTTCCAGGTATCCTCCCGAAACATGTAGAACATCTCGAGCCGTCGAAGGTCTTCGTCTCGGTGGGACTCCCGGTGGACGATGGCGTGCCTTTCTTGTGCCCTATGCTCCACCTCCTTCTTTACGGCCCTTAGTTGGCCTGCGACATCGGTTCGCGAAACCTTGATATTGCTTACGACTACGGAGTGGCCTACGTTGGATTCTTCGATTCCAAGGTGGAAAACGTTGTTCGTTAATTGCAGCGCTCTGTCATACACTGACTGCAAACGGATCAAGTAGTTCTCGACGTTGTAAAGCAGATGCTTGGCTCGATTCACCCCTTCATCCTTTGCATCTTTCCTATACGAAAAATCGGAAAGATAGTAAACGGCGTCATCGAGCTGTTCCATCCATGTCATAATTTGAGCGAGCGAATAACCCACTCTCATGACATAGAACTGATATTCATCGAGCTCTTCGGAAATTCCCTCCCGTTTGCGATCATCCAGTTGCTTTTGAAGCGGCCCCGCCTCGTTCCAGACCGCAAGTGGGAACACGTTCAGTTTCAGTGAATCGGGAATCACTCGCAGGCTCCTTTATGCATAACGCCAAAATCAGCGGCGCGTTTTTATGCGTCCGCTGGATTTACTTGTTGTGCGGCGTCGCAGACTCATTAAACAACCTTTTTACCTGCGCAATTACAGTTCTCGGAAGCTCGATATTCAGTGGTTCTGCAACACCCTTGAACAATTCGAGACTCCACTTCCACGTTTCATGATAGGCTACGCATAGTGCACTTGACTCTGCGCTGGCTGTGCATGCCAGGTAGCGATTATACGAGTCCTCTGAAACATCCTTTTCCAGCGCGCGCGAAGGTGTCGGCCAGTGGTCTGTTGACCTTTCGTGGAGGCGAACCAGCTTGAGTAGGTTTTCATGTGCTTTGCTGAGCAAAGCCCAGGCGCGAGCATACTCTCCCCGATTTAAAAGATTAGCCCCAAAGAGCATCAGGCTGATGAGGTTCAATACAAGCCCTTCAACCAAGGGCGCGCCTTCACGTATCGGGGGACCCCCCACGAGAGCACTAGCGTACCTTGACAACTCTCCTGATCGGTCAAGCAAAACTGCCGCATCAAGCGAGGGAAACCACCCGTAGCCTTGCCAAGAGGAAATGATCGGTGTGTCCGATTTGCGCATGAAATGGAATTCACCGCGAATACCGTTTTCAAAAAGTCCGGTGTGGTGGCCGAAGTCGTCCGGAAAGTAAGCTGCAACCGGACATACGGCATTAAGCCACGAGCGCTGATCGAAATTTTCAAAAGACTCATCCTGGATGAATACTGCGAATTCAATATCAGAGAACGCGTCACCCTCTCCGATAGCAAATGAGCCGAACATCAATGCCGCGATTATTCGTTCATCATCATGACAAGCTTCCTTGAAGCGTTCGATCATTTTATGCTGAAGCATTGAAATATCCTTTTATTGAAGCCACAAATTCTGCGGAAAAAGTATGCGCAGTCTTTTGTTTTATTCGTATGCACAACCATTGATTATCAGGTCAATTTGACCTGATATTATGATATTGAGAGTGAATTCGGGCAATATTGCCTTGCCTCAATAACATAATCCGATTACGGTAATATTATTATTTCGCAACAAAATCATTTTGAGCAGTTATTGAACCTATCCTGTATCTTTTCCAAACCATTCCATTTGGCCCATGTCAACTGAAAAACGACCCAGGCTGCTTGACGAAGTCCGGCAGGCGATGCGGCTCCACCATTATTCGATTCACACAGAAAGAACCTATTGTGCGGGGATCCGCAAATTCGTGCGCTTCCATGGCATGACGTTCCGCGAGGATCTGGCTGGAGGGGAAGAAAAGATCGAGGCAGGGCGGGCATGGGGTGGCAGGCCCGCTGGATGATCTCATGATTAATGGTTCAGATTAGCTTCGATTTTTCAATCGTCTCGGGTCACGATGCCCGTGAAAAACCGCAAATACAATGATGGCTTCCGGTTCGACGATATAAAAGATTCCATAAGGGAATTTGGGGATCAGGAGCCGGTGGGCATTCCTGTGCACCAAAGGATACATTTCAGGGTGTGTTCGTATCTTTGCAAACGCGTCTTCAAGCACTTTGACGAACTCAGCCCCCAAACCCTCTTGCTGATCCTCATACCATCGATAGGCTTCATCGATATCCGCTTCGGCCTCGGAACGTATCAGGAGTGGAAGATCCATCAGGAGACGTCAAACTTTCTCTTGATCTCATCCCAGGACCTGCAGTCCTCGGGAGCCTCCTGCTGTCGGTCAAGCCTTCGGTCGAGCTCGTCTCTCTGGGCTTCCGTTAGGCTCAGGGCTCGCTGATCCTCTACAATGCTGTCCCAGATCTCCTGCACGATACGAATGCGTTCGTTCACACTCAGTTTCTTGATTTCCGAAAATGTAAAACAATTCGTCATTTTCTTCTCTCCAGCGTTGGGCAGGCGTCTTTATGATAAACCGCCAGGGTTTCATTCGTTCTATTCGTCTATTTTGAAAATAGCATCATACCCACCGCCGCACAACAGGATATCCGTTCCCGCCTTGTCACTCGGCCGCAGACACCTCGGGCGCCCCAGAACCGGCGGCGCCCGAAAGTTTTCCGAATCTTATTTGCGAAGCATCAGAGGGTCCGGCCCAGCTCCTCGGCCTCGCTCAGGGCGTGCATGATGATGCGCGGCGATTTGGCGTCGCCGATGATGTGGACCGGGATGGCAGCGCCCTTGAAGAGGTCCGCCGCCGTTCGGATGGGGGTCATCTTCTCGGAGATGACGACGGTGTCGAACCCCGACAGGGTGACGGTGTCGCCGCCGGTGGTGAATGTGACGCCGTCGGGCAGGAACTGCTTGACCGACACCTGTTTGAAGAGGGTCACCGTATCGCGCTTGAGCCGCTCCCGCAGATAGAAGCGGTCGTTGCTCGACATCTCTTCGGCGAAATGACGCTTGCGGTTGAGGACCACCACGGCCTTGCCCTTCTCCGCCAGGAAGTCCGTCACCATCAGGGCCGCCTGGCTGCCGCCCAGCACGATGACGCGGTCGCCCGCCATGGCCGTGCCCGCCATGATGTCGGTGACGGTGCAGAGGGTCATTTTCGTCTGGAAAAGGCCTTTGATGATGGGCATCTCGGGCAAACTGCCGGTGGCCAGAACGACCTCGTCGGGGGCCACGGCATCCAGGAGGGCCTGATCCAGCGGGACGTTGAGGCGGACCTCCACCTTGAGCCGGTCCATCTCGTTTCTGAAGAAATTGATGATGTCCATGACCTCGCCGCGGCCGGGGACTTTTCCCGCCAATCGCACCAGGCCGCCCATCTCGCCGCGCTCGTCGCAGACCACGACCTTGTGGCCCCGGAGGGCCGCCATGCGGGCCGCGCCCAGTCCGGCCGGGCCGGTGCCCGCCACGAGAATCTTTTTGGGCCGGTCGGTGGTGTCGTTTTCCTTGAGCTGGTATTCCCGGCCCACGTCGGGATTGACCACACAGCCGCCGGGTTCGAGCTGAAGCGCCGCGTGGATGCAGCCCAGGCAGCAGCCGAGGCAGGGGCGAATCCGGGAAAGCTCGCCGGCCATGGCCTTGTTGGGCAGCTCAGGGTCGGCAAGGAGACTGCGGCCCATGGACACCACGTCGGCCCGCCCCTCCTTGATGATCCGGTCGGCCATCTCGGGCGACTTGATGCGGCCCACGGTGATGACCGGAATGCCGGCGATCTGCTTCACGGCCTCGGCCAGGTGGACGAAGCAGCCGTGCTTGACGTACATGGAGGGAATGGTGAGTTCGGTGGAGCCGTAGACCCCGGCCGAGACATGGAGATAGGCCGCGCCTTCCCGCTCCAGAATGGGCGCAAGCTTCAGGGCGTCTTCGAGGGTCCAGCCGTCCTTGATGTAGTCCATGCCGTTGAACCGGACCCCCACGGGATAGTCGTCGCCGGTCTTGGCCTTGATGTCCCGGAACAGCTCCATGAGAAAGCGGATCCGGTTCTCGAAGGACCCGCAGCCGTATTTGTCGGTGCGCTTGTTCGAATTGAGGGAATAGAACTGGTTGATGAGGTATCCGTGCCCGGCGTGGATCTCCACGAAGTCGAAGCCGCCTTCCCTGCACCGCCTCGCCGCGTCGCCGAAGGCGGCGACCAGCTCCTCGATGTCGGGGATGGTGAGCTCCCGGGGCGTACCCTTGACCACGGCCGGCGCGGGGATGGGCGACGGGGCCACCTTTTTGTCGTGGTAGGACTGGCGCCCGCCGTGCATGAGCTGCATGCCGAACAGCGCGCCGAAAGGCTTGACCCGATCGGTCATCTTCTTGAGGGCGGGGATGCAACCGTCGTCCCAAAGGGCCGGGAGCTGGGGCAGCTCGAGACCGGTGGGGTGAACACCGCCCCCGCCCACCAGCATCATGCCGGCGCCGCCCCGGGCCCGGGCCACGAAATACTCGGTCAGCTGGTCCTGGACGTACCCGTTGTCGTCCACCCCGAAATTGATGCTCATGGCCGGCATGAGAAGCCGGTTTCTGGCGGTCATGCCGCCGATCTCCACCGGCGAAAAAAGGTGCTTCAAGTGACTCATGGTTGGGTTTCCTCCCGCGTCTCTAAAAAAATGAATGACGTGCCCCGCTCCGCCCGGGTTTTGTTCGAACGGTGTGAGACCCGGATTTTATATTGAACGAGCGCTCAATCATATAATGTCGTTATCATGGCGGTATAGACTTGTCAAGAATTTTAACGGGCCGCACCCAACGTCGTCCATCCAGGTAGAATCGAGCGGTAACCCATGTTCACCCGACAGCGATCCGGCTGCCGCATGGGACGGCAGGAAATGAATTCATCGGGACATCGACGGTCGTCACCGTCTGCGGCCCCTTGACATGCGCCGAAGCGTGGCTATTAAAAGGATTGCCCTCATAGGGTGAAATCGGCTGGCAACCAGCGGCAGGGATGTGTCCTTTCCGCTTGGAATTCACCCATGAAAGCGATGTCCGTCGACCGTCGCGTCGATCCCGGGATTATTTTTACCGCTTTAACATCACAGGAGAAAACTACATGACCGATACACCGAAAGGCGCTATCCTGCAACGGGACGGAGAAACCTACGCCATCGTTCCCAGAACCCCCGTGGGCCTGGTGCCCCGCGAAACCCTGGAAGCTCTCGCGCGGGTCGTGCAGAAATACGAGATCCCCATCGTGAAGATCACATCGGGCCAGCGCCTGGCCCTGGTAGGCATGAAAGCCGACGTCATCGACGACATCTGGGAAGACCTCGGGACCGACATCGGACGGGCTACGGAGCTCTGCGTTCACTATGCCCAGGCATGTCCGGGAACGGCCGTCTGCAGGTTCGGCGTTCAGGATTCCCTGGGGATGGCTCTGGAGCTGGAAAAGATGTACGTGGGCATCGACCTGCCGGCCAAGGTCAAGTTCGGCGTTTCCGGATGCCCATTCTGCTGCGGGGAAAGCTATGTTCGCGACGTCGGTCTCATCGGGACGAAGAAAGGATGGCATGTCATTTTCGGCGGCAACTCGGGAGGCAAGCCAAGAATCGGCGATCTGCTGGCGGAAAATCTCGACAGGGATGCCGCCATCGAGCTGGTCAGGCGCGCCCTGGAGTACTACAAGGAAAACGGAAAGAAGCGGGAGCGGACCGCCCGGTTCATGAACCGCATCGGCGCAACCCAATTCAAATCCGCCCTGGGCCTTTCAGACTAAATCGGGTTTTCAGATTCCTGCAGCCCCGGTGGGACATCGGATCGTTCCGGGAGCTGCAGGGCCTCGCAGCGGCTCTTTCAGGCCTCATCCAGGTCCATACCGGCCAGAATCGCCAATCCCTCCCGGTCGCAAAGACGGATATCAGGCCCGTTCACCTCGATAAGGCCGTCAGCGCTCATTTTCGCAAAGATTCGGGAAAGGGTTTCGGGTATCGTCCCCAGGAGGCTTGCCAGCTGCCCCTTGGCGATCTCGAGCCGGACGTGATCTTCGGATTCCTGCTCCCGGGCAAGGTACATCAGATAAGCGGCCAGGCGTTCGGGCACCTCTTTCAGGGAGAGGTGTTCGATCTGAACCGTGAACCGGCGCAGCCGCATGGAAAGCACGGCCAGCATGTTCAACGCCAGGGACGGCTTTTCGGTGATGAGCGCGATGAAGTCTTTCCGTGAAAAAAAAATCAAGCGGCTCGCGGCAATGGCTTGGGCGTTGGCCGGGAAGGACTCGCCGCTGAAGACCGGGACCTCCCCGAACGGCTCACCCGGCCCGAAGATATGAAGGATCTGCTCCTTTCCGTCAAAGGACATCTTGAATATCTTAATTTTCCCGTCGGCGACGACATAGAATCCGTCGGCTGCGTCTCCGTCCGAAAAGATGAGTTCGCCCCTGCCGTACCGGCGATGGACCGCGATCCGCAGCAGGGCGTCAATGTCATCGTCTTCGAGTCCGCTGAAAATCGGAACGGACTTTATAATGGTAATGATTTTATCCACTCTCCCCTCTTTCTCGAATTCGACCGGTTTTCGACCCCCACCCCGGCTCTCTATAGTGGATGGGACCTGCTTTTTCTCGTTGATGTCCCTTTTATTGACCTAAGTCAATGCGGCGGCAGGACCGATGGGTTAGATTCGGCTCCAACAGCAACGACAACACTAAAACCCTTTTCTTATATATCAACTCAACAAGGAGGCAACACATGTTTTGTTTTCAATGCGAACAGACGGCAAAAGGCGAAGGCTGCACCAAGATCGGCGTATGTGGAAAACAACCCGAAACGGCAGCCCTCCAGGATCTCCTGATTCATGCGGTCAAAGGCCTCTCCCTCGTCGCGGTGGAAGGCCGAAAGGTCGGCGTATCGGATGACGCCGTCAACCGCTTCACCTGCGAGGCGATCTTCTCCACCCTCACCAACGTCGATTTCGACTCCGAACGCTTCGTAACGCTGATCCGGGACTGCGTGGCCCACCGGGAAGCCCTCAAGAAAAAAGTGGCGGCTGCCGGCGGTGCTGCTTCCTTTTCGGATGCCGCGGCAGACTTCACTCCGGCGGGAACCACGGCCGAGATGATCGCCGAGGGGGAAAAGGTGGGCATCAAGGCCGACCCTGACATGAACCCGGATCTCCTCTCGCTGAGAGAATTGCTGGTATACGGGCTCAAGGGGCTCGCGGCCTACGCGGACCACGCGGCCATCCTGGGGCAGCAGGACGAAGCGGTCTTTGCCTTTATCCATGAGGCCATGGCCGCCACCCTGAACAAGAGCGTGGGCGTTGACGAGTATGTCGGCCTGGCCCTGAAGTGCGGCGAGGTCAACATCCGGGCCATGGAACTGCTCGACGCCGGCAACACCGGAACCTACGGCCACCCCGTCCCCACAAAGGTGCCCCTGGGCGCCCGAAAGGGCAAGGCCATCCTGATCTCGGGCCACGACCTCAAAGACCTGGATACCCTGCTCAAGCAAACGGCGGGAAAAGGGATCAACATTTACACCCACGGTGAGATGCTGCCCTGCCACGGCTACCCTGAGTTGAAGAAGCACCCCCATTTCTACGGCCATTACGGGACGGCATGGCAGAATCAGGCCCGTGAGTTCGACGCCTTCCCCGGCGCCATTCTCATGACCACCAACTGCATCCAGAAGCCGAGGGAAAGCTACAATGACCGGATCTTCACCACCGGCCTGGTGGGTTGGCCGGGCGTCACCCACGTGACCAACGACGATTTCACGCCGGTGATCGAGAAGGCGCTGGCCATGGACGGTTTCACCGAGGACGTGGAAGGCAAATCGGTCATGGTGGGGTTCGGCCGCAATGCCGTCCTGGGCGTCGCGCCTCAGGTCATCGAAGCGGTGAAAAACAAGGCCATCCGGCATTTCTTCCTGGTGGGCGGCTGTGACGGCGCCAAGCCGGGCCGGAACTATTACACCGAGTTCGTGGAGAAGGTGCCCGAAGACTGCGTGGTCCTGACCCTGGCTTGCGGCAAGTTCCGCTTCTTCGACAAGGACCTCGGCAACATCGGCGGCATACCGCGTCTCCTCGACGTGGGCCAGTGCAACGACGCCTACTCCGCCGTGCGCATCGCCCAGGCCCTGGCCGACGCCTTCGGAGTCGGGGTCAACGACCTGCCCCTCTCGATGATCCTCTCCTGGTATGAGCAGAAGGCCTGCGTCATCCTGCTGAGCCTGCTCCATCTGGGCATCAAGGACATCCGCCTCGGGCCGAGCCTGCCGGCGTTCATCAGCCCCAACGTGCTCAACGTGCTGGTGGAAAACTTCAACATCATGCCCATCGGGACCCCCGAGGGCGACCTCAAAGCCATTCTGGGGTAATCAGATCGAAAATGATTGAGCTGACGGCGGGCATGTGCCTGCCGTCAGCTCACACCCCTCGCCACCAAAAAAACACACCGCTCATGCCCCATGCGCTACCCTGCCGACATCCGCACGGACAGCGCTGCCCCCCGTAGTTTACCCGCCACGGCATGACTTTGAGAACGCAGGTCACGCCGCAAACAAATGGGACATTCTCCTCATATATCTGGGTAATTATTTCTATTTGCAAAAGCATATTTTTTCTTTATAGTTCAATTCACTCTATTCGTATGCCGGTATCGGTCGGGTACGGCCACCCCCCTTCAGCGGCGAGTTTCCGGGCCGCCCGAAGCAAGCTTTAAAGGACTACCGACTTCACCGGTGCTCATCCACCCCTGTACCCGCTTGGAAAGTCGAGCCGGAGGCGGCGGCCCATAACCCGCACATAGGCGTAGACGGCGGCCGTCCGGACCATCCAGCCGGAAAAATTGACAGTGCCGGCCTCGGCCCGAACACGTTGACATATGCTGATCGGGAGGTTTGGTCATGAAACTGGAAGCAAAGGAAGATTTCCCACCGGCGACCGAAAACGATGCCCGCAGCGGAAACAGCGTCGCAGCGATCCGGAAGTCCATACTGGACCATATCCATTTTTCCCAGGCACGCCTGCCGGTCATGGCCACATGCAATGACTGGTATGTGGCGCTTGCATATACCGTCCGAGACCGCATGTTCGGACATTGGATGAATGTCGTCCAGGCGATTGCGGATCCCCAAAGAAAGATCGTCGGCTATCTGTCGGCTGAATTTCTGATGGGCCCGCATCTCGGCAATGCGCTCATCAATCTGGGTATACATGACAATACCCGGGCAGCTGTCGCGCAGCTCGGATTAAATCTCGACGACCTCCTGGCTCAGGAGGAGGAGCCGGGCCTTGGGAACGGCGGCCTGGGAAGACTTGCCGCCTGTTATATGGATTCGCTGGCCACTTTGGGCGTGCCGGCCCTGGGCTACGGCATACGGTATGAATTCGGCATCTTCAGCCAGGAAATCCGTGATGGCCGACAGGTCGAAAAAACCGACAAATGGCTCCGCCTGGGAAACCCCTGGGAAATTCACCGGCCGGAGTTGTCCTGCACCGTGAATTTTGGCGGCCGCACCGAATGGTTCCATGACGAGCGCGGGCGTCTGCGGATCAGGTGGATTCCAAACCGGGTCATCAAGGGAGTCCCCTACGACACACCGATTCCCGCCTTTCGCAAGGATTTCATCGGCATCCTGCGCCTCTGGAAATCCGAGGCGGTGGAATCCTTCGATTTCCAGGCCTTCAACGTCGGAGACTATTACAAGGCGGTCGACGAAAAGGTGGTTTCCGAGACCGTCAGCAAGGTCCTCTACCCCAACGACGAGCCGGAAATCGGCAAAACGCTGCGTCTCGCCCAGCAGTATTTCTTCGTCTCCTGCGCACTTCAGGACATGATCCGGGTTCATCTCATCCGGGGGAAAGCCCTGGATACGTTTCACGAGAGCTTCGCCGTTCAACTCAACGACACCCATCCCGCCATTGCCGTTGCGGAACTCATGCGCCTGCTCGTGGATGAACACGACATGGACTGGTGCGAGGCATGGACCATTACCCGAAACGTGTTTTCCTACACGAATCATACCCTTCTCTCCGAGGCCCTGGAAAAATGGCCCCTTCCGTTCTTCGGCCACCTGCTCCCGCGCCACCTGGAAATCATTTATGAAATCAACCATCGGTTTCTCGAGGAAGTCCGCCGGCACGCTCCAGGGGATGACGGCCTGGCTTCCCGGCTTTCCATCATTGACGAAGGCGGCCAAAAAAGCATCCGGATGGCGCACCTCGCCAGTGTGGCCGGCCATCGGATCAATGGTGTCGCCGAGCTGCACACGAAACTTCTGTCCCGGACCGTGCTCAGGGATTTTCATGCTATTTATCCCGACCGCTTTGTCAACGTGACCAACGGCGTCACCCCGAGACGCTGGATGGTGCTGAGCAACCCCAAGCTTGCCGGTCTCCTCGAAAGCGCCATCGGCGACCGCTGGATCTGCCGCTTCGAAGAAGAAATCGAAAAGATCGCGCCTCTGGCGGACGATCCGGCATTCCGTAATCATTGGCGGGAAGTGAAGCGCGGCAACAAGGCAGATCTTGCCGGGCTCATTCATGAGCGGACCGGCAACACCGTCGATCCGGACACCCTCTTCGATGTCCAGGTCAAAAGGATCCACGAGTACAAGCGGCAGCATCTCAACGTGCTGCACATCGTCACCCTTTACAACCGGATCAGGCGGAATCCGAACCTGGACATCACGCCGCGGACCTTCATCTTCGGCGGCAAGGCCGCGCCGGGATATGCCATGGCCAAACTGATCATCAAACTGATCAACGACGTGGGCGCGGTGGTCAACAGGGATCCCGACGTGGCCGGACGTCTCAAGGTCGTTTTTTTCCCGAACTTCAATGTCAAAAACGGCCAGATGATCTACCCCGCGGCTGAACTCTCCGAACAGATTTCAACGGCCGGCAAGGAGGCTTCCGGCACCGGCAACATGAAATTCTCCATGAACGGCGCATTGACGATCGGAACCCTCGACGGCGCCAATGTCGAGATCCGGGAGGCAGTGGGGCCTGAAAACTTTTTCCTTTTCGGATTGACGGTGGATCAAGTCAACGATCTCTGGGGCCGCGGCTACAACCCCAGGCGGTATTACGAGGAAAACGCCCAATTGCGGGAGGCTGTCGACCTGCTCTATTCCGGGCATTTTTCCCCGGACCATCAGGCGCGTTTCGTTCCGCTGCTTGACACTCTTTTGAATCATGATCCCTACATGCTGCTTGCAGACTATCAAGCCTACATCGACTGCCAGGATCAGATTGCCGCTGCTTATCGCGATCAGGAGCATTGGACCCGCATCTCCATCCTCAACGTGGCCCGCATGGGCAGGTTTTCGTCGGACAGGTCCATTCGGGAGTACTGCAAGGATATCTGGCGCATAAGGCAGGGAGTTTGAACCTTAGGTATGACGCCGACGTAAACGCCATTGCTTCGGTCTATTGCTGCATGCGGAATGCCGCCAAATTCTACCGGCTCGGCAGGGTGCTTGGCAAAAATGAGGAAGTGATTCCCGGGAACCGCCCCAGGGACAACCATAACGCATCAACACCGAAAAAAGGAAAAGCCCATGATAAGACCGACAGGGAAAACTCCGGCAATCGCTATTGGGATTGTGCTGGCGTGCCTCATGACCGCCTGCGCAACGCAGAGCACGCAATCCGGCAAGCCTGCAGCCCCAATGCAATATTCAGGCTTTCTAAAGGACTATTACGGCAAATTGCAGCCCGGTCCGGAAGGCGGGGCCAAAATGCGCTGGGTGAACCCCGATGCCGATTTCAGCCGGTACAACAGGATTATGCTGGACAGCGTTGTTTTCTACCTTTCGGACGATTCGGCACATAAGGGCATCGATGCCCAGGAAATGAAGGCTCTGGCGGATAAATGCAACATGATTCTCGTCAATGCGCTCAAGGACGCCTACCCCATCGCGGCAAAACCGGGTCCCGATGTTTTGCGGATTCGTTTTGCCATTACCGATCTCAAACAGAGCAATCCGGAGCTGAGCACCGTCACCTCGGTGATTCCCATAGGTCTGGGCATCAGTATCTTCAAGAAAGGGGCCACGGGCGCCTGGTCCGGTTCAGGATCGACGACCGCCGAGATAATGGTTCTCGACGCCGTGACGAATGAGGTGCTCGCCGTTGCCCAGGACGAAAAAAGCGCGGGATTCACGGAACGGTTCAGCAAATGGGGGTCCACTGAAGAGGCGTTCAGGTTCTGGGGAGATCGGATCAGGATCATCTTGGATAATGTTCACGGCAGAACCCGGTAAGAACGCCTTCTCAAGCCGGGACATCAGATTACAGAACACGGTTATCCGCGGACCGATGTATTTCAGAATGTTGATGTCATGGCATATCCTGAAGGTTGATGCTGCTATCGCCGGCGCGGACGACAAATCGCCGTCTCAGGAAATTGTCATACGGGTAATGGGGCCATATCGGATATTTCGATGAAGGAGGAGGCAACGTGAAGAAAGAACATCTGCTGATGTTGATGCTCATAACGGTCGTGACGATGTTGAGCGGCGTCGGCCATGGCGGTGTAAAGGAAACCAAAGCGGTGACGGCAGCGGCACCGCCCGAGGTCGAGGTGACTGATGTGTTTGAAAAAGCGGTCCCGACCTCCCGCGAGTATGTGGCCGCCACGGACGGCATGATGAATGCCACGATTCTTGCCCAGGTGCAGGGATACCTGATCAAACAGAACTACCAGGAAGGACGTTTCGTCAAAAAGGGAACCCTCCTGTTCGAGATCGACCCGCGTCCTTTTGAGGCGTCGCTGGACGTGGCCAGGGCCGTTCTGGCCAGGCATCAGGCCGTGCTCACGACGGCCCGGTCAACCCTCAAACGCATCCTGCCGCTGGCGGAAGCCCGTGCGGTCAGCCAAAAGGATAAAGACGACGCCACGGGGCGGGTTCAGGCCGCCGAAGCCGAGGTCCTGGCCGCCAGGGCGGAGGTTCGCAAGGCCGAGCTTCAACTGAGTTTCACAAAAATCAAGTCCCCCATAGACGGCATCGCAGGCGCTGCAAAGGCACAGATCGGCGATCTGGTGGGCACCCCCCAGTCGCAGGAACTGACCACGGTCTCCACGGTAGACCCCATCAAGGTCTATGTGCCCATCAGCGAGCGGGAATACCTGCAGACGATGGAACACGCAGGTACCCGAAAACATGCCCCTGGAAAAACCGGGTTCGACCTGATCCTGACTGACGGCACCATCTGGCCCCACAAGGGAACACTGGGTTTTGCCGACCGGCAGGTGGATCCCCGGACGGGGGCCATCCGGGTGGCCATTCTCTTCCCCAATCCCGAGAACATCCTGCGGCCCGGACAATATGCCAGAGTAAGAGCACTCCTGGAAACCGAAAAGGCGGCGATGGTGGTGCCCCAGCGCGCCGTGAGCGAACTTCAGGGCACTTACCGGGTGGCGGTGGTGGATGCCGACAACACGGTGAAGATCCGAAGCGTCAAGGTCGGCAGGCGCTCCGATGCATTCTGGATCATCGAGGAAGGACTGAAACCCGGGGAGCGGGTCGTTGTGGAAGGCATCCAGAAGGTGAAGGACGGCATCAAGGTAACCCCCCTGCCTTATTCGGCCGAACCTTAGGCGGTAGACAGCCTCTTCCGATACCCGAAGAAAGGTTGATTTTCCATGGCTAGATTTTTTGTCAACCGGCCCATCGTGGCGATCGTCATCTCCATCATTTTCGTCATTGTGGGCATCGTGGCGATGCTGGGGCTTCCCATCGCCCAGTATCCGGACATCGTCCCGCCGGAGATCGTCATCAACACGACCTATGTCGGTGCCGATGCCCAGACCGTGGAGCAGTCGGTTGCCACCCCCATCGAGCAGGAAATGAGCGGAGTGGACAACATGAACTACATGTACTCCCTCAACGCCAACAACGGCGAGCTGAAGCTCTACGTCAACTTCGACGTCAAAACCGACCCCAATATCGACCAGGTCCTGGCCCAGATGCGCAAGACCCAGGCCGATGCCAAAATGCCCGCCGAGGTGCGCGACTACGGGGTCACGGTCAAGAAGTCCACCTCTTCACCGCTCATGCTGATCGCTCTCTCCTCACCGGGAGGCAGCTACGACGCGACCTTCCTGGCCAATTATGCCTACATCAACCTGAACGATCAACTCACCCGCGTCCCCGGAATCGCGAGCGTCACGGTCTTCGGCGCCGGTCAGTACGCCATGCGGCTGTGGGTGAAGCCGGATCAGCTCGCCAAACTGAACATCACCGTTCCGGAGATCGTGGATGCCGTCAAGCAGCAGAACACCGTCAACCCGGCCGGTCAGGTGGGTGCTGAACCCGTGCCCCCCGGCCAGGAATACACCTACGCCATCCGCGCCCAGGGCCGGCTTTCGAGCCCCGAGGAATTCGAGCAGATCGTGCTGCGGGCCAACACGGACGGCTCGGTGGTAAGACTTAAGGATGTCGCCCGTACCGAGCTGGGGTCCCAAACCTATGCCATGGCCGGTCGTCTGAACGGCAAGCCTGCTGCCGTGCTGGCCCTTTACCAGCTTCCCGGCTCCAATGCCATCGAAGCCGTGGACGGCGTCAAACGGCTCATGGAGGCGACGAAGCAGAACTTCCCGGACGATCTCGAATACAGCATCCCCCTTGACACGACCCAGTCGGTACGCGCGGGCATCGAGGAGATCCTGCACACCCTGGTCGAAGCCCTGGTGCTCGTCATTATCGTTGTGTTCATCTTTCTCCAGGGATGGCGGGCGACCCTGATCCCGGCCCTGGCGGTGCCGGTTTCTCTGATCGGGACCTTTGCCGTGTTTCCCATTCTCGGGTTTTCCATCAACTCCATCGCGCTCATGGGCCTGGTGCTCGCCATTGGGCTCGTGGTTGACGACGCCATCGTGGTGGTGGAGGCGGTGGAGCACCATATCGAGCATGGGCTTTCTCCCAGGGAGGCGACAATCAAGGCCATGGAGGAGGTCTCCGGGCCGGTGATTGCCACCAGTCTGGTGCTCTCCGCGGTGTTCCTGCCCACCATCTTCATCCCCGGGATCACGGGCAGGCTCTACCAGCAGTTCGCGGTAACCATCGCCGTCTCGGTCCTCATCTCTACTTTCAACGCCCTGACCCTGAGCCCCGCACTCTCGTCCCTGATCCTGAAGCCCAGGAAACAGACCCGCGGGCCCCTGGGTGCCTTCTACCGCGGATTCAACAATCTCTTCGGAAAAGCCACGAACAGCTACGTAAAGCTCTGCGGATGGTTCATCCGCAAGTTCGTGATCAGCCTGATCCTGCTCGCCGTCATGTCGACCGCGATCGGTGCGGTCGGCAAGGGCGTTCCCGGCGGGTTTCTGCCGGAGGAGGATCAGGGATACCTCTACGCCGGGGTTCAGCTGCCGAATGCCGCGTCCCTGCAGCGGACGGACAAGGCCAGCCGGAAAATCGAGAAAATCATCATGGAAACCCCGGGGGTCGCGTTTTGCACCACGGTGGTGGGCTACAGCCTTCTCTCCGGCGTAGCCAACACCTACAGCGGTTTTTATTTCATTACGCTCAAGCCTTGGCATGAGCGGACAAGCCCGGAAGAGCAATACGGAGCCGTCATGGCAAGCCTCAATCAGCGTATGGGCAGGATTTCCCAGGGAGTCGCCTTCGCCTTCTCTCCGCCGGCGATCCCGGGCATCGGTACAGCCGGCGGCGTGACCTTTATCCTCGAGGATCGCTCCGGGAAGAATATCGCTTTTTTATGGGAAAACGTACAGCGGTTTATCGAGGCGGCAAAGCAGCGGCCCGAGATCGCCCGGGTCTCCACCACCTTCCTGCCCACGGTGCCACAGGTCTTCGTGGACGTAGATCGCGACAGGGTGCTCAAGCAGGGGATCGATCTGAACCAGGTCTATCGCACCCTGCAAGCCTTTATGGGCGGATATTTTGTCAATTACTTCAACCGATTCGGCCGACAGTGGCAGGTATACATCCAGGCGGAAGGCGAATACCGGACCGAGGCGGAACAGCTCGGCCAATTCTATGTGAGAAACGCCGCCGGCGATACCGTGCCGCTCTCCGCCATGACCACGACCCGGGAGCGTTCCGGACCGGAGTTCACCATGCGCTACAACCTCTACCGTTCGGCCCAGCTCAACGTGACCGCCAAACCGGGGTTCAGCTCGGCACAGGCCATGAAGGCCCTGGAGGAGGTGTTCGAAGCCGACATGCCGGCCGGGATGGGCTATGATTATCTCGGCATGAGCTACCAGGAGAAGAAGGCGTTGGAAGGCGTACCGGTCGCCGTGATCTTCGGATTGTCGATGGTCTTCGCTTTCCTGATTCTGGCCGCCCAGTACGAAAGCTGGTCCCTGCCCTTCAGCGTCCTCCTCGGCACGCCCGTTGCGGTTTTAGGCGCGTTTACCGGCCTTTTCATTCGACGGATGGAGTTCAATCTCTACGCCCAGATCGGACTCATCATGCTGATCGGCCTCGCGGCCAAGAACGCGATTCTGATCGTCGAATTCGCCAAGGTGGAATACGAAAAGGGAAAATCCATCACGGATGCGGCATTGGAAAGCGCACGCCTGCGACTGCGGCCGATCCTCATGACGAGTTTTGCCTTTATCCTGGGCTGTATCCCGCTGGCCGTCGCCACCGGATCGGGGGCCATTGCCCGCCGGGTGATGGGCACAGGCGTGATCGGCGGCATGCTGGCATCGAGCTTTATCGCCATTTTTCTGATTCCCATGACCTTCTACGTAGTGGAAAGACTGTCCCACCGGGGCAAAAGCGAGGGCCGGCAAGCCCTGACCGGATCTCAAGATCCGCAAGCAGAAAGAAAGGAAGAAGAACATGCGTAAACGGCTTCTTTGCTGCGCGCTGTTAATCACCGCGACAGGGTGCGCGATGGTGGGGCCGGACTACCGGCGTCCTGCCGTGGATGTCCCTGCCGCCTGGCGGATCGAGGAGAAAGAGGCCCTGGACCTTGCCGACACGGCCTGGTGGGAGCAGTTCAACGACCCGGTTCTGAACGGCCTGGTACGCACGGCGCTTTCGGAGAACAAGGACCTGATGATCGCCACGGCTCGGGTGGAGGAGTTCTTCGGCCGCTATTTTTCCACCCGCGGCGATCAGTTCCCCTTTCCCGATGCCGGTGCAAGCGCGTCCCGTGAGCGGGTAACCGAGGTGGGGCCCACCCCCATTCCTTCGGGGGTGGATTCGACCTTCGACTACTACGAGGCCTTCATGAGCGCCCGGTGGGAAATCGATTTCTGGGGTAAGTACCGCCGCGCTTCCGAGGCCGCCCGCGCCGAACTCTTTAGCACGGAGGAGGCCCGGCGGACGGTGGTTCTGACCTTGGTGAGCGCCGTAGCCGGCGCCTATGTGGAGATCCGGGCGCTAGACAAGCAACTGGAGATCACCCGCCGCACAGTGAAGACCCGATTGCAGACGCTGGACCTGTTCAAGATCCGTTTGGACCGGGGCATCATCCCAGAGATCGACGTGAGCCAGGCGGAGGCGGAATACGAGGACGCCCTGGCGCGCGTTCCCGAAATCGAGTTGGCCATCGCCCGGACCGAGAATGCCCTGAGCATCCTGACAGGCCGAAACCCTGGACCCATTCCCCGGGGACTCACCATCGACGAATTGATTCCCCCTGCGATCCCCGCCGGCCTCCCCTCCGATCTGCTGGCGCGGCGTCCTGATATCCGGGCTGCCGAGCAGGCCCTGATCGCTGCGAACGCCCGGATCGGCGTCGCCAAATCCCTCTATTTCCCGACGATTTCCCTGACCGGCGACCTTGGCACTGCAAGCGCCGATCTGTCGGATCTCTTCAGCGGCCGATCCAAGGTATGGAACGTCGGCGTCCCCCTGACCGTTCCGATTTTCACGGCAGGCCGCATCGGCGGCGAAGTCAAAAGCGCCGAAGCCTTCCGGAAACAAACGCTGTACGACTACCTTCAGACCGTTCAGAACGCCTTCCGCGAGGTGGACGATGCCCTGGTAAACCAGAAAAAATCAGATCAAAAACTCCAATCCCTGGTCAGGCAGACCCGGGCACTGCAGAATTATGCACGGTTGGCGATAATGCGTTATAATGAAGGCGTCACGAGTTACCTGGAGGTACTCGACGCCGAACGCAGCCTGTTCAATGTCGAACTGTCGAAAATTGCCGGCCGGAATGCAATGCTTCAGGCCCTGATCGACATCTACAAGTCCATGGGCGGCGGATGGGTGGCGACTGCGGAAACCGTTGTGAACTCGCAGCCGGTGAAGTCGGCGGGCTATATCCCGTGACATCAAAAAAGACACGACAGAGCGCTGCACGGTGATGCCGGAAGGATGCAACCCCGGATTTGTGCCATTCCTTATCGAAAAAACGGCAACGGATTTTCCGCGCGGTTTTTGTGATGAAATTCAGAAGATTCATACGATGTCGCCCATTTTGAGTTGACGCGGCATCCAGGGGCGATTAATGTTCGATCCAACGGCAAGGCCGAAAAAGGATCCCCGCATGCCCCGAGAAAAAAAGAAGCTCGACAACCTCGATAAAAAAATAGAGACATTCCTCTATTGTCTGGCCCAGGTCATGCGAAATTCGGAGATGCCCTTCACCGAAAAGGCCCAGACCATCGCGGGCATGCTTCCCCAGTCCTTCAAAGACCCTTCCTCGGCGGCCGCCTTCATCCGCCTGGATCAACAGGTGTTCTACAGCCCCGGCTACTCGGAAAAAAAGGCGACTCACGCCTTTATGGAACAAGTCTATATCGCCGGCCGGCAGCGGGGCATGGTCAAGGTCGTCTATTCCGGGAAACCGCCGGCAACAACAAGACAAAACCCGTCTGTCGTTCAGAAGGAACAGCGCCTGATCCGAACCGTCGCCCATCACCTTTCGCTGCTGCTCGAAAAGGAAGAGGGCGAAATCCGGAAGGTTGAACTGGAAGCCCAGGTGCGCCATGCAGACCGTCTGGCAAAGATCGGCCAGGTGGCGGCGGGGTTCGCCCACGAGATCAACAACCCGCTCAACAACATCCTGGGTTTCGCCCAGTTGGCCGCCGGTGCCGAGGGACTGCCGGCGCAGGCGGCCCGGGATATCGAAAAAATCATCCAGGCGACCCTCCATGCCCGGGAGGTCGTCAGGAAACTGATGCTTTACAGCCGCCAGGTCCCCCCGGTGACGCAAGCGGTCGACCTGAATCTGCTGGTCAAGGAGAACGTCTATTTCATGACCCATCTCTGCGAAAAACACCGTGTTGAGATCATTCAGGATATTGACGAGACCCTTGACGACATAACGGCAGATCCGTTTCAATTGCGGCAGGTGCTGATGAACCTGATCATGAACGCCGCACAAGCCATGCCAGAGGGCGGTCGCCTGACCATTCGGACGCGTCGTGAGGAAGGACATACGACGCTTACGGTGGCGGACACCGGAACCGGAATGGATCCGGCGACCCTGGAGCAGATTTTTCTTCCCTTTTTCACGACCAAGGAGATCGAACAGGGTACGGGACTCGGTCTCTCCGTCGTCCAGGGCATTGTCGAAAGCCACGGCGCGAATATCCGCGTTTCCAGCAAGGTGGGGGAAGGCAGTGTTTTCTGCATCACCTTTCCCCTGAAAAACAGCGAGGCATAGCATGCCGGAAAAAGATCCAACTGAAACCATGCGCATTCTGATCGTCGACGACAACCCTGAAACCCTGGAAATCCTTCAGCGACAGCTCTGCGGCGCCGGGTATGCGGCCGGCGTCGCCCCCGGCGTTGCCGAGGCCATCGGCAAGCTGGAATTCCATCCCGTCGACCTGGTGATCACCGATATGAAAATGCCGCAGCTGAACGGCCTGGACCTGGTGCGATACATCCGGGAGAATGCCGCGGACACGGAAATCATGATCATGACCGCCTACCCCCGCATCGACAACGCCATCCAGTCCGTCAAGGACGGCGCGGAGGACTATCTCACAAAACCGTTCACCGAAGCCGAACTGTTTTCGGCCATCGAGCGGGTCCGGGAAAAACTCCGCCTCAGAAGAAGCGTCCACGCCGACGTCACCCCTCCGAAATCTTACGGCATCATCGGTCAATCCGCCGTCATGCAGTCGGTCTATTCCCTCATCGACAAGGCGGCATCCACCCTGGTGAACGTCCTGATATCGGGAGAGAGCGGCACGGGAAAGGAGCTCGTCGCCCGGGCCATCCACTACGGCAGCGACCGGGCCTCGGCGCCCTTTGTCTCCGTCAACTGCACCGCCATCCCCGACACCCTCATTGAAAGTGAACTGTTCGGGCATGTCAAAGGGGCCTTTACCGGCGCCAAGGAGTCCCGAACCGGTTTTTTCCAGGTTGCCGACGGGGGGACGATATTCCTGGATGAAATCGGCGACGCCAGCCCCAACTTGCAGGGAAAACTACTCCGGGTGCTCCAGAACAAGGAGATCCACGTGGTGGGATCCAGCCGTATCCGGAAGGTGGACACGCGGGTCATCGCCGCCACCCACCAGGATCTCAGAGTCCTGGTTCAAAAAGGCCTCTTCCGGGAAGACCTCTTCTACCGCCTGGTCGTGATCGACATCCCCGTACCGCCCCTGAGGGAACGTCAGGACGACATCATGAGCCTGATTCATCATTTCCTTTCAAAATTCTCGAAAGAGATGCATCGATCCGTTCCTGAATTTACCGACAACGCCCTGCAGGCCATCCGGAACTACAGCTGGCCGGGAAATGTCAGGGAACTCGAAAACCTGATTCAACGCCTGGTGGTCGTTGTGGATGCCGACACGATCGACGTCATCGACCTGCCCCCGGCCATGCGCGCCAATGTTCCGACGAAAACCTGGCAGGCGCGCCCCCTGGCCGAGGTGGAATTGGAGCACATCGAGCGGGTCCTTGCCGAAGTCGGCGGCAATAAAACCCGGGCGGCCGAGATTTTGGGAATCGACCGGAAAACCCTGCGTCAAAAGCTCAAGCGCGCCGGCCGGGAGACGAACTTCCCGGAGGATTAGACTTCGGGGAAATTTTCCCCACCGGAACGTTTTTCCCCACCCGTTTTACCCCGATTTTCCTCACCGGATGCCCCTTTTCCAAACCTGCATCATTTGCACCCCCCCTTTTTGGATCTATTCCGCTCAACCCGCACACGAACAGGTAGTCAATTCAACTGCCGCATTTCGTGACGGCGGAGACTCCTATCTTTAATCCATTTGATTTTATTATTTTTTTTAATCAATGACGCGAAACCTTCATATTTCAGGCACAGTTATTGCTTTGAATTATGTGCGTGAACGCAAATGATTCCAGGAAATGTCACCAAGCGCTTTAACACGGACATCCCATGCCATCGAACACTGCGGAAGACAAGACATATTACAAAACTCTCACGAGAAAAATATTCACCACGGTGGTGGTGGTATCCTTCATGCCGCTGATCTTTGTCAGCGGCATTATCCTTTACCATTTTCAAACCGCCCACAGTTCGAAGGTGTGCTCCTATCTCGAAGCCCTCGTCAACCGGCACCGCCATGATATCGACATGTTCCTGACCGAGCGGGAGAACAACATTCATTTCCTGGCGGAAAGCTATAATTATCCGGAATTGAGCGATGAGGATTTCCTGCAGAAAAAACTCGAGATCCTGAGAAAAGAGTACGGCGAAGTGTTTTCGGATCTCGGCGTCGTGGATCACAACGGCCATCAAACGGCCTATGCAGGGCCTTTTCGGCTCGAGAACGCCAACTATGCTTCGGCGGAATGGTTCCAGAAGGCAATGCGGGAGCAGTTTTTCATCAGCGACGTTTTCATGGGGCTGAGAGGATTTCCGCATTTTATCGTCGCCGCAAGGAACGAATGGAACGGCAACCATTACATTCTGCGGGCCACTGTCGATTTTCAGGCGTTCAACCGTGTTGTGCGAAACATCCGGATCGGCGAAACCGGTTCCGCCTTTATCATCAACCGGAAAAACGAACTTCAGACAGACACCTCCCTGGACATATCCGAAGACAGCGAACTCTACCGGGGACTGATCAATCAGGCTTTCGACGCCCAGAGTAAGGTCAGGATCAGCGTTCTCGAGAGCCGAAAAACCCAAAAGAGAAACCTCTACGTCACCGGCCTGCTCAACAACGGCCACTGGGCGCTGATCTATCAGCAGGACGTGGGCGACGCCTTCGCGGAAATCTATCGCACCTGGTGGATCGCCCTGATCGTTTTCACGGCGGGCGCCGTCGCCATCATCACCATGGCAATGATCGTTTCCCGGCGCACGGTCGGACGCATCGCCGAGGCCGACAACGAGAAAGAGATGATGAACCAGCAGGTGATCGAGAGCAACCGCCTCGCTTCACTGGGCGAGATGGCCGCCGGCATCGCCCACGAGATCAACAACCCCGTGGCCATTATGGTGGAGGAGGCCGGGTGGATCAGCGATCTCCTCGAAGAAGAAGAATTCCAGGAAAGTGAAAACCTGGAGGAATTCCAGACCTCGCTCGGCCAAATCAAGAAGCAGGGGCTGCGATGCCGCGACATCACGCACAAGCTTCTCAGCTTCGCCCGGCGATCCGAATCCCAGAAGCAGATCATCAAAATCAACGCCATGGTCGAGGAGGTGGTCGGCCTCTTCTCCCACCAGGCAAAATACAGCAACGTTCGCATCGTAACCAAATTCGCCGAGGACATGCCCTATATCCACGCATCCCAGACAGAGCTTCAGCAGGTTCTGTTCAACCTCATCAACAATGCGCTGGACGCACTGAGGGCCACGGGCGGCAAGATCGTCATCATGACCGGATGCGAGGACGACATGGCGGTGATCGAGGTCAAGGACAACGGGCCGGGAATCCCCCGGGCGGACCTGGCGAAGATATTCGATCCCTTTTATACGACCAAGCCGGTGGGAAAAGGAACGGGTCTGGGGCTGTCCATCTGCTACGGGATACTGAACAATATGGGCGGGAAGATCACCGTCGCCAGCTCCGTCGGTATCGGAACCAATTTCCGGGTCTTCATTCCCCATCAGGATTCAGGGCCCGGCACCGTTTCCGAAGCATCATCGGCGATCGGAAAAGCCGTTACCCTAACGCATTAAAGATCGTCCGGCCCCTTTTTCCCGCCGGACCCGGATCAAGGAGAGAAAAAAGATGAACGAATTGGCGCCCGACATCAACGTGCTGCTGGTGGACGATGAGATCGCTTTTGTAGAAACCATCACCAAAAGACTCAAAAAGAGACATTTCATAATTCAGACCGCGCACTCCGGCATGGAGGCCATGGAAAAGCTGGAAGAAAACGGCAACGCCACGGAGGTGGTGGTGCTGGACGTCAAGATGCCGGGTATGGACGGCATTGAAACCCTGGCCGAAATCAAGCGCAAATTCCCCCTCAAGGAGGTGATTATGCTCACCGGCCACGCCACCGTATCATCGGCCATCGAAGGCATGAAAAAAGGTGCCTTCGATTACCTCCTGAAGCCTTGTGAAATGAGCGATCTGGTGAGCAAGGTCAATCGTGCCGCCGAAAAGAAGCGGGAGCATGAAAAAAGAGTTGTCGAAGCACGGATGCAAGAGCTGATGCGCACCAGGGCGCAATAGGGGAAATGCCATGGTAAACCCATCCCCCGCACCGATTGAATTGCTCCTGGTGGATGATGAAGCGGATTTCGTAAGTGTTCTCTCAAAAAGACTGGAGAAAAGAGGGATCCGGGTCACGGCGTGTCTCAGCGGCTCAGACGCCGTCCAGGAATTTCTCAAAAAGGATTTTGACGTCATCCTCCTGGATCTCAAAATGGAATTTATGGACGGCATCGAGGTCTTGAAGGTCGTCAAGGAGACGAAGCCGCACATCCCCGTCTTCATGATCACCGGCCACGGTTCGGTGGAAGAGGCCCAGTTGGGCGTCGACTGCGGTGCCGTGGAATGCCTGCCGAAACCTTATGAAATTCAGGACCTCCTCCAAAAAATCCAGGAGGCCGTAAGCAGCAGAAAGGAGTCTATACATGGATAAAATCAGCCTGCTGTTGGTGGACGACGAAGTCGAGTTTCTGGCGCCCATGGTCAAGCGGCTGAAGCGGCGTAACTACCACGTCCAGACCTCCACCAGCGGCCCCGACGCCCTTGATTTCATCCGCAAGAACCCCGTCGAGTTGGTGGTGCTGGACGTCCAGATGCCCGGTATGGACGGCATCGAAACCCTGGCCGAAATCAAACGGATCGACCCGTCCATCGGCGTGGTGATGCTCACCGGACATGCCAATATCGAAGCCGCCATTGCGGGAATGGAGTTGGGTGCCTTCGACTATCTCATGAAACCCATGAATTTTGACGAGTTGGTCTACAAACTCCAGGACGTATACCGCGAAAAACAGATCCTGGGGGGGAAAAACAACTCTGAAAATGCAGGACAATAGAGAGCAGAACCGGAAGAGCGGCTACCGTCTTCCAGGAACCCAAAACCCAAAGTATTCAGGAGGCACTGTAACAAAATGAAATTCTTCAAAGAATGGGGCAGATTCATGATGATGGGCGCAAGAGCCCACGCTGATTGGGAAATAGCGGTATCCAATACCATCGTCAAAGACCGGAAACGGATAATGATCCTCGGATTATTGCTCGTTCCCATCATATTGGGGGGAATCGCCTTCGCGGATCAGATTGGAACGGTCATGCCGGAGGTGCTGGGCGGTAAAAAGGCCTACAGCCCCGCATTTTTCACGACAGGCATCTTTATCGCATCCATTCTCATCGGCCTGGGCGCCGGGCTCATCACCGGCTGCATCGGCGCAGGCGGCGGTTTCATCATCGCCCCCGCCCTTATGAGCGCAGGCATCAAAGGTATTCTGGCCGTAGGCACAGACCTGTTCCATATTTTCGCAAAAGCGATCATGGGCAGCGTCATTCACCGCAAGCTGGGGAACGTTTCGGTGCCCCTGGCCGTCATCTTCCTCATCGGCGCCGTCATCGGCGCCACCTGCGGCGGCATCATCAACCGGGTTCTCTACGAGATCAATCCGGTGCTGAGCGACGCCTTCATCACGACGATTTACTCCCTCATGCTGGGCATGCTGGGATGCTATGCCATGCTCGACTATCTCAAAGCCAGGAAACGCGGAGACGCCGGGTCCGCCCACGGCGGCAAACACGAAGGCGCGGATCTGGGCAGCCTTCCCAGGAAGCTGCAGGCCGTCAAGATCCCCCCCATGATCAATTTCGACCAGGGGCTTGTGCCCGGCGGACGGAGCATCTCCGCCGTTTTCCTGATCCTGAGCGGCGCGCTGGTGGGGTTTGCCGCGGCCATTATGGGGGTAGGCGGCGGCTTCCTCACCTTCCCCATCTTCGTCTACATGCTGGGCGTCTCCTCCATGACCACCGTGGGGACCGATATCTTTCAGATCGTTTTCACGGCGGGGTATGCCGCCATCACACAGTATGCCATCTACGGCTTCATTTTTTACACCCTGGCGATGGGCATGCTGCTGGGCTCCCTCATCGGCATCCAGATCGGGGCACTGGTCACCAAGGTCGTCAGCGGCATCACCATCCGCGGATTCTACGCCATGGCGGTCCTGGCGGGATTTGTCAACCGGATCTTCGCCCTGCCTGGGAAACTGGCCGCCATGGAGGTCATCACCCTCTCCAGGGAGACCACCGGCATCCTCGACAAGATCGGCGTGTGGGCCTTCTTCATCGTCATCGGCGGATTCGGCGTATGGGTCATCGGAACCTTTCTGACCAATATTAAAATCCTCAAAGGAGAAAGAGCCGTATCATGATTGCAAACAAGAAGCTGTTTTTCAAAGGATTCCTACTGTTGGCCGCATTTTTGGTCGTGCTGTTCGCAATGTTCATGCCCCTGTTCAATGAAGGGAACGCACTAAACTACATGGACAACCTCTACAATTCCATCTCCAAGGGTTCGGCTTATTACATTCCAGGCCTTCAGGAGGAGAACAAGGCTTACCGAAATACGCCGGTTCAGGCAACATTGGCGCTCGCCGGAAAGCGCCAGGCCGAAGAGACCGCCCTCCTTTTCGAAAAATCCGGAGCGACGGTTACGCAAACCGATACCGGCATCGCCGTGAACGGCGATCTGGGGGCCATTCTGGCGAACTGTCTGGCAGATTCGGACATCATGTTCCACAATCAGGGGGCACAGCTACGGGAAAAATACGGCTACGGCGAACGCCAGGCCCTCTTCAACTGGTGGACGGCGCTGAACAAGATGGACATGGCCCTTAAAAAACAAGAGATGTTCAAGGAAGCCAAATTCGCCGGCGACGTCAATCAGCGGGCTGTCGAATGCGCCTACAATTTCTATGAGATCACGCCGCAGAAGATCACCGACAAGATCGGCATCGTTATCTTTTCCCTGGTCTTCTATGTCATTTACACGCTCTGGTTCGGGTTTTCCATCATGTTCATGTTCGAAGGGTGGGGCATGCGTCTGGAGCACTGACAATAACGGTGCAGTATTTGACGATCCGACCGCATGACCACCCTCAAGCCGCTCCCTCTTCCGTATCCGGGGAGAGGGAGCCATATTAGGCCATGACAGCATCGATATTCAATCGCATATTGAGAAACCGCTATTTCGCCGCACTTTTTCCGGGCCGTACCGTCGTTGCGGCGGCCGAGGACGTCGAGTCTCTTCGATCGGCGTTTAAAAAGCGCTACCACAGTTTCAAGATTCTTTTGGGAGCCAACAACCGTGCGCTCGAGATCATGAGCGAGATCGAACAGGCACTCCAGGGGCATACGCCCTTCGACATGGCCTTTGTGCGGGCCAAATGCACGGGCGTCACGGTCAATGTCCATCGAATGATTCAACAGATCGACCGTCTGGCGCCCGGGAAATATTCGAGGCTGTCAGAGCGCTACACAGAGATCCGTGAAGGCATCGAACAGATCCTCGCGGCCCGCCGGCCGGATCTCGATAAAAGGCTGGTGCTCGACTTCGAGGCGGTGGATGAAAACAGCTCGCCCCTCGTGGGGAACAAGATGGCCGGATTGTGTGATATCCGGAACCGCCTGGGTTTTTCCGTGCCCGAAGGCTTCGTTATCACCACACATGCCTTCGAGCGCTTTTTTGAGGAATCCGGCATCCAGACCGAGATCAACCGGAAATTTCAGACGGCGGACCTGAACGATGTGGAAACCCTTCATGCACTTTGCTCGGAGATTCAGCAGCTCGTCCTCCGCACTCCCCTGCCGGAGGATCTCGAACATGAAATCATCACCGCGTGCGAACGGCTCGCTGAACGCAGCCGGAAGCCGCTTTCGCTTGCCCTGAGAAGCAGTGCGGTGGGCGAAGACGCGATCCACAGCTCCTTTGCCGGACAATACCATTCGGAGTTGAACGTCGCACCGGATGACGTCCTGTATGCCTACAAAACAGTGGTGGCCAGCAAATATTCGCCCCAGGCCGTCACCTACCGGATGAACCGGGGCTTCCGCGATGAAGACATTCCCATGGCCGTAGGTTGCATGATCATGGTGGAAGCTGCGGCCGGTGGCGTGGCCTACTCCCGGAATCCCGTAAACGCCTCGGATGATACGGTCCATATCAATGCCGTCCGCGGTCTCCCCAAGGCGGTAGTGGACGGTTCGACCCCCTGTGACCTGTTTGTGGTGTCCAAATCCGTCCCCGCCCGGGTGATTCGACGGGAGATTGCCGTAAAGAAGACGATGTATGTCTCCAACACGGACGGCGGAACGGATCGCATTCCAGTAAACGATCGGGAGGCCGCTTCTCCCGCCATCGAAGAGAAACAGCAGATAAGCCTCGCGGAGATCGCCGTTTCCCTCGAATCCCACCACGGTCTGCCCCAGGACATTGAGTGGGTTATCGACGGCAAGGGCGACATCATTCTGCTGCAATGCCGCCCTTTATCACTCAGCCCCGTCACAAACACGCCATCGGAAACCATCCCGGATTCGGATGAAACCGAGAAAGACGAAACGGACGTCCTTGCCGTCGGCAGCGTGACGGCCAGCCCCGGTTCGGCCTGGGGGGAGGTTTACATTGCCGCAAAGGCCGCCGATACGCTCCGCTTTCCCAAGGACGCCGTCCTGGTGGTTCGCCAGGCACTGCCCAAATGGGCCGCCCTTCTCAACCGAGCCGCGGCCGTGGTTTCCGAGCAGGGGGGCATCGCCGGTCATCTCGCCAGCGTCTGCCGGGAGTTCGGTATTCCCGCACTTTTCGGGGTCGAGAACGCATTTGACGTCCTGAAAGCAGGTGAACGCGTCACTGTCGACGCCGATCACCTCAAGATCTATCGCGGCGTCAAAAACAGATTCAGCGTCGGGCGAAAACCGCGCCCCAATCTCATGGTGGGCAGCCCCGTACACCAGATTCTCAAACGCGCCGGAAGGCTGATCGTTCCCTTGAATCTTCTGGACCCGGATGCGACGGATTTCAGACCTGAAAAATGCGCCACGCTTCACGACATCACCCGGTTCATCCACGAAAAGTCGGTCCATGAGATGTTCAATTCCAGCAAAAACACGAACTTTCCGGAACGGGCCGCCAAGCAGCTCGTTCACAACAAGGTTCCCATGCAATGGTGGGTCCTCGACCTGGATGACGGTTTCAGGGAAGCCGTCCCCGGCAAATACATTCCGATCGAAAACATCGTTTCCATTCCCATGCTGGCGTTCTGGGAAGGTTTTACGGCCATTCCGTGGGACGGTCCTCCGGGCATCGACGGCGGCGGCTTCATGTCCGTGATGTTTCGGTCGACCGCGAACCCTGCCCTGGCCACCGGCGTCCGATCGCAGTATGCCCAGCACAATTATTTCATGGTCTCCAAAAACTATTGCAGTTTAAACGCTCGTCTGGGATACCATTTTTCCACCCTGGAAGCCCTTGTCGGCGAGCGGGTCCGGGAGAATTACATCAACTTCCAGTTCAAGGGCGGGGCCGCCGACGACCAGCGGCGGCGCCGTCGCGTGACCTTCATCGGCGACATATTGGAAGAAAGCGGCTTCAGCGTCCGCATTCGTGAAGACCATCTCGCCGCACGCATGGAGAACTATCCCGAAGTGCATATGACCGCCTATCTGAAGGTTCTGGGCTACCTCCATCTGCACACCCGACAGCTCGATATGATCATGACCAATCCCGCCCAGGTGGACCACTATGACCGAAAGATCCGGACGGACATCGACGCCATTCTCTCGAGGAGAGCGGCGGCTGAAGTGAAACCCTGATCTTCAGAACGCGGGAAGTATTCCATCGGCCGTCACCCCTTTTTCCCCTTCTTTTTTGTCCGGTTCGTGGGCAAGGCCAGGAGGGGGTCGTCCGGCCATTCATGTTTGGGGTAACGGCCCTTCATCTCCTTTTTGACGACTGCGTAAGTGCCCGTCCAGAATCCCCCCAGGTCCCGGGTCACCTGGAGGGGGCGTCCGGCGGGAGAGAGCAGGTGCAGCAGAAGCGGGACCCGGCCCCCCGCAATACAAGGTGTTTCAGCGGCACCGAACATCTCTTGAAGGCGAACCGCCAGGACGGGCGTTTCGCCGGCGATGTAGTCCACGGGGATGCGCGATCCGCTGGGAACGACGACATGAGTCGGCGCAAGGGTATCGAGTGTCTTGCGCTGCTCCCATGACAGCATGGCCAGAATAGCACCTTTCAGATCCAGCCGCTGGAGATGACTCCGCCGCCTGATTCCGCCGAGAAACGGGCCCAGCCAGTCCTCCAGGCGGGCCAGCAGCGTCGCATCCGAGAGATCGGGCCATCCCGGCCCGCCGAACGCCTCGCTTCTGAGAAACATTACCCGAGCACGCAAGTTCAGAATCCCTCGCTCCCACGGAAGCGCCGAAAGGCCCATATGCCGGATCCCCTGAACCATGGCCGCCGTCAATTGTTCGGGATCGGGGTTTTTCAGGGGACGACAGCGCAGCACCAGTTCTCCGAACCGTTCTTCGAACCTTGCCGCCACTGTCTCTTCCCGGGAGTCCCAGCAGACCACGACGAATTCCCCGACCCATTCCGGCAAATGGGCCGCCAACTCCTCAGGTCGAACAGGCGCGGCCAGACGGATCCGGGCATCCCTTCCTGTGCCGTCCAGCGCCGCCGCCACGAGCAGGTTCTCTGCGGCCAGGGGTTCCACATCGATAAATCGAGCCCCCCGGCCGCCCGAAAGCCTGTAGCGGCGATCCCCCTCCGGCCGAAGCTGCGCCACGCGGTCCGGATAGGCCATGGCCAGGAGCGTTCCGGCATACCTGTCCGGATTTTCGACGCCCTCCGTTATCGTTCTACCATCCCCGACCGTCTGCATGCGTTCCCAGCGATCGGCCTGTGCCCGGATGCGGCGGCAGACGCCGGAATTCATCGAGGCACCCGGTGTCCGGAACGCATTCCCCTGGCGCAGGGCCTCGACCCTGAGCCGTATATCGGCGTCCCAGGCCCCCGGGGGGAAATGAAGGACATCCCGATCCTCCAAGATGGCGGCCAGTTCGCAAGCCAGCCGATACCGCCCTATCCTGCGTCCCACCAGGAGCATATGGCCGAGGCGGGGATGCAGTCCCAGCTTCGATATGGTTTTGCCTCGGGCCGTAACCCGGCCCTGACGATCCAGAGCCCCGAGTTGGATAAGGAGCTCCCGGGCCGATCGGAATGCGACTTCCGGCGGGGGATCGAGCCATGGTATGCCGTCCGGTGTGGTGGTGCCCCAAACCGCCAGTTCCAGCACCAGCGAAGCCAGATCGGCGGAAAGGATCTCCGGAACCGACGCCGCCGTCAAGCCCTGATGTTCGGCTTCGCTCCAGAGGCGGTAACAGACCCCGGGGGCGATCCGCCCGGCTCGGCCCCTCCGCTGATCCGCCGAAGCCTTGGACACCCGCACCGTCTCAAGACGGCTCATCCCGGTAGCGGTCGAGAACCGCGGCACTCGCATCCAGCCACAGTCCACCACGATCCGGATCCCCTCGATGGTCAGCGAGGTCTCGGCGATGGCCGTGGCCAGAACGATCTTTCGCTTTTCCGGAGGCGTCGGCCGGATGGCCCTCTCCTGGTCCACCAGTGGAAGATTTCCGTAAAGGGGGGCTATGGAGATGCCGGTGCCTGCCAGGCGCTCGTCGAGGAGCTGGGCCACCCTCCGTATCTCTCTCACGCCGGGCAGAAAGGCCAGGATACTTCCGTCCTCAGCCGTCACGGCTTCCATCACCGCCTCGACCGTTCGTCCTGCAATCTGATGTTCCTGTCCCCAGGATTTCGCCGCCTGATTTATGTGCCGGGTTTCCACGGGAAAACACCTGCCGGAACTCACGATTACCGGTGAATTACCTATCAGGCGACCCACGGGCTCGCCCGCGAGAGTCGCAGACATCACCAGGATCCTGAGGTCTTCCCTGAAAACACTGCGGCTCTCGAGGCAGAGCGCCAGTCCCAGATCCGTCTGAAGACCCCTTTCATGAAACTCATCGAAGATCACGAGCCCGACTCCGGAAAGCGCCGGGTCCCGCTGAATCCAGCGGGTGAGGATCCCATCGGTCACCACCTCCACACGGGTGGATGCGCCTACCCGGCTCTCCAACCGCACCCGGTAGCCCACTGTTTCACCGACATCCTCTCCCAGCATCGCAGCCATCCGCCTTGCCGAGGCTCGAGCCGCCAACCGACGGGGTTCCAGCATGATGATTTTGCGACCGGAGAGCCAGGGCGCATCCAGCAAGGCCAGGGGCACGCAGGTGGTCTTTCCTGCCCCGGGCGGTGCGATCAGCACCGCGCCCGCCCCTGCCGACAGGGCCTGCCGCACCTCCGGAATCACCGATATCACCGGCAGGCCTGCCGCCTGCCGCCGCCACTTTGGGACATTATCCGCGTTGATCATCACGTTCTCTTAAGCCCTGCTTTTCAATGAGATCGACTCATGTCGCCAGAAACCGGCCCGGCGAAGGGTCGTCGAGTTTTCTGTGGACATCCTTGTCAATAACTTTTAGACTGAATTATCAAGGCAACCGCATGGGGCCAAGAACGCCCCCTGACGACACCCGCTTCTGAACACCGAAAGCTGAAATGAATACATGAATAAGTCAAAACATTCCGATTTGGGACCTGTTTTCGTCGCTCCTCCCGACGCACGGCCGAATGTCTGCGGACCGCAGATCATCCTCGGGACGCCGACGGGTGATGCGCCCTGCTGAGGCCCCAAGCCCGACCCCGAGGCCGGGGTCCATGAACGGCCGGGGTATGTCATCGAGCCTTATGTAGACGGTTTTGTGGAGACGTCCGCAGGACCCGTTCCCCGTGTTGAAACAGCGGTCTCGCTCCGGGACAAGCTCGGCACCGTCAAGACTCGCCTCGGCATCGGGCGGTACAATTACAAGGTGGTCCCCGGTCTCTACTGCGTGGGAACGCCCGGCCCGGAATCGCCGGTGCTCATGACCGCCAACTACAAGCTCACCTTCGACGCTCTCCGGAAAGAGCTGGGAGGCCTCGATGCCTGGATCCTGGCGGCTGACACCCGGGGGATCAATGTATGGTGCGCCGCCGGAAAAGGGCTCTTCTCCACCGAAGAAGTCGTCCGCCGGGTAAACAGGTCCCGGCTCGCAGAGATCGTCTCCCACCGGGAATTGATCCTGCCGCAACTCTCCGCCACGGGGATCGCCGCCCACCAGGTAAAGAAAATCTGCGGTTTCAAGGTCATCTACGGCCCGATACGGGCCGCCGACATTCCCGCCTTCATTCAGGCGGGCAAAACGGCCGACCAGGCCATGCGGACGGTAACCTTTACCTTCCGGGAGCGTGCCGTCCTGACGCCTGTGGAGATCCTTCTGCTGCGAAAAGCGCTGGCCGTCGTCATCATCGCGACCCTGTTCCTCTCAGGTTTCGGACCGGGGATATTTTCTATGGATGCCGCCCTTTCCCGGGGAATCCCCGCCGTGTGCGCCACGCTCTTCGGCATCCTGGCCGGGGCGGTGATCGTGCCTTTCCTCCTGCCCCACTTTCCCTGGCGGGAGTTTTGGATCAGCGGGGCCCTGGCCGGCATCGTGGCCGGCGTGGCGAACACCTGGCTTTTCAACGGGAGGCTGGACGCCTGGGAATCCCTTTCGCTGATGCTCTGGACCGGCGCTGTCGGCTCTTATCTGGCCATGAACTTTACCGGTTCAACGCCCTACACCTCCCCTTCGGGGGTGGAAAAAGAGATGCGCAGGGCAATCCCGGCCCAAGTCGCCGCCGGCTTGATCGCCGTCGCAGTCTGGTTTGCAGCCCCGTTTTTCGGGTAGCCGGAAATTGACAATCGGCAAACCCGCCGGACATAATCGACACGATTTCAACATCCGGATATCCAACGGATTTTCAGATATGGACAACGCATGAAAGATTTTAGATATATCGGCGGTGTCGCTACCCTGGAGCTTGATACGGGCCGGTGTGTGGGCTGCGGCATGTGCGAGACGGTCTGCCCTCACCGCATCTTCACGGTGCGGGAAAAACAGGCGGTCATCCGCGACATCGACGCCTGTATGGAGTGCGGCGCCTGCGCGCGGAACTGCCCCACAAAAGCCATCGCAGTCACCCCGGGCGTAGGCTGTGCCGCCTACATCATCTCGACCTGGATACACCGCATCAAAGGATCAGCAGGGACGCGATGCTGCTGAAGACCGGCCGGCACCATTCCGTCGATTTCGAAAGCTTCGCCATCAAAAACTTTCATCGACGAATTTATTCGCCGTCAGCTTCAACCCCTTGCCCGGAAGGGTCATCAGGGTTGAGGTGCCGTGGGCGACCAGACGGCCGTCGGCGTCCAGAACCCGGGCCTCGGCATAGCTGATGGATTTGCCGAAACGAATGGTTCGGCCCTGGGCCGTCAAGCGTCCCTTCAGCACAGGTTCCAGATAGTTGAGCTTCAGATCGATGTTGACCAGACCCGCGTCTTCGGGGAGACGCATGAACACAGCCCAGAAGGTGGCGGTGTCGATCAGGGTCGCCAGCACGCCGCCGTGGACGATGCCGAACGGCTGGAGATGGCAGGAGCCTGTATCGAGCATGATCGTGGCGCTGTCGATCTCGATGGCCGAAAGCCACATGGCCATATGATTGGGGAACGGGCTGGTTTTGACCACATGAATCAACTCCTCGATGTATTCCGGATTCGGTTTTGGCATTCGCCCTCCGCTTTGATAATATTGGACACACTTATCTTGCATACAAAATTTTAGCACCTGAAAATTCCTGATGTGCAGATCAGCCGCGGGGGGATAGCAGCTTGCGCAGCAGCATCCGGAAAATCATCTCTTCTTCATCGGTCAGGTTCGACAGGAAGGAACGGTTTTCCGGCTCCACAAGAGCACCGATCTTGTCGCTCACATCTCGACCTTTTCCGGTGAGGCAAATCCGTATCGCCCGACGGTCGTCGGGATCAGCCTGTCGTTCCACAAGACCTGCACGGGCGAGGCGGTCGATAATCCCGGTGAGGGTGGCGCTGTCGAGTTGTACTCGGCTGCCCAGCCTGCCCGACGATACGCCGTCTTCATCCGCCAAAAACGCAAGCACCATTCCTTGAACCGCTGTCACGCCGAATCCGGCGACGCAGTCACTCCAATGCCTTGCACCGGCCTGACCAGCCTTGGCCAGTTGAAAAAAAATGCATTCGTGAGGTTTCACCGTTATCCTGTCTCTATAATCGATATAATTAGTTTGCACACAAGCCTTATAGGATAACCATCCGTTTTCGTCAAGAAAAAATCGATTGACACCGCGACGTGTCGAAACACTTCGAATCAACATCGATGCCGGACCGTCTGCATCGATTCGGCTTGGGCTCATCCCACAAAGCGGATCAAAAACTTGACTTGTCGTGATTCGGCCATATCTTTTCCGGAATTTGCACATCAAATCAAAGGAGCTAAAATGATGCAGAAAGTCGAAAGCGGCATGTTTATCAGCGTAAACTATACGGGGACCCTTGAAAACGGAGAGGTGTTCGATACGAGTGAAGGGCGGGCGCCACTGGAGTTTCAGACCGGTGAAGGCCAGCTGATCAAGGGGTTCGAGGATGCTGTGATGGGCATGTCGTTGAACGAGAAGAAGACATTTACCCTGCCGCCCGAAGCAGCCTACGGCCATCGGGACGACACCCGGGTTCATGACTTTCCCCGGGCCGATCTTCCGGCAGGCGTCTCCCCGAAAGTGGGCGATACCGTAACCTTTTCCACGCCCCAGGGACAGCAGATACCGGCCAGGCTTGTCCGGATGGACGACGAGAACCTGACCTTCGATCTCAATCACCCCCTCGCCGGGGAGAGCCTGACTTTCGCCGTCGAGGTGGTGGGCATCAGCGACACCCCCACGCAGCAGCCCCACGGATGCGGGTCGAACTGCGAGTGCGGTTCGGGGTGCAGCTGCTGAACCGCTGAAACCCTGCAACAGAAATCACCCGGAGACGACGCTCGCGATACCAGCGAACGCCGTTTCCGGGTGAAAAGTCTTACCAGCTCCGCTTACTTCTTCTTGGAGCTCAGTTCAGGGAACTGATGATAGAAGTATTCGTTGGGAGAAACCGATTCCCCCTTTTTCTTTCTTTCTTCGTCTTCCCTCAGTTCCACCCTCCGGATTTTACCGCTGATGGTTTTGGGCAACTCTTCGACGAATTCGATGATTCTCGGAATTTTGAATTTCGCCAGCACCTTGATGGTGTGCTGAAACAGCTCCAGGGCAAGATCCCTGGAGGGTTGGTAACCCTTGTTCAGAATCACGTAAGCCTTGACCAGTTGATATCGTGTAGGATCGGGAGTACCCACGACGGCGGCCTCCATGACGGAGGGATGCTCGATCAGCGCACTTTCCACCTCGAAGGGGCCCACGCGATAATCGGAGGATTTGATGACATCGTCGGATCTGCCGACGAACCACCAGTACCCGTCCTTGTCAAAGGACGCCTTGTCGCCGGTAAAGTACATGCTGCCCTTGAAGGCGCCATGGGTTTTTTCGGGGTCGTCGATGTATTCCTGGAAGAGGCCCAGTGCCCGCCACCGGCTCAGGCGGATCACAATGTGGCCGGGTTCGTCGGGGGTGGTGATTTCGTTGCCTTCGTCATCGGTCAGGATCACGTCGTACATGTCTGAAGGATACCCAAAGGAGCCAAAGCGCATCTTGCCTTCCATCCAGGGCGGGTTTCCGATCATGGCTGTCGATTCGGTCTGGCCGTAGAAATCCCTGATCTCGGTCCCGGTCGCTTTACTCCACCGGTCGATCACCTCGGGGTTCAGGGGTTCGCCGGCACTCAGGGAGTATTTGATGGCGCTGAAATCGTATTTGGAGAGGTCCAGACGGACGAAGGCGCGCCAGGCGGTGGGCGGTGCACAGAAGGAATTCACCTTGTACTTGGCGATGGTGGCGACGTATTTTTCGGGGTCCAGCGCCGTAAAGGCAAAACCGGTTGCGGTGGCTCCGATATTGAGTGGGGCAAAAAAGCTGCTCCATGCCCATTTGGCCCACCCGGGAGCGCTCAGATTGTGGTGAATTCCGCCGGGTTCAAGCCCTTGGATGACCGCGGTCGAAAGGTGCCCGACAGGGTAGGAGGTAGCGCTGTGGCCTACCCGTTTGGGAAGCCCCGTGGTGCCCGAGGTAAAAAAGCAGAACAGGACGTCGTCCTTGCCGACATCAGCGGCATCGGCCGTGCCGGATTCGGCGCTGATTTCTTCATAAGACACCCATCCATCCTTTTTCCCCAATACAATTTTGGCCTTGGGCGTGCAGTTCGCCTTCACCAAGGCATCGTCCACCAACTGGGTCAGGCCTTCAAAGGCAACGATGACATCGGGTTTGTAGGACTCGAAGCGGAACTGAATCTCCCTTTCCGTCATGGTGGTGGCCGTGGGCACCGACACCAACCCCCCTTTGATACCTGCAAAGGAGGCAAACCAGGTTTCGGGAACAATCGGCGTCAGCATGTAAAGGTTGTTGCCCTTTGCGACACCTTTTTTTCTGATGAAATTAAGAAACTTATTTCCATTTTCCGCCAGTTCTCTGTAGGTGAACTGTCGCTCGGCGTCCGTGTCGAGATCCGTCCAGATCAGCGCGAGCTGATCACCCCGCTCCTTGACATGCACCCCTTCGAAAATTTCCGCGGCCCAGTTGAATTTTTCGGGCAGAGTGGTCTGGTTCAGCTTCTCAAAAAAAGCCTTTGCGGCCTCTTTCCTTTTTTCCATGTCTGCGATGGTGTTGAGCGCCATTGCATCTCTGTAAAAATTTTCCAACGACATACCCTTCCTCCATTTTAGTTGTTAGCCCACTGTCTTCCGTGATAACGATTCAGACCTCTTTCCGATTTTGACCGAGGCCCCCAAAAAATACCGCTTTACAGGGCTTTATCGACCCTGTACGCTTTAGAATTCAGGTCGTTCTCCCGCCGATGGTGCCCTTGGGAAAAATTCTGAGCGAGCGGTCGGTTGGTTGTTTGATTATGCTATTCCTTTAATTGCCATTCATTTAATTGTCAATCATTATTTTCTGGTGATTGACGCTTCCGTTTCCAACATGGGGCGCCCAAAGCCATTTTCCGGCCTCGGATGTCGATTTAACGCCTCATGGGTTGCGCGTTCCTCCGTATCAGGCCAATTTTATCTGTAAACATGGCATTGCAGATTCTGAAAAGCCATTTGGGTAACAAATCCGAACGCAAATGGTCTATCCGACTGTTGACGACCGCCCGCCAATGAGATATTGAAAATTATTATACAGATATTCAACTTCAGGCCGTATCCTTCCGGCACCGGCCTATGAAAGTTGAGGCAGATATAATCGATTCAGACCGGGGTAACCGGGAAGTTCGGCCTCTGCAACCGCCGGATGGGAAGGCGGCTGTCACGTCAGCCTTTGAAGAGGGGGTGATATGGCGATTTCAGCTCCGAAAATGCGATGCGAATCAGGATTCATGCTAACGCAGGTTCCCATTTTCCTTAAAAACTTTTCACTGTCCTTTGTCAAAGAAGGGTCTTGTATCGAATATTTTATCGAAAAGCGTTTTTCAACAGAAACCATTTCGTCCGCGCTGATCTTTTCATACAGTCCCATCGCAAAAGACCTGCATGTGTCTCGATTTTATCCCGAGCTGTATCGACAAACCGATTCGAAATACATGTCGGCCGCCTGCTTCTATCTCCTGATCCACCACTGCGCCGGATCTTATTCGATGGATGACGCCTGCCACATCAGCCTCGAAACGGTGCCGACGGTAAGCGACGGGTTTTACATCCGGTTGAAGGATTTCAATTTTCACGTTTATAAAAACCGTTTGGGCAATGTCGTTGAATTGATCAGCGATATCTTTCGCTTACCCGTCGATACGAGTATGATCAAGGAGCGGATTTTCCGCGATGGTGACATCCCGTTTCTGAAATAGAACTCGGGGAAAAATTCCGCTTTCGCCGTTTCGGAATTAAATGATTCAACTTTCGACTTTCATGACGATGACCGGAAAGATACGGCCTGTGAAAGTCGAAAGTTGAGTAAATGAGTTTAAACGAGGTATGGAAATCAGAAAGGAGAAAAACCCATGGTCAAGTTTTTATTCGTATTGAGTCAAGATGACAACGAAAAGGCAACCCGGTGTTTTCAGTTCGCCAGAATTGCCCATTCCAAGGGACATCATGTCGACATGTTTTTCATCGACAGCGGCGTCATGTGGGCCAACAAGGACAGGGACCTGACCCTCAAGACCGCCACGGGGGACTGCCCGGCGGACTATCTTCCCTATTTGGTGGAAAACGAAGTCGCCACCGGCATCTGCACCCCCTGCGCCAAGAATCGCGGACTCGACGAATCCAAATTCTTCAGTAATATGCTGCTGGACGGCGGGCCGCATCTCATCGACATGGCGGTTGAAGCAAAGGTGTTCAATTTCTGATCTTCCTCCCCGTCACAGGCTTCGGATGGACCATCCCGGCACGATTATGCATCGATGTCGCCCCGGGATGGTCCGTGATTCAAGGCGAATTCTCCGCTGAAGCGGTCTATCGATAGGACCCCGACCATGCATTGGAGCATCCGAAACATCACCGCGCGCCTCGCGCTTGCAGGTCCGTTGCCGCGCCTTTTTCTTCTGGCATATATAGCGATGATATCGGGATGCGGGGATGCGACCGCGCCTGAACGCAATACCGTCCTCGATGCCTGGGCCCACGCAGGCCAGGAGTTGGAACGCAGCACACTCGTGGATCAGGTCCTCCGATTCAATGCAGCCCATCGCGATCTTCGGGTCCGCCTGACCCTGATTCCCGAAGGCAGTTACAACGCCCAGGTACAGGCTGCCGCGGCAGCCGGCGAGTTGCCCGATCTGCTGGAATTCGACGGGCCATTCCTCTATGGCTATGTCTGGCAGGGACGACTCCAACCGGTGGATCGCCTGCTGACCCCGCATCTGCTCTCCGACCTGATCCCATCCATCATCGCCCAGGGAACGTACCACGGCCGCCTCTGGTCGGTGGGCGCCTTCGATTCCGGCCTTGGACTCTATGCCGACCGCACCCGCCTCGCCCGAGCCGGAATTCCCATTCCCACCCCTGCACGGCCCTGGACTTCTCTTGAATTCACCGAGATTCTCGATCGGCTGGCCGCCGATGACCCGGACGGACAGGTCCTTGACCTGAAGCTCAATTACGCAGGCGAATGGTATACCTATGCTTTTTCACCGCTTATCCAGTCGGCGGGCGGCGACCTCGTCGAGAGGAACGGCAGCGGCCGAGCGACGGGCATCCTCAACGGCCCCGAGACGGTTCGGGCCATGACGATCGTTCAGGACTGGATCATCAGTGGCCGGGTCGACCCCAACATCGATGATGCCGCCTTCATCACGGGCCGGACGGCACTGGCCATGGGCGGACACTGGAACTGGAGCCAATACCGTGAACACCTCGGCCGGGACCTGCTCTTGCTGCCCCTGCCCGATTTCGGTCGAGGCCCCCGAACAGGACAGGGATCCTGGAGCTGGGCCGTCACGGCTGACAGTCTGAATCCCGAGGCCGCTTCGCGGTTTCTCTCCTTTCTGCTGCGCCCGGAGGAGGTGCTCGCCATAACCCGCGCAAACGGCGCCGTCCCGGCGACCCGATCCGCCGTGTCGCGATCCCGCGACTACCGACCGGGCGGGCCGCTGCATATCTTTGTCGAGCAGCTTGAAACGGGTGCCGCGATCCCGCGACCCCGCACGCCGGCCTATCCGGTAATCACGGCGGCTTTTCAAAAGAGTTTCGACCGCATCCGCAGCGGCGGGGATGTCCAGGCGGCCCTTGACCGGGCGGCCCGGATGATCGACCTCGAGATCGAGGACAACCAGGGCTATCCACTGATCGGTCGAGGCCGGGAGGAAGCAATGCGATGAGAGGACGTTTCAGATTCGGCGAACAGACCCCCGCCGCGCTGATCATGGCAGGCCCGGCCATGCTCGGGTTGATCCTTTTCATCTTCACGCCCTTTATAGCGGCGCTGGTCTTTTCCTTCACCAATCTGCGCCTCGGCTCCCCCCTCCCCATCACTTTTGTCGGCGTCAAGCAGTTCCAGCGTATCTTCACCGATCCTGATTTCAACCGCGCCCTCGCCAACACCTTCGTTTTCGCATCGGCGGTGGTGCCGCTGCAGACGGCTTTGGCCCTGGGTCTTGCCCTGATCGTGAACCTGGGTGTTCGAGGCACTGTCGTTTTCCGGGCCATCTTCTTCATGCCCGTGGTCTTTCCCATGTCGCTGGTTTCAGTCGTCTGGATACTGATTTACGCCCCCGGCCCTGAAGGAATGATGAACGCGTTTCTGCATCTGCTCACCGGCGGCCGATGGACGGCCCGGGATTTCCTGCGCGATCCCGTCCTGGCGCTGCCGTCCATCATGCTTCTTTCCATATGGCAGGGATCGGGGTTTCAGATGGTGATCCTCCTCGCCGGTCTCCAGGGAATTCCAAAAGCCCTCTATGAAGCCGCTGCCCTGGACGGCGCAGGGGTCTGGCATCGCTTTCGGCATATCACGCTGCCCCAGTTGCGAAATCCTCTCCTCTTCGTCATGATGATCACCACCATCCTCGCCTTCCGACTGTTCGACCAGGTGCAGATCATGACGCGCGGGGGCCCGGATAACGCCACCACCACGGTGATGTACGAAATGGTCCAGGCCGTCTTCACCCGCCGGCAAGTGGCCCGGGCCAGCGCCATGACCGTGGTCTTCTTTGTCCTGGTGATGGGGGTAACATGGGTTCAGAGACGGTTGACGCATCCGAAACGGGAAACGGAATGAAGCGGATCCTGGCGCCGACACTGACGTACATGACGCTCACGACGGCGGCCCTGCTCTTTCTGGCGCCGGTGGCCATAATGACGGCGGGCAGCTTCAAGCCGGACGATCGGGTGTTGGTGGAGGCCGGCACCACGGCCGCCTTCATACCGACGGACGCCTCCCTGAAGAACTACGCAGACGTCTTCGCTCGCACCGACTTTCTCCGATTTCTGTTCAACTCACTTTTTATCAACGGCACGATCGTCGTCTGCGGCCTGATCGTCAATTCCATGGCCGCATACGCTTTTGCGCGCCTCCGCTGGCGAGGCCGCGAGCTTTGCTTCAATCTCGTTCTGGCGCTCATGATCCTTCCCTTCGAGGCTATCGCAGTGCCCCTTTTCTATGGCGTATCCATCCTCGGCCTGCGCGACACCTATACGGCTCAAATTCTGCCCTTCATCGCCAACGCCTTCTCCATCGTTCTCTTCTATACCTTCTTCATCGACCTGCCCCGGGAGTTGGAGGAGGCGGCGCGCCTCGACGGCGCCGGTACGCTGCACATATTCTTCGGAATCATCGCACCCAATGCCGGGCCGGCGTTCGCTGCTGCGGCGATCTTGTCGTTTCTGATCTGGTGGGGGTCCTATCTCTGGCCCATGATGATCACCATCGGCCCGCGGGTACGTCCCCTACCGGTGGCCATCGCCGCCTTCCACACCCTCCCCCCGCCGGCGTGGGGCGACATCCTCGCTTTTGGCGTGATGATGGCGGCACCGGTGATCGCGATATTCCTGATCTTTCAGCGCGGCTTCGTACGCGGCGTTGCCGCCTCAGCCATTAAAGGTTGAAGCATATGGCATCGATCGTTTTCGACCAGGTGAAGAAATACTATGACGGTGAGACCCCGGTCGTCGACCACCTGGATCTTGAGGTTCGGGATGGTGAATTCCTGGTTTTGGTAGGGCCGTCGGGATGCGGGAAATCCACGGTGCTCCGCATGGCGGCGGGGCTTGAGATGGTAAGCGACGGCGAAATCCGCATCGGCGGCCGGGTGGTGAACGACCTGCCGCCCCAGCAACGCAATGTGGCAATGGTATTCCAAAACTACGCCCTATATCCCCACATGACGGTCCGCCGAAACCTGGAATTCCCGCTGCGGATGCAGAAGCTGCCGCGCAGGGAAATTGCACGGCGGGTTTCGAAAACGGCTGAGATGCTCGGCCTCTCGCCGGTGCTGGACCGGCGGCCGAAAACCCTGTCCGGGGGCCAGCGCCAGCGCGTGGCCATGGGCCGAGCCATTGTCCGCGACGCCGACGTCTTCCTGATGGACGAACCGCTCTCCAACCTCGACGCTCGGCTGAGGATCCAGATCCGAACCGATATCGCCGCCCTTCAGGCACGCCTCAGGGTCACCACCCTTTACGTCACTCACGACCAGGTCGAAGCCATGACAATGGGGCAACGAGTGGCAGTGATGCGGTCTGGAAAACTCGAGCAGACGGCGCCGCCCCAAGCGCTTTACGAGCGCCCCGCCAGCGTCTTTGTGGCCGGCTTCATCGGCAGCCCGGGCATGAACATTCTCCGGGCTGAACTGGCTTCCGACGACAACGGCCTCGCCGCCCGAATAAACAGGTTCAGGCTGGCCCTGCCCGACGATATTTTTTCCCGATGTCCGACCCTCGAGGCATGGATCGGCCGAGAGCTCCTCGTCGGCATCCGCCCCGAAGGGATCTCTCTCGCCGATGAGCACGATGACGCCGGCATCCCGGCGGCGGTGCGGGCCACCGAATCCCTGGGTCATGAAACCATTCTCCACGCCGCCGCCGAAGTGACCACGGTCGCATTCGACGCCCAAACCCCATTCACCGCCGTCACGGAAACGCCGATCCTTTCCGCCGTACTCCGGGGCCACCGGCCATTACGGCACGGGGAGCCCCTGCGCCTCAGCATCAACTCCGGCAACCTTCACTTTTTTGCCCCCGACGGCAAGGCCATTGGATGTCCTTTTCATCCATGATGCGGCAACCCAGTCACCGCATCACCACCATCGGGCCATCGTCAAAACAGGAGAACTGCTCCGGTGTCATGATGTCGGCCACGGCCCCCCAGACAAACGCATCTTCTCCGGACATCCTGGCCGCCGTCACCCCAGGCGCCGACAGCACCACCGCCTGTCCGGTTCTCCGAGACAACAGCGTCTCCAGTTGATGACGGGTGACCGGTCTCCGGACTTTTACGATCACCCTGGACGCCTCGGGATCCCGGGGGCGGATATCCAGACCGGCCCGGCTCCCCGGCAGGAATATGGCGCCGGTGGCAAAATCCACTGCAAACGCAACGACGCCGGGTACGATAAAGAAAAGAAGCCCAATACCATCCAGCACCGCGACACCGGCGTCGATCCTGCCCATCTTCTGTCCACGACGTTCGGGGTAAAGAATCGTCCCGCACGATACGGTCACCGCTATAACGACCAGCAGCACGGCCAACGCCGTCCATCGTTTCACCAATGCATTTCTCCTCATCGCTTTTTCCGTTTTTCCGAAATCGCCGCACCACCCTGTTGATATCATGCGACTTCCTTGGCACCCCGGCCGAAACCTGTCAAGGTATAATGTCACCCTTTTATGGTTGCGCGTTCGCCGTTCTCAAGCGTCATCTGCGCACCCAAGTGCCGTCCATCCGGGGACACCGTCGGCAAAACGGATTTTCGAAACGCCCGATCGTGGTCGGCATTGACAATAAAACCTTCTTCCAGTATTGGATTTTTTTTAACGATGGCGGGGCGGGATTTTCCATGATAGGGTTGGATTCAGCCTTACAGTCCGGCAGATTGGTGCTGTATCTCTGATGCCCCACGGGGTGTATTTTCTGGTTTAAGGAATCATGATTTCAGTGCGTGCCTGTTTTATCCTGTCCGTTATCACCCTCATTTCAATGCTCCCCGGCTGTACCGGATCAAAGGCGTCATTGGCGTCGGGCGGCGAGACAAGGGTAACGCTGGTCCGGATGGCTTCTGTCGACCTGGCGGCGGCCTTGATCAGAATCGCTGAGCCGGGCGATGACAATACGCTCATCAGGGATCCCGGCTGGCGTGAGTATATTATGGAAATCGAAAATCGCAGCCCGGAAATTCTCACGGTGCAAAACGTCAAGCTACTGAATCGAACGGGACGCTACGTGGATTCCGCCGGGATCTACGAACAAATCACCTCCCCCCCGAATGTCATCACTTCGGTGGCCGGCGATGTCACCGGAAAAGCGGCCGGCATAGCGGCAGCCACCTTCGTGCCCTGCGGCGGAACCGTCTTGAGCGTTCTTTCCAACGCCAGGACAACCTCCTCTGCCGGAAGGACGGCCGAGGCCAGACGTGAATTCATGTTTCGCATTCTGAAGAACGTCGAACTGGCACCCGGAGGCACGGTGGAAGGCAGCGCCTTTCTGCCGAACATTCCGAATCCCAAAGCACTGGTGGTGGACTATGCCGGTGAAGGAAGGAAGGCTCGTATGGAAATACCACTGATACCCAGAGGGCTGTAGAAATGGAAGGTTGACCCCGGTCTTCAGTCGGCGCCGTCGTCGATGCTGAATAGCCACCACCGGGAAACCGGTTTAGGGCCATGGGGTTGCCGGTCAAAATAGATCCTCGCCGTCCGCTTGTCCGTAGTCACCACCTCGAACCAGTGCTTCCGCACATAGCGTTCTTTGCTGCCGTGACGGCAGAAACCGGTGTCCCGCCATACACGACGAACCCCCGCGATGGCAAGGGTCTGGCCCCGCCAGGCAAATGCGGGGGGCAACCCCGGCCCCCCCGCCGCCATGGGCTCCGAATCGAAGTTGTCACCCATCGGTGCGATGGGCTCCGACACGAATCGCTGTTTGCCTTTCGACTTCGTCATGACTCACCCGTCGTTCAATTCGCACGAGATTTGATTTAAGTCAAACCAATGCTCATAGTTATCCTGTAAGATTCTGATCATAGAGATAATCTCATAACGGAAAAATCCAAGGCCGCCGGAGGCAGTCCGACAGCGCCGGAGGCGATGCCTGAAGGAGGATCAGCCCATGAAATGTCCGGGACAGGATACCCAATACTGGAAAGAGGATGCCATCTACGAGGTGAAATGCCCTGAATGCGGAGGGAATGTGGAGTTTTTCAAGGACGACTCGGCCCGAAAATGCGAGCACTGCGGGCATCGGTTTCCCAACCCCAGGATGGACTTCGGATGCGCTGCCTACTGTAAGTATGCCAAGCAGTGCATTGGAGACCTCGCCCCCGAGTTGCTGGCCCAACGGGACAGCCTGCTCAAGGATCGGGTGGCCGTAGAGATGAAGCGTTATTTCAAAACGGATTTCAAGCGAATCGGACACGCCACCCGAGTGGCCCGGTATGCGGAGGCCATCGGAAAACAGGAGGACGCGGACATCGCCGTCATCATGTCGGCGGCCTACCTCCATGACATCGGCATCCACGAGGCGGAACGGCGTCACGGCAGCACCGCCGCCGTCCATCAGGAAAAGGAGGGACCTCCCATCGCGCGGTCGATCCTGGAAAAGCTGGGAGCCGAGACCGAACTCATCGAGGAGGTCTGTGACATCGTGGGTCACCACCACCATCCGCGGTCCGAGGAGACGCTCAACTTCAAGGTCGTCTACGACGCCGACCTTATCGAAAATCTGTCGGAGCAGCTGAAGAAAAACGCCGTCACCGAGGAAAAGCTGAACCACCTTCTCGAGACCGCCTTTTTAACCCCGAGCGGCCGCGAGGAGGCCCGCCGGGTCCTGTCGGCAAATTGATCTCCCCGGACTATTTCTCCTTCGTGGCCCGGCCCTCACGCCGGGCCTCCGCAAGGGCGGCGCCAATGAACGCCGTAAAGAGCGGGTGGGGCGCCATGGGCCGAGACTTGAACTCGGGATGAAACTGGCATCCCAAAAACCAGGGGTGATCCTTGAGCTCAACGATCTCCACAAGCCTCCCTTCAGGATAAATGCCGCTCACCACCAACCCGCTCTCGATGAGACGGTCAAGATAGGCGTTGTTGAACTCGTACCGGTGACGATGCCGTTCCGAGATCATCTCCTGCCCATAGGCCGCATATGCCAGGGTATCCTTCTCCAATCTACAGGGATAGGCTCCCAGGCGCATCGTGCCGCCCTTGACCGAATCAGCGTCCCGGGTCTGAACCGTCCCTGTTTTTTCGTCGTACCATTCCCGCATCAAATAGATCACAGGGTCCGGCGTATCCTGGTCGAACTCCGAACTGTGAGCCTGGGATAACCCGGCCACGTTCCGTGCAAATTCGATCACCGCGATCTGCATGCCGAGGCAGATGCCGAAATAGGGTATCTTTCGGGTCCGCGCATAGCTCGCCGCGAGGATCTTCCCTTCAATCCCACGGGCACCGAATCCGCCGGGGACCAGAATCCCGTCGACCCCGGCCAGCTTTTCAGCGCAGGTTTCCGGCGTGATGGTCTCCGAATCCAGGAAAAGCAACCGAACCCTGGCGCTGTTGGGAACGCCGCCGTGGTAAAGCGCCTCGTTGAGACTCTTGTAGGATTCGGTGAGATCCACATATTTTCCGACAATGGCGATGGTCACCTCATGGTCCGGCGACTTGTAACGCCGGACAAATTCCTCCCATGCCTCGAGCCGCGGCGCCCGGGTCCAGATGTGGAGGGTTTCCATGATCCGATCGTCGAGCCCTTCGTCATGAAAGCCCAGGGGCACCTCATAAATACACTCCACGTCTTTGGCGGTGATCACCATCTGCTTGTCAACGTTGCAGAACAGGGCGATCTTGGACTTGATGCCGTCGTCCAGAGGACGGGAGGTCCGGCACAGAAGAATATTGGGTTGGATACCGATGGATCGGAGTTCCTTGACGCTGTGTTGCGTCGGTTTGGTTTTCACCTCCCCGGCGGTGGCGATATAGGGAACCAGCGTGAGGTGAATATAGCAGACGTTCTCGGAACCCACATCGGCCTTGAACTGGCGGATCGCCTCCAAAAAGGGGAGGCTCTCGATGTCGCCGATGGTCCCGCCGATTTCAACGATCACCACATCCACGCCGTCGGCCGCAAGTCGGATGCTCTCCTTGATCTCGTCGGTGATGTGGGGAATGACCTGGACTGTTCCACCCAGGTAGTCGCCCCGCCGTTCCTTGTTGATAACCGAGTCGTAGATGCGACCCGTGGTGAAATTGTTCTTCTTTCCCATCACCGCAGTGGTGAACCGCTCGTAGTGCCCCAGGTCCAGATCGGTCTCCGCGCCGTCGTCCGTCACGAACACCTCGCCGTGTTGAAAGGGATTCATGGTTCCCGGGTCAACGTTGATGTAGGGATCGAGCTTTTGAATGGTGACGCTGAGCCCCCGGCTTTCCAGAAGCGCGCCGATGGCTGCTGATGCCAGCCCTTTCCCCAATGACGACAAAACGCCGCCGGTTACAAAAATATATTTTGTCGCACACGCCATGATGTCCTCTTCAAGTCTCCTGACACAATGAGAAACCAGGTTTCAGAATAAAACCTGGTTTCCGTTGAATTCTCATGTTCACCGATCAAATCGATTTCCATTTATATTGTCAAACAGGTATGGATTTGTCGGCGTCGGTCGTCATCGGGTCGGCTCATGCCGGCCCAATGTGCCCCGACGGCGGGACGGCGGAATAATCAGCTACTCCGCAACGAAGATGTTTTTAGTGAACAGCGCACCTTCACCCAGTTCTTCTTCGATCCGAATGAGCTGGTTGTATTTGGCGATCCGGTCGGTTCGAGAGAGGGAGCCGGTCTTGATCTGACCGCCGTTGACCGCCACCACCAGATCGGAAATGAAGGTGTCTTCGCTTTCGCCGCTTCTGTGAGAGATAACCGTAGTGTAACCGGCCTGGTTGGCCATGGCGATGGCATCCAGCGTCTCAGTCACGGTACCGATCTGATTCAGCTTGATCAAAATCGAATTGGCAATCCCGTTCTCAATGCCGTCACTGAAGATGCCGGGGTTAGTGACGAAAACGTCGTCGCCGACCAACTGGACGCCCATACCCAGACTTTCGGTCATTCGAGCCCAGCCCTCCCAATCCTCTTCCGCCAATCCATCCTCGATGGACAGCACCGGATATTTTGAGATCAGCTCGCCGTAATACTCGATCATATCCTCGGCGTTAAGTTTCTTTCCCTCGGAGGCCAGATGATATTTACCGTTCCGGTAAAACTCGCTCGCCGCGGCATCCAGCGCGATGCCGATATCGTTACCCGGCGCATAGCCCGCCGCCTCGATGGCTTTGATGATATACTTGACCGCGTCCTCGTTGGATTTCAAATCCGGAGCGAAACCGCCCTCGTCGCCTACGGCGGTGTTGAGATTCTCTCCTTTCAGAATCTTTTTCAAGGCATGAAAGGTTTCGGCGCCCATCCGAACGGCCTCGGCGATACTGTCGGCGCCAAAGGGAATGATCATGAACTCCTGTATGTCAAGGGTGTTGGCCGCATGAGCGCCGCCGTTGATGACGTTCATCATGGGCACCGGCAGGTATCGGGCGTTAACACCCCCCAGGTATTTGTAGAGGGAGAGCCCGTAGGCAGCGGCCGACGCGCGGGTCGCCGCCATGGAGACCCCCAGGATGGCGTTGGCCCCCAGCTTTGACTTGTTGGTTGTACCGTCCAGCTCGATCATGCGCTGGTCCAGGGCATACTGGTCCGCGGCGTCCATTCCCTGGACTGCCGGAGCGATTTCGCTGATGACGTTATGGACGGCCTTGGTCACGCCTTTTCCCAGGTACCGCCCGGCATCACCGTCCCGGAGTTCCAGCGCTTCCCGCGTACCCGTCGAGGCGCCCGAAGGAACGATAGCCCGCCCCGTGGCCCCGCAGGCCAACTCCACATCGACCTCTATGGTTGGATTTCCCCGGGAATCCAACACTTCTCTCGCCTTCACCTCAAATATCTCGGTCATAAATACGCTCCCCTTATGTTTGTATGCCTGAATTCAAAAACGTGCGGTGTGTCTCTCAATCTTGATGATCTGATCGCTGTCGGTACAATCGTCAATTTGTACTCTCCTCCGGATTTGATGTCAAGCCACGGTTGGACCCCCTCATTTTAAATTGACAAAACCCCTTGAAAAAATGTTAGTCTGCCTGGGTCAAGTCCATACAAGCCAAACAAAAGTGAAACCAGTAAGGACCGAAGGAGCATGCAGAAAAAAGACTTTTATTCCCAATCCCATCTCATCGTCTCCGCCATCCGGGTACTCTCTCACACCGGAGTGGAGGCACCGTCCATCTCGGAAGTCTGCGACCTTCTGAAGTTTTCCCTGGAACAAGGGCACCTGATCTGCAACAAGCTTCACGACGCACAGATCATCGAGATGGTCGAAGGCCCTTTCGGGATCCGCCTGTTCGTCCGGAACCACATCAAAATCGAGGAGATTCCCCAAAATATCGAGGGCACCTCCCTCAAGGACGAGCTCGAAAAATTCCAGTCGAGCCGCAAGGATTTCAAGGATCGTATTGAAAAATTCCAGTCCCGAAAAGAACAGGAACAGCGGGAGCTTTTTGCCAAGATACAGGAAAAATTCAAAAAAACGAAATCGTGACGTTTTTTATCGATCTGAAAACCGTCCGTCATCCCGAGCCTGTTCGGTCCGGTGAGCCTGTTTCTCGAGCCATCCGGTCCGCTCGGGCGACCGGCTGTCGAATTTCGGGACGTAGGGTTTGATGTCGAGAAGCGGCGTGCCGTCGACGATGTCCACCTCCCGAATGTAGAGACGCCCTTCCTCGACCCGGAGGAGGCGCACCACCGAAAGCCCTATGGCGTTGGGCCGGGCCGGGGCCCGGGTCGCGAAGAGCCCGTGAGCGGCGTCGTCCAGAAACGGCATGACCGTCAGACGGGCGGCCCCGGCAAGGTGACAATGGTATAGCAGGATAAGATGGGAAAACCCCTCGACGTCCCGAAGCCCTTCGTGAAATTCGGAGAAGACCTCCACCACCCCGCAATGATCGAGGCCGCCGGGCGGCTGAATCGGAGTTCCCTCCGGGCAGTTGAAGGGGGTGTGGATGATGCCGATGGGACGGTATTCAATGGTCTCCATGAAGCGCTATTCCTTTCCTGCAAATAAGATAAGTTTCGCCGGTTGCCCCCGCCGCTACGGGCGTCAACGGATCCAGATAGACTGTCCTTGATAGGGGAGCGTCACCTGGAACCCTTCCGCCGACAATCGATCCGCAAAGGCGGCGGACTGTTCCGCTTCGCCGTGGACCACCGCAATGCGTTTCACGATCAGATTGGATTTTTTGAGGAAACGCATCATCTCGTTCTGATCGCCGTGGCCGCTGAAGCCGCCGAGCCTCACCACATGTGCCCGCAGGGGATATTCCTTGTTGAGGAACCTGACGACGGGCGGATCTCCCGTCCTCCCCGAATCCTCAAAGGCCTCTCCCTGCTCCAGAATCCGCCGCCCCAGGGTATGCTGCGCCATGTAGCCCACGAAGAGAATGGTATTGTCGGGGTTGTGGATCTTGTATCGCAGATGGTGCAAAATACGCCCCCCCTCGCACATGCCGGAGGAGGCGATGACGATATGAGGTCGGGTCTCCTGCATCAGTGCCATGGAATCCTCGACGCTCTGAACGAAACGGATCTGACCGAAAGAGAAAGGGTTCTTGCCTTTTTTAAGAAAAGTCTCCTGGGTTTCCTGGTCGTAGACCTCGGGATGCTCCCCGAACACGCGGGTCAGCTTGACGCCCAGCGGGCTGTCGATATAGACCGGTACGCGTTCGATTTCATGATTGTCGTAAAGTTCGTGAAGGACGTAAATGAGCTCCTGGGTACGACCAAAGGCGAATGAAGGGATAACCACCGATCCTTTTCGTGCCCATGTCTCCTGGAGAATCCGCTTGAGATGCGGCTTGAGATCCTCCACCGGCTCGTGGAGCCGATTACCGTAAGTACTCTCCATGACGAGCAGGTCAAGATTCCGATCTTCCTCCCTGAACTTCAGGGTCGGGTCTTTGATGATGGGCTTGTCGAACCGCCCGATATCCCCGGTATAGCCGATGGTGTATTGAGAACCGTTCTCCCGGGCCTTGATGATCGAAATCGCCGAGCCCAGAATGTGACCGGCCTCATAGAAGGTGCAGGAGGTGTTGATCCCGATGGTGACCGGGTGACCATAGGGATAGCCGTCGAAGGCATCCAGAGACTGCTCCGCCTCCTCGACGGTGTAGAGCGGCTCGACGCCTTCCAGACGATATTTTTCTATCAGCTCATTGATGGCCTCCACATTGAGTCCGTGACGATCTTTTTTCAGGAGGGACTTGATGTCGTTCATTTCCCGACTGCTGAGTTTCCGCGTTCCGTTACCCGAACGAAGCCTTGAGAGGGAGGCGCGCACCGTCTTGTAGTTGAGGTAATTGGCATCCGACTCCTGGATATAGGCGCTGTCCGGCAGCAGATATTGGCATGCATCGGCGGTGGCGCGGGTGCAGATAATCCTCCCGGCGAATTTTTCCCGGGTCAGCATGGGGATACGTCCCGAATGATCGATGTGGGCATGGGATAGAACCACGTTGGTCAGGATTTCGGGTGCAAAGGGAAGGGTCCGGTTCTTCCGGTCGCTTTCCTTGCGCCGCCCCTGGAACATACCGCAGTCGAGGAGAATACGGTCGGTTTCGCTGGTAATCAGGTGCATTGAGCCGGTAACTTCACGGGCGGCACCGTAGAACGTTATGTACATGACACTCCTTGGCTTGGGAATTTTGCAGCCGGGTCGGTTATCGGCCCGTATTGGAACGGAGGCAGTGAAAAACGCTATGCGCCGTGGGTTGCCTTTACCGCCTCCCGATCGATCCCGCCGTCTTTTTTCCTGGGCAGGGCCTCGACAAAATCGACATACCGGGGCTTCTTGTAACGGGCAATGCGCCCGGCGACGAAAGCGATGAGTTCTTCAGCGGTAAGAACACTGCCGGGCTTCCGCACGCAGACCGCCTTGATCCCCTCTCCGAACTGAGGGTCGGGGACCCCGATGACCGAAGCCTCGACGATGTCCGGGTGTTCAAGGACGACAGCCTCAACCTCCGCGGGGTAGACATTCTCGCCCCCGGGCTTGATGAGTTCCTTCTCCGGTTTCCGTCCCTTGAACCAGAGAAAGCCATCCTCGTCAAAGCAACCGATGTCGCCGGTGTGGTGCCACCCTCCCCGGAACGTCCTTTCCGTTAACTCGGGCTGGTTCCAGAACCCTTGAAAGACAAGGGGGCCCTGAACGAGGATCTCGCCCACCTCACCGGGAGGAACATCCCCGTCGGCATCGTCCGCGATCCGAACCTTGGTCAGCAATCCCACACGGCCGGCCGCCCCCGGGCGTTCCATGGCCGGCGAAAATGTCACGAGGCCCGATGTTTCGGTCTGACCGTACAGAATCCAGAAGACAGCCCCGATCCTGGCCTCGAAAGGCCGAATATTGTCCGGTCCATCGATTCCCATGACGTGGCGAAGAGATGACAGATTCCGCTCCCCTTTGTCTGCGGCCTGGGTCAGACGGGTCAGCATGGGGGGGAAACTCCCCCAGACCGAAACCTGTTCGCGTTCAGTTTCCGCCAAAGACCGATGCTCGTCGAATTTTTCGATCACCACGTTCTTGCCGCCCACGTGCATCACCGACATTGAAAGGTTGAGCCCGGTGATATGGAACATTGGCAGCATGTTGAGGTAAGCGTCTTCGGCGGTGAGTCCCATGGTGGCCGAGGTTTGAAGATTGCCGTAGATGATATTGGAATGGCTCAGAACAGCCCCCCTCGGTCGGCCGTCCACAGCTGCCGTATAGATGATGCAAAAGGGATCATCCCCATGGACGGGGCCCGGCGCCTTAAAATCGGCTCGAACGGCATCCGCCGCCATTTGGTCCATGTCGGGACGTCGGCTGTCGGTCGAGTTCCAGAACACCGTTGTCATACCGCCGGCCTTTTCACCTAGGGCTTCGGCCCTGTCGGCGAAATTTCCATCGGAGATCAGCATTCGGGGGCCTGCGTCGGAAAGAATGAATGCGATCTCGTCGTCCGAGAGACGCCAGTTGAGGGGCACAACGATAGCCCCCAGCGCCGATGCCGCGCCGAACAGCGTAAAAAACCGGTGATCGTTCATGGCCAGAATCGCCACCCGGTCCCCTTTCTCGACCCCCGCGTCGGCAAGGGCTGCCGCGAAAGCCTCGGCATCTCGAAGCAACGTCTGAAAATCACGTCTCAGCCCTCCTGAAACCACGGCGGTCCGGTCCCTGTAAAGATGAGCGTTTCGACGATACATATCGTAAATGGAAAAGCTACGCATGGATATCCTCCTGGAGAGTAGTTCAGCCCAAAACGCCGCTACGTCGACGCCGCATCGGTTCGGCGGGGGGTAAACCCCAATCCCCCGACGGCACCGAGGCCCGAAAGTCGATTCCATAAGTTTTAGGATTATGACGGAAACCCCAATGCGTGTCAAGCATCGAACGGCGAGGTGCCGAACCTTTCCTTCCCGGTGAACCACAAAAAGGTGGAACAGGAAAGAAAATTCATGTTATCAGGAGGTATGGATACGAACATGTGTCGACTGAAAGCGAGAAATCCATGACCCGCAAACGTGAACCCCTCAAAAAGCCGGTACATATCGCAGATGTCCTCAAGAACGCATTGACAGCCTATCGTGCCGAGGGAGACACCGAACTCATGAAGGTGTGGTCCCTCTGGAAAGGGGTTGTCGGCCACGGCATCGCGGAAAATACCCGGGCATCGGCCTTCAAAGGCAATCTTCTTATCGTCCATGTGAGCAGTTCCGCGTGGATTCACCATCTGCATTTCCTGAAACAGGAGCTCATCAGCAAGCTCAACGACGCCCTGGGCAAGGACCTGGTGGGGGACATCAAATTCAAGATCGGTCCCCTGTGATGGAAACCACCGAAGATGCCTTTTTCGAGAGGCGGATCCGGGTGCGACAGCACCGGGAAGGGTATCGGTTTTCCATCGATGCCGTCATCCTGGCGCACTACGCTGCAGGTTTCGGCACCTTTCCGGGTAACGGAATATCCATGCCTCCGCGGCACATCCTCGACCTGGGAACGGGGTGCGGGATCATTCCTCTGATCATCGCTTTTCGACGCCCCGCAGACCGCATCACAGGCGTCGAAATTCAGGATGAACTGGCCCGCCTGGCAGAAGAAAACGTTCAGCGCAACGGCATGGCGGACCGGATCACCATCCTTCACAAGGACCTCAAACACATCAGAAGGGAAAATCTCTCCGCCCCTGTGGATCTGGTCGTGAGCAATCCGCCCTACCGCAGACCCGGTTCGGGCCGGTTGAATGTCCAAAGCCAGCGCGCTGTCGCCCGACACGAAATTTGCGTCGCCCTTCCAGACGTCATCAGGGCCGCCGCAAGAACCCTTGATATTTCGGGGCGCTTCGCCGCCGTCTTCCCGGCCGAACGGCTGGTCGGTCTTTTTTTGGAAATGCAGACTGCGGGTATCGAGCCCAAATTCCTTCGGCTCGTCCATTCCCGCCGGGATACAGGGGCCAAGCTGGCTCTGGTGGAGGGAATGAAGGGGGCGCGCCCCGGCCTTTCGGTGTCCCCCGCTCTGGTCATCTACCGCGAGAACGGCAGTTATACCGAGGCGGCGACCGAAATGTTCAGGGGGTGAAGCCCGGCTGTTCACCATTGTGAGATTGCCGCAAAGATGCGACCCTACGCCAGGGGGTTGAACACCTGCCCCGTGATCACCTTGGGATAGAAATAGGTCGATTTTCTCGGCATGATCAATCCGCTTTCAGCCACCGCCCGCACCTGATCGATCCGGGTCGGGTTGAGGATGAAAGCGATGTCGTACTCGCCTGAACACACCCTCCGCACCGCCTTTTGAGGTGTCGTCTCGTAAGCGATGAGGTTTTCATTGTCAAGGCGGGCCTGGTCGAACCCCAGGAGGTCCATCAAAATCAGTCGTGTCAGCACCGTCACGTCCAGGTCCCGAAGCGCCGCCGGTACGGCATCTCCGAATCGATCCTTCATGACACCGGGCTTGAGAGTCATCAGAAACAGCCTCGGGTCATGCCTCATGAATACACCGATGACGTGTTGTTCGGCCCCCGCCGCCAAGCCTTTGATAAAGGTCGTGGGGACGCGTTCAGGATCACCGGGATCCACCGATATTTCAGCAATATCGAAAAAAGAGGCGGCTCGGGACATCAATCGATCCATCGCCTCCGGAGCAACGGCCTTCAGTAATCGGTGCGCCGGCAGGATGACCATACCCGGATCTTCCATGCTGCTCAGGTACATCATGACGTAATTGGCCGGGTGGGCGTCTGTGAATCCCGGGGTGTGCCCGGCCACCCAGTCCCGGTAGGTCAGGGCCGTCTCGTACCGGTGGTGTCCGTCGGCGATATAGATAGTTTTGGCGGCCATCTTCCGGGTCACTCGACCGGTGACATCGGGATCGGTGATCCGCCACAGGCAGTGTCGGTGGCCGTAGGTATCCGTGAATTCCATATCCGGCGTCTGCCGAACGACGGCCGCCATCAAGGTTTCCAGGATATTTTCCCGATCGGAATAAAGGGAAAATATCGGACTGAAATTGGCATGGCAAACCTTCATCAATTCGAAACGATCGGTTTTAACCTTGGAAAATGTCGTCTCGTGGGGCAGGATAATACCCTTGTCAAACGGTTCAAGCCGAACCCGGGCGATGAGACCATAACGCTTGAGAGATCGACCCGCCGCCGCAAATTCGACAGTGGTCAGATAAAAGGCAGGGGCCTGGTCCTGAACCAAAACCCCTTTCCGAAGCCAGTCTTCGTAATCACGGGCCGACCGGGTGTAGCGGTTGTCGGTCGGCGAGTCCGCATCACCGGTTTTGCCGAGGATCAGCCGAATGACGTTTTCAGGGTGAGCCGCATAAAACGCCGCTTGCTCCTCCGGAGAGATCACATCATAGGGCGGTGTGCTCACCGCTGCGAGATCCGTTACGATATCCGTATTATAGACGACTCCCCTGAAAGGGATAACTTCGGCCATGGCATGCGCTCCTTTGTAATTGATATATACGTTCTTCTTAAATCGGCATTTCTAACTGCTCCAACTCAAAAGGTTTTCTGATACTAGAAAGGCCCTGGCGATTCAAGTGAAATATCGCACCGTCCATGGTTTTTCCGATCTGTCCAAAATTTTTCAACAAGGGCATTGACAGACACCGTCAAACAGTATAATGAATCGTACTTGTCTGCTCTTGAGAGGGTTGGAGAGGTGGCCGAGCGGCTGAAGGCCCCGCTCTCGAAAAGCGGTATCCTGGCAAAACCGGGATCGTGGGTTCGAATCCCACCCTCTCCGCCAATTTTACACTGGCCTGTAGCACTCAAAACAGAGCACACGACATTAGAGGCTGAAATTCGCCTCGACTCATTTTTAACCTGATTGTTGCCCGATGTTATCTGGGAAACGCACACGGAGAGATGACCGAGCTGGCTGAAGGTGCACGACTGGAAATCGTGTGTGCTGTCACAAGCGGCACCGAGGGTTCGAATCCCTCTCTCTCCGCCATCAATCGGTTGACCTAACGCCTTTTTCTGTTCCGCCTGTATTTTCTGAACCGATTCCCGACTTCGAGGAGCTATTCGCGGATATGACGGTAAAATTCAATCGGGCACGGTAACACAGGCCCGTTGAAGTTCGGGAATTGTCAATGTCCTATTTGGTTCTCGCTAGAAAATATCGCCCTCAGACCTTTGAGGATGTGGTGGAACAGGAACACGTCACACGCACCCTGACCAATGCCATCCGTGCGGACCGCGTCGCCCACGCCATTCTGTTCTCCGGACCCAGGGGCACCGGCAAGACCACCATCGCCCGAATTCTGGCCAAGGCCATGAACTGCGAGACAGGGCCGTCACCTGTTCCGTGCAACGCCTGCAGATCCTGCCGCGAGATCACCGGAGGCAATGCCGTTGACGTCTTTGAGATCGACGGGGCATCCAACAACGGCGTGGACCATATTCGAGAACTTCGGGATAATGTCAAATACATGCCGGCGCACAGTCGATACAAGATCTACATCATCGACGAGGTCCACATGCTCAGTACGCCGGCCTTCAACGCACTCCTCAAAACCCTTGAAGAGCCGCCGGCCCATATTCTGTTCCTGTTCGCCACAACGGAACCCCACAAGATTCCCATCACCATCCTGTCGAGATGCCAGCAGCATCACCTTCGGCGAATCCCCTCCGAAAACATCGCTCGGCATATGGCCGCCCTTTGCAAGCGGGAAGGGACGACCATCCCCGAGGAGAGCCTCTCTCTCATCGCCGGAGAGGCCGGTGGCAGCATGCGGGACGCGCTGAGCCTTCTGGATCAGGTGATGACCTGCACCGAAGGGGAGATCACCCACGAAGGCGTTCTGAACCTCCTGGGTGCGGCCGATCGCGAGGTACTTTTCAGGATCACTGCAGCCCTTTTTTCAGGAAACGTCGCCGACATTCTCGAAATCATCGACGACGTCTATCGGCACGGCCGGGACATCAAGGCCTTCTTCGGCGCCGTGATGACCCATCTCCGCAACCTGTGGATCGTCAAAACAGTCAGGAACCCCAATCGACTCGTCGACCTTCCCACGGTCGAGATCGAGCGGATGGCCGCTCTTGTCCGGGACGTCTCCGAAACGCACATCAGCCAAATCATGGACGCCTTCACCCGGGAGGAATCCGCCGTCAAATTTTCAAGCCAGCCCCGGCTGGCGCTCGAAATGGCCTTTATCCGGCTATTTCAGATTCAGCCGGCTTTGCCCATCGGGACGCTGATCGAAAGACTTGACGATCTGGCGGGACGGATACCTGCGGCTCCGGAATATGGCCTTGACCGTACAAATTCAGCCCCGCCGGAGGTTCGGGAGCCCGATTCGCCGATCCTGACGCCGGCGCCGGTTTCTCCGCCTTCGAAAACGACGATGTCGGATACGGATCCGGCCCGAAGCACCGCAACGATGGAAGTTCAGGCGCCGCCGTCGGAAACCCGCACGAACAGACCCGAGGAATGCCGCCTGCCCGATATACCGGCCGATACCTCATATGATCCGGAGGAATCCCTCGACGTGACCTGGCGGAAACTGACGGCCCTGGCCTGCGGTCGTTCATCGGCGTTGGGATCATACCTCAACAGAACCGCTCTTGCGCATATCGGGGACGAAACGCTTGATATCATTGTCCATGGGAACGGATTCAATTTAAAACAGATCCATAAAAGACAAGAGTTTTTACAGGAGGCCGTACAGTCTTTCTTCGGCCGGAATTTTCACCTCAACTTTCGTTTGAACGATGGGGGAGAGGAGAGCCGGCAAAAAAAAATCGATGCGGTCAACACCATTCGGCAGGAAGCGTTGAACCATCCCACAGTAGCGGCCGCCGTTGAAATTTTCGACGGCAAAATCGTGGACGTTAAAATTCTATAGGAGATCGATAATGATGAAGGGCATGGGAAATATGATGAAGCAGGCCCAGAAGCTTCAACAGAAAATGGCTAAACTCCAGGAAGAGTTGGCCGCCGCCACCGTTGAAACCAGTTCCGGCGGGGGAATGGTCAAAGTCGTGGCCAACGGGAAGCAGCAGATCGTGTCCATCCGGATCGAGAAGGAGGTTGTCGACCCCGAGGACGTGGAAATGCTCCAGGATCTGGTGCTGGCCGCGGTCAACGACGCTCTCGCAAAATCCCAGGAAATGGTGTCCCAGGAAATGGGCAAACTGATGCCGGCCGGAATGAACATCCCGGGGTTGATGTAGACCTGAAAGAGATCTCCATACCCATGATGTACTACCCGCCGTCCATCCGCCACCTCATCCGCCACCTCGCGACCCTGCCCGGTATCGGTGAAAAAACCGCCGAGCGGCTGGCGCTCCATTTGGTTCGCGCCCGGAAAAAAGACGCCGAGGCTCTGGCTTACAGCATCCTGAACGTCAAGGAGAAAATCCGATTGTGCAGCCGCTGTTTCGGTCTGAGCGATACCGATGTCTGCAGCATCTGCAACAATCCGTCTCGGGACGCCGCCCTCCTCTGTGTCGTCGAAAACGTCTCGGAGATGATCGCCATCGAGCGTTCAGGGGCGTACTACGGCCGGTATCATATCCTCCAGGGGGCCTTGTCGCCCATGGACGGCATTGGACCCGACGACCTCCGGATCACCGAACTCTTCGCGCGGATCGACGAAGGCGAGATCAAGGAGATCATCCTGGCCACCAACACCCATCTGGAAGGTGAATCCACCGCCAGGTACCTTTCGGAGCTGCTTGAGCGTTATCCGGTCAAGGTAACGCGCATCGCTTCGGGCGTGCCCCTGGGAGGGGATCTCAAATATGTGGATCAGCTCACTCTCAAACGCGCCATGGAGACCCGTTATGTCCTTGAATGACATCCCTTGCGACGCCATCTTTGAATGCATCCAGTGCGGCGAGTGCTGCAACGGCTTCGGAGGGACCTTTGTTACCCCGGCGGACATTGCAGCCATCGCCGGGTATATTGGAGCGCCCGCGGAATCCTTTGTAAGGGATTACTGCCGGATGTCGGGAAGCCGACCGGTCATCGCTCAAGGCCCGGACGGCTACTGCATATTCTACCGGGACCGGCTCTGCTCGATCCATCCGGTGAAACCCCGAATGTGCCGCGCCTGGCCATACATCGAAAGCGTCCTGAAAGATCCGGCCAACTGGCGTATGATGGCCGGATCCTGTCCGGGGATGCGGGCGGATATCACGGACGCCTGCATACTCCGATGCGTCCGGGAGCAAATCGAAATGCGGGGCTTCTGATTCATGATCGGCATTCTGGATTCAGGTTTGGGAGGGTTGGATCTTGCCCGCAGGCTGATGGATCGCCTGCCGGCGTCTCGCTTGATTTACTTCGGCGACACCGCCCATGGCCCGTACGATGAAAAAGGCTCCGAGTCCATCCTTCGTCATGCACTCAGGGGAGCACGATTCCTCCAGGAGAAAGGCGCCCGGCGAATCGTCATCGCCTGCCATACAATCTCCAGCGCCGCATCCGAGGCACTGGCGGCCCAGCTGACAGCACCGGTGATCGACGTGGTCGCTCCCGCGGCGGCAGGCGCCGTCAGGGGCTCTTCGGGCAGAAGAATCGGTGTTGCGGCCGCTCGGGCGACGCTCTGGTCCGATGCTTACGAGAAGCATATTCGGATGACGGCCCCCGATGCCGCCGTATACACGGTGCCCTGCCCTCTCATCGGCCCCCTGATCGAGGAGGGGTGGCTGAAAAAACCCGAAACAACGATGATCGTCAAAAAATACCTCTCGCCCCTCAAGGTCCGAAAGATCGACACGCTGATTCTGGGCGATGCCCGCTATCCGGTTCTCGCAACGATCTTCCAGCGGAAAATCGGACGACGCGTCCGCCTTGTGGATGGCGCAAGCGAACTCCTGCCCCGACTGGTCGAGGACGGTGCCTTCTCGATAAGCGATACGGCCCCCGGTCCTTCGGAACACCATACGGCATTCTACCTGTCGGACGTCACCCCGGACACCGAAAGACGAGCGGCCATATACCTGAAAAGACGCGTCCCCTTCCACCGGATCACGCTATAGCTTCTTCGTCGGCGGCCCTTCCGGTTCCGGGTTCCTTTATTTAAAATCCATTATAATTTCAGCACTTCCTTCTCGAAGTTCGATGCGCGCTTCAGGATATCGCTTTTTGAACACCCGTATCATGGCCCGGTTTTCAAGGAGAACCGTTGCCGTAAAGCCCCGATAGCCGTTTTTCCGAGCGATTCTCTCCAGGATTTCCAGAAAGCGCGAGCCGATGCCCATCCCCTGGAAATCTTCACGCACCACAAAGGCGACCTCGGCATGATCGTCGTTCTCCTCGCCCAGGTAAGTCCCGATAGCCACGATCTCCTTGTGCCCCCGAAACCGCACCAATCCGATAAGAGACATGTTTCTGCGGTAGTCCACCGCAGCCCAGTGATTCTGGGCCATCTCCCGCGGAAAGAGGCGGACCCGTCGAAAAAACCGGTGATAGACCGTTTTTTCCTGAAGAGAATAAAAAAAGTTCCGATATCCAAACTCATCGGTGGGCAGGATGGGTCGGACAGCCATGCTTTTGCCGTTTTTGAGGGTGATGCGGCTTTTGTACCGCTCGAGAAAGAGAAGGTCCTCGGCTCGGGGGGCTTGTTGGTCGGCGAAGATGTAGTGGAAGGTCTTGGCGGATTCGATGAGCTCTTTCCGGAAATCCGGATGGGCGATCTGGGCCAATTCCACCACGCGCTGGTAGATACTCTTGCCCCGGAGCTGAGCGATCCCGTATTCGGTAACCACAAAATTGACATCCCCCCGGAGGGTGGCGACCCCCGCACCCTCACTCAGGTTTGGAACGATGCGGGATACCGTGCCGTTCTTGGCTGTGGACGGCAGGGCGATGATGGAAAAGCCCCCACGGGACATGGCTGCGCCGCGGATGAAGTTGGCCTGATCACCGATTCCGCTGTAGAAGAGGTGCCCTACGGAATCAGCGCAGACCTGACCGGTAATGTCGACCTCCAGGGCCGAACTGATGGAAATAAGGTTGTCGTTCCGGGCCACCACTGATGGATTGTTGACATAATCCGAGCTGCGAAAATAGAAGCGCGGATTGTTGTCCACGTAGTCATAAAGGGTGTGAGATCCCATGCAGAGGGACGCCACGGCCCGGTCGGGCAAATGCGTCTTGTTCCTGTTGGTGATGACGCCCTGCTCGAACAGGGGGACGAAGGCGTCGGTGATGACCTGGGTATGAATGCCAAGATCGTTCTTGCCGTGAAGGGATTCGAGAATCACATGGGGGATGCGCCCGAAGCCGACCTGGAGGGTCGCACCGTCTTCCACCAGATCGGTGACGTAGTAGGCGATGCGCTGGGCCACCTGCCGGTCGGGGATATCGGGGATCGCTTCGATCAGGGGTTCCTCATGAGGCACCAACCAGTCGATTTCGTCAACGTGGATAAAGCTGTTGCCGGCGGTGCGGGGCATCCGAGGATTGATCTGGGCGATGACCATCCCGGCATTTCGGGTCCCGGAACGCGTGACATCCACCGAGATGCCGAGGCTGCAGAACCCGAACCGATCCGGGGGACTTACCTGAATCAAAGCGACATCCAGTCCGATCTGGTTGCTGTCGAAGAGATCGGGAATCTCCGAAAGATAGGCGGGGACATAGTCGATTTTACCTTCAAAGGCCGCTTTGCGCATGATGGCGCTGATGAAAAAGAGCTTGAGGGCAAATCGCTCCAGAAACGAAGGATCGTCCATGTATTCGGCCAAGGTATAAGAGAGCATTTGATAGATGAGGATATCCTGAATCTCCGGGTTGCGGACCATTTCATGAATCAGGTGTCGAGGTTCGCCGCAACCCGAGCCGATAAAGACGCGACTTCCGCGCCGAATACGGGATACCGCCTCCCGGGCCGTCGCAACTTTACGCGCCGGACAGTGCTTCAACCAATCCTGCTTCCTTTTCATATTCCACCCGCCGGCACGGATTTTGACCTCCGGGCCGTCCGCTTCAGCCGACCGACTCCCCACCCCATTCCGTTCCTTTCCGAGGATCCTAAAAGTGAATAAGTGTTTGAGTTGGTCGATTATTGATGTTATTCAACTTTCGACTTTCATGATGGTGAGCGGAAAGAGGTGCCGGGAGATACGGTCCGCGCCCCTTCAGCGACACTTGAACGAAATCGCGTGGGGCACGGGCCGTATCCTCCCGGCACCGGCCTATGAAAGTCGAAAATTGAGTTATATTTCTCTTTAAGGAAAGACCCATGCTTTGTCAAGGCGCTGCCGGCAACAGATGGAGAATCAGGGTACGAGAAGACATCAGCCGGCGGCATCGATGGACGACATCGGAATAAGAACTCAGGTTTCGACGATCGTGATGTTGACCCCAGAAATCGAAGGCCGAAATAAGGAGATATGAAGCGGATGAAAGATCTTGCCGTGGAACATCAGCGCATCGATGCTTACGTCCGGGAAGGACGAAAAGCCGATGCGGTCCAATTGGTTTTCAGTCTGATCGTCGAATGCGCCAAAGCCGGGGATTTTTCCTCGGCGTATGCGCTTCGGGAAAAACTTTTTGACGTCGATGCCATGGCCCTCGTCGAAATTATCAAATCGGCCGAAATCATCGAAGATGAAAAACGTGGGATCATCGAAAAACGACACTTGGAAATCTGGAAAAAACTTTACGAAACCCTCATGCCCGAGGAGGCAACCACCCTCTATTTTGCACTCAAGGACACGATCTACGATGTCGGCACCACCGTATTTCGTCAGGGATTCAAAAACCGGCGCCTCTATTTTGTCGATCGGGGGGAACTCAAACTGATCTGTCGACAAGGGTCGGAGGAGCGGCTCATCCGCGCCGTTGGGCCGGGGACCCTTGCAGGGGGAAACACCTTTTTCGCCGTATCCGTCTGCACCACCTCGCTCGTGACCTTGGGTCCAGCCAAATTGAGATATCTCGATCACGACGATTTCGTCAAATGGCGGCATACGATGCCCTCCCTCGCCGGAAAACTGGAAAGATATTTCGCTAAAACCGCAAAAGATTACGAACTGTTGAAGGAACAGGACATCAATCGTCGGCAGCATTCCCGGATCCGTATTCCCGGCGTCCTGAATTTTTCCATTCTGAATGCGGCAGGCGTCCCCATCACCGGCATCTTCAAAGGGAGCATATCGGATATCTCACTGGGAGGCATGTCTTTTTTTATCAAGATTACCAATACGATACTCCCGGAGATGCTCCTGGGTCGCCGGATGCGGATCGGATTCACCTTTTCGGGGGCAAACAGCGACATCAAGGTTGCGAAGACGGGAATCATCATTGGCGTCATTGATCACCTCTTCAACAACTATTCCGTTCATCTCCGGTTCGACCGCGAGCTGGACCCCCTGATCCTGAAGGCAGCCAAAACCCTTCAGCCGCTTTGAAGTTATCAATGAAACCTGCCGTCGGGGGTCGCGCCCAAACCGCCGCCGTTGTTGTCCGAGTTTTTGCAAAATATTCCGGCTTCAGGCGTTTTCCAGAAAATTCCCGTTTATCCCACATTTTTCTTGCGACTTTACCTACTTGGGCTTATACTAATAATTTACATTTATTATAAATGCTCATTATACGGCCGCTCAGGCCGAAACTGAAAGAGGCAAAAAGGATCATGGACCAGAAGCAATCCCCCATCATCCTCGGGTGTGATCACGCAGCGGTGACCCTCAAGGATCTTCTCAAGACCTACCTCGTCGATACGGCGGGCATCGAGGTCAAAGACGTCGGCACCTTCAGCACGGACGCTGTCGATTACCCGGATTTCGCTATTCAAGTGGCCCAGGCCGTTTCAAAAGGACGCTATAACCGGGGCATCCTTATCTGCGGCACCGGAATCGGAATGTCCATGGCGGCAAACCGTTTTCCCCACGTCCGAGCGGCACTGTGCAACGACATCTTCGCCGCAAAGATGTCCCGGCGGCACAACGACGCGAACATTCTCGTGCTGGGAGGGCGGGTCATCGGAGACGTTTTGGCGGTGGAAATTCTGAAAACCTGGCTGGAAACCCCCTTTGAAGGCGGCCGACATCAGTCTCGACTGGAGAAGTTCGATTGTGTGTGTTAAGGGATAGGGTCACAGGTTGAGCTTTGGTTTGGTGATGAAACGTAAGAAACTGAAAAGGAACGATCGTTGGAGCTGAATGTCATAGAGCAAACCGATCCCGAAATCGCGAGCATCATTGCACATGAATTGAAGCGACAAAGCGAGACCATCGAATTGATCGCCTCCGAAAATATTGCCAGCCGGGCGGTGATGGCGGCACAAGGCAGCGTTCTTACCAACAAGTACGCCGAAGGCTATCCTCAGAAACGCTACTACGGCGGGTGCAACTTCGTCGACAAGGCCGAGGAATTGGCCATCGATCGCGTGATGCGCCTCTTCGACGCCGAGTACGCAAACGTTCAACCCCATTCCGGATCCCAGGCCAACATGGCGGTGTATTTTGCACTTCTGTCACCGGGAGACACGGTCCTGGGAATGAATCTGGCTCACGGCGGTCATCTGACGCACGGCAGTCCGGCGAGTTTTTCTGGAAAACTCTTCAATTTCGTGCATTACGGCGTGAGCAGGGAAACCGGAACCATCGATTACGACGAGGTTGCCCGATTGGCCGAAACGCATCGGCCCAAAATGATCGTTGCCGGTGCAAGCGCCTATCCCCGCATCATTCGTTTCGATCGTTTCGCCGAGATCGCCCGATCCGTGGATGCCTATCTCATGGTGGACATGGCCCATATAGCGGGACTGGTAGCGGCAGGACTTCACCCCTCGCCCGTTCCCTACGCGGATGTAGTGACGTCCACCACACACAAAACCTTGAGGGGGCCAAGGGGAGGGCTGATTTTGTCACGGGAGGCCTACGCCAAAAAGATCGCCGGCCAGATCTTTCCGGGTATCCAGGGCGGCCCCCTGATGCACGTCATCGCGGCCAAAGCCGTTGCGTTCAAGGAAGCCCAGAGCGACGCCTTTCGGGCCTACCAGGAAGATATCGTCAGAAATGCCAGCGCCATGGCCGATCGTCTGACGGCGTGCGGTTTGAGGCTGGTGTCGAACGGTACGGACAACCACATGATGCTGGCCGATCTCAACCCATTCGGCATCACCGGAAAAGACGCGGAACGTGTCCTGGAACAGGCCGGCATCACCGTGAATAAAAACGCTATCCCCTTTGAAACCCGCAGCCCGTTCATCACCAGCGGCATTCGTATCGGTACTCCGGCAATCACGTCACGCGGCATGAAAACCACCGAGATGACGGCCATCGCCGATCTCATTATCGAGGTGCTGAAATCCCCCTCGGATCCCGCGGTCATCACCCGGGTCCGCGAGGCGGTGCTGGCGCTCTGCAGAAAATTTCCCATATATGCGGAAAACGGCAGGCTGGATGACAACGAAGGATGATCCATACCGGGCAATACCCGAAAGGCCTTCATGGATCGTCTATTTCATGGATATCGCCGTCCTGGTGGCCAAGCGATCGACATGCCTTCGCCGGGCGGTAGGAGCGATCATCGTCAAGGACAAGCGAATTCTATCGACAGGGTACAACGGTGCACCCAGCGGTCTTGCTCATTGCCGGGAAACCGGATGCCTGAGGGAGCAGCTCAATGTGCCGTCCGGGGAACGTCATGAACTCTGTCGGGGTATTCATGCAGAGCAGAACGCGATTATTCAGGCGGCGTACCACGGCGTCTCCATCCGGAACGCAACCCTCTTCTGCACGCACATGCCCTGTTCCATTTGCGCGAAGATGATCATCAATGCCGGTATCAGGAAAATCTGCTATCTTTCGGGGTATGCCGACGACATGGCCGAGGCCATGTTGCGAGAGGCACATGTCACCCTGCTCAAGGTAAACGGTGGTCCCGATGAGCCGGGCGCAGAGTCAAGCGATGGGGAGCGATCCGAGGTATAGATCATGAAATGCCCTTACTGCGGTGAAATCGACAACAAGGTTATCGACTCCCGCCTCGGGAAGGACGGCAACGTTATACGGCGGCGTCGGGAATGTCTTGTCTGCGGAAGACGCTTTACGACCTACGAACAGATCGAGGACATTCCCATCATGATCATCAAAAAGGACGGGCGGCGGGAGACTTTCAACCGGGAAAAGGTTCGGTCGGGGATTCAGCGCGCATGCGAAAAACGGGATATCAGCATGAACGTCATCGAGATGATTCTGGATGACCTGGAGCGGGATCTCCGGGAGACCGACCGGAAAGAGATTCCCTCTCATACCATTGGTGAAAAAGTCATGACCCGACTGCATGAACTTGATGACGTCGCCTATGTACGTTTTGCTTCGGTTTATCGAGAATTTAAGGACGTCAACGATTTTGTGGCCGAACTCAAAAAGCTCCTGAGCAAGGAAAAGGCAAAACAGGATATCGAATCCGACGATGGATGAAGAGCGCTACATGAAGATGGCCCTGACGCTGGCCCGAAAGGGCTGGGGATACACCTCCCCGAACCCGATGGTTGGGGCGGTGGTGGTCAGGGACGGCATGGTGATCGGGAAAGGCTGGCATCGAAAAGTGGGCGGCGCCCACGCCGAAGTCAATGCCATTGACGACGCGGGCGAGTACGCCAGGGGCGCCGATCTGTACGTGACCCTCGAGCCCTGCAATCATACCGGACGAACCCCTCCGTGCACGGAGAAAATTCTCGCCGCCGGAATCGGTCGGGTTTTCGTTGCCATGGTGGATCCCAACCCACGGGTTGCCGGCGGTGGGGCCGATTACCTCAGGGCCAGGGGCGTTCCCGTCGTCATCGGCATTCTTGAGGACGAGGCTTTACGCCTCAACGAAATTTTCATAAAACACGTCAGAACCGGACGCCCCTTCGTCATTCTGAAGTGCGCGGCTACGCTGGATGGACGTATCGCCACCCGAACCGGAGACGCCCGCTGGGTCACCGGCGAGGCTGCTCGCGCTCATGTTCATCACATGCGACACGGGGTGGACGGCATCCTGGTCGGCATTGGCACTGTTCTGTCCGACAACCCGAGTCTGACCACTCGATTGGACGATGTCCGCGGGATCGATCCGACCCGGATCATTCTGGACACCCGACTGTCCATCCCCGAGGACGCCAAGGTGCTGACCGTCGCATCTTCCGCCGGCGCCGTTATTGCCGCCGGAAAATCAGCGCCGCCCGAAAAAGTTCAACGCCTCGAGGAGAAAGGCGTCACGGTGCTGTGCCTGCCTTGCGGACATGACGGCGGAATCGATCTCGGGGCACTCATGGACCGACTGGGGGAGATGGGGATAACGAGCATCCTCATCGAAGGCGGCAGTCGTGTAGCGGCGTCCGCTCTGAAATCGGGAATTGCCGACAAGGTCATGTTTTTTTTCGCCCCGAAAATCCTTGGTGGGGACGATGGTTTTCCCATCTGTCGGGGCGGCGGCCCGGCGTTGATGCGCGACTGCATTCCCGTCAGGGATACAACGGTCCGCCGATTTGGCGAAGACGTGATGATCGAAGCCTATGTTGACTACGACCGACGGGCGTAACGCCTTCGGATGGAATGACGGGATGACGCCAATGTTTACAGGAATCATTGAAGGACTGGGTACGATTCGCGGGATTCAGCCGACGGGCGAGGGTTGCAGGCTATCCGTCGAGGCCGATTTCAGGCTCTCGGGAACCCGCCTGGGAGACAGCATTGCCGTCAACGGCGCCTGCCTCACGGCTGTGGCTTTGGACGGACCTCGTTTTACCGTTGACGTCTCCCCTGAAACCCTTGATAAGACAACGCTGGGTCGAGCACGTATAGGGGACCGGGTTAACCTCGAGCGGGCGCTTCGACTGTCGGACCGCCTCGACGGCCACCTGGTTTCAGGCCACATCGACGGCATAGGCACGCTAACCGATCGAAAGCATCGAAGCAATGCCGTGATCATCGCCTTTCGGGTGCCTCCCGCGTTGGCCCGCTATATGATCTCCAAAGGTTCGGTGGCGGTGGACGGCGTGAGCCTGACCATCAATGCCTGCACGAACGACGTCTTCGAGGTCAGTATCATTCCTCATACCGCCAAGTTGACGACGGTGGGGATGAAATCGGTGGGGGATGCCGTAAACATCGAAACGGACATCATCGGAAAATATGTCGAGCGTTTCGTCGCCGCGGGGAGGAATTCCGCCAGAACCGAATACGACGATGGATCCGTCGACATGGCCCTTCTCGCCAGACACGGCTTTCTGTAAACGATTCATTCGCAATCATCCGCAGCGGCCGGAACGCCTCGGCGGATCATTTTCAAAACGGTACCAAAGGAGTTAAGTAACTGTCATGCCGCAAATATCTATTGAACAGGCCATTCAGGACATCAAAGAGGGTCGAATGGTCATTCTTGTTGACGATGAGGACCGTGAGAATGAGGGCGACCTCACCATGGCGGCCGAAAAAGTAACCCCTGAAGCCATCAATTTCATGGCGAAATACGGCAGGGGTTTGATCTGCCTTTCGCTGACCGGCGCCAAGGTCGACACTCTCAAATTGCCCATGATGGTGCAGAACAACACCTCCCGGTTCGAAACGGGCTTCACCGTTTCCATCGAGGCCAAAAAGGGGGTCACCACGGGGATTTCGGCGGCAGATCGCGCCACCACCATTCTGACGGCCGTTTCGGACGATTGCAGACCCGAAGATCTGGCTCGCCCCGGACACATCTTTCCCCTCCGCGCCAGGGACGGCGGGGTGATGGTGCGAGTGGGACAAACTGAAGGATCGGTGGACCTGGCCCGCCTCGCCGGTTTGAAGCCGGCGGGTGTCATCTGCGAAATCATGGATGACGACGGTACCATGGCACGGATGCCGAGACTGGAACAATTCAGCGATGAGCACGGCATCGGCATCTGTACCATTGCGGATCTGGTGGCTTACCTGCTCCGCAACGAATCCTTCGTTCGTCGTGCGGCGAATACCCGTATTCCCACCCGATTCGGCGGGGAGTTCCAGATCATCGCTTACGAAAACGATATGGACCAACTCACCCATATCGCTCTTGTCAAAGGCGAAATCGAACCTGAAAAGCCGATTCTGGTGCGCGTACACTCTGAGTGCATGACCGGTGATATCTTCGGATCCCTCCGGTGCGACTGCAGCGATCAGCTTCACAAAGCCATGGAAATGGTGGAAAAGGAAGGCTCCGGCGTCATTCTTTATCTTCGCCAGGAAGGCAGGGGGATCGGTCTGGTCAATAAACTGAGAGCATACGAACTTCAGATCAACCACGGTCTCGACACCGTCGAGGCAAATCGGAAGCTCGGGTTCAAAGACGACCTGAGGGATTACGGCATCGGTGCCCAGATTCTGAGGGACCTGGGCGTACGAAAAATGAGGCTCATGACCAACAACCCCAAAAAAATGGTCGGCCTCCAGGGCTACGGCCTCAGTGTTGTCGAACAGGTATCCATCGAGATCCCCCCCAACGATTTCGACCGATGCTACCTCGAGTGCAAAAAGCTCAAGATGGGCCATCTCTTAAACCTCGATGTCAACAACCGCTGACCCGTCGACCCGCTCACACAAAAGGAGAATTCCATGCCGAATACGTTCGAGGGCAAACTGATTGCGGAGGGAAAAAGATTCGCCATCGTTGCCGCCCGATTCAATGACTTCATTACCGATCGCCTGGTGGGCGGGGCCTTGGATGCGCTGAACCGCTCCGGGGCCAAGGAAGCCGACATCGATATCGTCAAGGTCCCCGGAGCCTTCGAGATACCGCTTTTGGCTAAAAAACTCGCGGCTAAGGATCGATATCACGCAATCATATGTCTTGGGGCCGTCATCCGAGGCGCCACATCCCATTACGACTACGTATGTGCCGAGGTCTCCAAGGGGATCGCCGCAGTCTCAATGGAATCGGAGGTCCCGGTCATCTTTGGCATCCTGACAACCGACAGCATCGAACAGGCCATCGAGCGGGCCGGGACCAAAGCCGGCAACAAGGGGTGGAGCGCGGCGGTCAGCGCCATCGAAATGGCCAATCTGATGGACGTCGTGGATCAGTCCTGACGAAAGAACCATGAAAAACCGCCGAAAATCAAGAGAAGCCGCCCTGCAAGCGCTTTATTACATGGATATCCGCAACGACATCTCCATCGAGGCGCTGACGCTTTTTCAGCGATGCTTTCCGCAGTCGGAAAAAATCCAACCTTTTTTCGAAACGCTGGCCCGGGGAGTCATGCTGAACCGATGCCAGATCGACCGCCTTATCGAACGGTTTTCCAGCAATTGGAAGATCAGCCGCATGGCCTGCGTCGATCGGAATGTCATGCGGATTGCACTCTATGAAATCCTTTTCCTTGAAGATATCCCGGAAAAAGTATCCATTAACGAAGCCATCGACATCGGTAAGAAATATGGCACGGAAGAATCAGGAGCATTCATTAACGGCATTCTCGACAGCGCTCATATCGCTCTGAAAAACCAGGAGATTCAGGTCGAAGCCGAATGCCGGTCAGCCATACCCGATCGGATACCGTCGGTCGGTGACGGCATCGGAAAGACAGATGAAAAAGCAGAGGTTGCCTCTTTTTCACCGGTTCGAGGGCGGCCGGGAGTCGTGAAGCGGCGTGCATCGACAACGACGCCGATCCATGACGAAACGGAAAACGATTAAGGAGAGTCTTTTAAGTTATGGAACCCAGAAAAATTCTTCTAAACGAAGATGAAATGCCCCGCCAATGGTACAATATTCTTGCGGACATCAAGATAAATCCTCCATTGGGACCCGACGGCACCCCCCTCACGCCGGAAACTCTGGCACCGGTTTTCCCAATGAACCTGATCGAGCAGGAGGTCAGCACCGATCGGTGGATCGACATTCCCGAACCCGTCCTGGAGGTTTTGGCCATATGGCGTCCTGCGCCCCTGGTTCGAGCACGATCCCTGGAAAAGGCTCTGGGAACGCCCGCCCGCATTTACTACAAGAACGAAAGCCTGAGCCCCCCGGGAAGTCACAAACCCAACACGGCGGTGCCTCAGGTATACTACAACAAGGTGTTCGGCATCGAGCGGATGACCACCGAGACCGGCGCGGGACAGTGGGGAAGCGCGCTCTCCTTTGCATGCGCCCAGTTCGGAATGCAGTGCAAGGTCTACATGGTCCGCATCAGCTTCGATCAGAAGCCCTATCGAAAGGCCATGATGGAAACCTGGGGTGGACAATGCGTGGCCAGTCCCAGTACAGAGACCCGGGCCGGAAGAGAGGCCCTGGAACGGGATCCCGACACGCCCGGTAGCCTCGGCATCGCCATCAGCGAAGCCATCGAGGCGGCCGTCGCCGACGAAACCGGAAAGACCCGCTATTCACTCGGGAGCGTGCTCAACCACGTCATGCTTCACCAGACCATCATCGGACTCGAAGCCAAACGGCAATTTGAAAAAATCGGAGAATATCCCGATATTATCATTGGATGTGCCGGCGGCGGCAGCAATTTCGCAGGACTCGCATTTCCCTTCGTCCTCGACAAAATCAACGGCAAAGACATCGATATTATTCCTGTGGAACCCGCAGCCTGCCCTACCCTGACCAAGGCGCCCTTTGTCTACGACCACGGCGATACGGCACGTTACACGCCGCTTCTGCCAATGCACAGCCTCGGACATGCATTCATTCCGCCTCCGATTCATACCGGCGGGCTGAGGTATCACGGTATGGCACCCACCGTGAGCCAGATCGTCACCGAGGGCATCGCAACCCCTAAAGCCGTAACGCAAATTCAGGCACTGGAGGCCGGAGTGCTCGCCGCCAGAACCGAAGGGATCATCCCGGCCCCTGAAACGACCCATGCCCTGGCGTGCGTGGTCAGCGAAGCCCTTAAAGCCAAAGCAGAAGGAAAAGAAAAAGTGATCGTTTTCAGTTGGAGCGGACACGGCCTGCTGGACCTGACCGCCTATGAGAAGTTTCTATCCGGACAACTGACAAACTATGTCCTGACGGACGAGGAAATCGAGCGATCGGAGCGAATCTTCGAAAATTTTCCGAAACCCACATTGCTTAAAAGCCGATGATGATTTCCAAAGACCTGGAAGGTTATGAGCGCCGATGCCCCCGCCTCGGAGGGCAGATTCCTTTCCGGTACTGTCTCAGGGCCGAAGGTAGGGAATCGGTTTGCCGTCATATCATCGACTGCTGGTGGGAATCTTTCGACGTGACGACGTTCCTGAAAACGCACCTTTCCGAGCAAGCCTTCAAAGACCTCACGGGAAATGGATCGGTGAACAAGGTAAGCAGCCTTGTAGAGCATATTCAAAAAGCCCGTGAGCGTCTTTCAGGAAAATAGTTCCGCAGGAAAGATATCGGTCCATCGGGAGATGGAATATAGAGGATAGATGTAAAGGAGGATGTCATGATATTGGAAAGCTTGGAAGTCGGGCCGATTATGGCCAATTGCTATATTCTGGGATGCGAAGAGACACGGGAGGCTGCGGTCATCGATCCGGGAGGTGATGCCGACCGGATCCTTCAAGTCATCGATGATCTCGGACTCAAGGTCAAACTGATTATCAACACCCACGGTCACTTCGACCATGTGGGCGCCAACAAACGTCTGAAAGAAGCCACGGGCGCGCCGATCCTGATTCATGAAGGGGACGCTTCCATGCTGAGCCACCTCAGCGCAGCAGCCTCTTCCTTCGGTCTTTCCGTGGAAAACTCCCCGGCGGCGGATCAGATGCCGGGGGACGGCGATATCCTCAGCTTCGGCAACATCACACTCAAGGTCATTCACGTGCCGGGTCACAGTCCCGGGGGTATCGCTCTCAAAGCCGAGGACAGCGTTTTTGTCGGCGATACACTTTTTTCGGGTTCCATCGGAAGAACGGACCTTCCGGGGGGCGACTACAATCAACTCATCGCCAGCGTGCGTATGAAACTGTTCTCGCTTCCGGACGAAACCAAGGTCTATTGCGGCCACGGTCCTGCGACATCCATTGGAAGAGAGAAGCGTTACAATCCGTTTTTCCGTTGAACGAAGGCCATTCATGACGAGAGCGTCCCGGGGATCTTCCCGTCGATTTTCCGCCGGGAAGCTGCGGCAAAGGGGTTACGCCGCTATCTTCCGGAGCCGCCGTTCAATACGATCATTTATCCTGCCGTTGCTGTACCCCGAATCCCCGCCACACGTAACCCTGCGGCGCGATTTTTTATTTGAAATTCGTCCGGAAAGTGCTTTAAATAGGGTTTGAAAGCCCTATGTGCAGATTCTTTTTTACCGCCCTCGACGGGGGCGGTTATGTTTGGATATTGAACGATGCCCCTGGAGATTCACAGAAAAACGACGCGTGCCATCCATGTCGGCCGTGTACAGGTCGGCGGCGGCGCACCTGTTTCGGTCCAGTCCATGACCAACACCTCGACCGAGGACGTTGCGGCAACAACGGACCAGATTTGTCGCCTCCAACTGGCCGGCTGCGAGATCGTACGCGTGGCGGTGCCCGACATGGCGGCCGCCCGAGCCATTCGGTCCATCAAATCAAATATCACCATCCCCTTGATTGCAGACATCCACTTCGACTATCGCCTCGCCATTGCGGCGGCGGAGTCCGGTGCCGACGGTCTCCGCCTCAACCCGGGCAACATCGGGGGTATGAAAAAGGTGAGCGAGGTGGTGCGCTGTGCCAAAGACCGGGGTCTTCCCATCCGAATCGGCGTGAACGCCGGATCCCTTGAAAAAGACATTCTCAAACGGTACGGCGGCGTCACTGCAGAGGGCATGGTCGAAAGCGCCCTGCGTCACGTGGAGATGCTCAGGTCCTGTGATTTCGACCAGATCAAGATTTCCCTCAAGGCATCCGATGTCTCCAGAACCGTCTCGGCCTACCGGCTTCTCTCCGAGAAAACCGACCTGCCCCTTCACGTCGGTGTCACTGAAGCCGGGGGCCTGTATCCAGGTATCGTCAAGTCCGCCCTGGGCATCGGCATGCTCCTGGCAGACGGCATCGGGGACACCATCCGGGTTTCCCTGACCCGCGATCCGGGGGAAGAAGTCCGCGTAGGATATGAAATTCTGAAGGCGCTGGCAATCCGGCGGCACGGGCCCGAGATTGTCAGCTGTCCCACCTGCGGTCGCTGCAAAATCAATCTTTTCGATGTGGCGGAGCGTGTCGAAAAAGCCCTCATCACGGTTTCGACACCCATCAAGATCGCCATCATGGGATGCGTGGTCAACGGACCTGGAGAGGCAAGGGAAGCGGACGTCGGCATTGCCGGCGGCGACGGCATAGGGATCCTTTTCAAGAAAGGCAAGGTGATCCGGAAGGTCCCTCACGAACAGTTGGTGGAAGTCCTTCTGGAAGAGGTCGATCGCTTTTCCAGAAACCTGAAGGTCCCAACCTCGTCTCGAACCGACGGAGCATAAAACGGCAACTGTCCGGGCATAGCGTGTATCCGCCGGAACCCGGCATCCGAAAACGGCATGATGACCCGATGAAAGACAGCAAAAACCGACGAAAGGACGTATATGGCAACGCAACCGAAAACAGCAATCACGCCCACACGAATCGAAGACTACGCAGAATGGTATCAGCAGGTGGTCAAGGCATCGGATATGGCCGATCGGTCGCCGGTTCGGGGATGCATGGTCATCAAGCCCTGGGGATACGCCCTTTGGGAAAATATCGTCCGCGAGCTGGACGACCTTTTCAAATCAACCGGCGTTAAAAATGCATATTTCCCCTTGTTTATCCCTATCAGCTTTCTGGAGAGGGAAGCCGAGCACGTTGAGGGGTTTGCCAAGGAATGCGCGGTCGTCACGCACCATCGCCTGGAGAAAAACGCCGCCGGGGGGCTGACGCCCGCGGGGGAACTGGCCGAGCCCCTGGTGGTACGCCCCACCTCGGAAACGATCATCGGCGACTCCTTCGCCAAATGGGTCAGCTCTTACCGGGACCTGCCGTTGCTCATCAACCAGTGGGTAAACGTGGTACGCTGGGAAATGCGCACCCGCATCTTTCTGAGGACCAGCGAATTTCTATGGCAGGAAGGACATACCGTACATGCCACGCCGGAAGACGCCCTTGCCCGGACCCACCAGATGCTGGATATCTATGCCCACTTCGTCCAGGATTACCTGGGCATGCCGGTCATCAAAGGCCGAAAAACAGCCACCGAGCGGTTTCCCGGAGCTGTCGACACGCTCTGCATCGAGGCCATGATGCAGGATCGCAAGGCCCTCCAGGCGGGAACATCCCATTTCCTCGGACAGAATTTCGCCAAAGCCTCGGGCATCAAATTTCAGACGCCCGAAGAGAAAGAGGAATTCGCATGGACCACATCATGGGGGACGTCCACCCGAATGATCGGCGGCCTTATCATGACCCACGGCGACGACGACGGTGTTATCATGCCCCCCCGGGTCAGCCCCGCCCACCTGGTACTCCTTCCCATCTTCAAAAACGAGGATGAACGGGCCAACGTCATGACCTACACGGAAAGCCTTGCCGCCGAGCTTCGAAACACTCACTACCACCACGCCCGATTGCGCGTCGAAATCGACGAGCGGGACATCGGAGGGGCCCGGGGATGGGAATGGATCAAGAAGGGCATTCCCCTGCGGGTCGAGATCGGGCCCCGGGATATTGCCGAAAACGCGGTCTTCGTCGCCCGGCGGGATATGGATCATCGAAAGAAAACCAGCATCAAACGGGATGTGTTCGTCAAGACCATCGGCAACCTTCTTGACGAGATCCAGGGCAACCTCCTTAAGCGCGCCGGAGACTATACCCATTCTCATACCCGGGTTATCGACGATTCCGACGCCTTTTACGACTTCTTTACCCCTGAAAATCCTGAAAAGCCTGAAATTCATGGTGGATTTGCCATGAGTCACTGGTGTGGTGAAGCGGCGTGCGAGGCAAAAATCAAAGAGGACCTCACGGTCACCATCCGATGCATTCCCCTCGAAAACACCACTGAAAAGGGCCGGTGCATCTGTTGCGGAAAGCCTTCAGAGGCCCGCGTCGTCTTCGCCAAAGCTTATTGATCGACCAGTCGAGGTAGCCGAACAGCATGGTTCGTATCAGCGATATCATCGACAAAATGCTCGAAAACAACCCGGATGCGGATATCGATCTCATCGATCGCGCCTACATCTATTCCGCCCGGGTTCACGACGGCCAGGTCCGTCTTTCAGGGGAGCCCTATTTATCGCATCCTCTCGAGGTTTCGGCGATCCTGGCGGATATGAACCTGGATGCCGTCTCCATCGCTGCGGGCCTTCTCCATGACGTCGTGGAGGACACGCATGCCACCATCACGGAGATCAGCGATATTTTCGGTCCGGACGTCGCCCACATCGTTTCCGGCGTCACCAAACTGACCAAGGTCGAAACCCACAGCGCCCACCAACGCCATGCAGAAAGCATCCGGAAGATGATCCTCGCCATGGCCGACGATATCCGGGTGATTCTCATCAAGCTGGCGGACCGTCTCCACAATATGCGCACACTGGGGTTTCATAAAAGCGACAAAAAAAAACGAGAAATATCGCAAGAGACGCTGGACATTTACGCATCTATCGCCTCACGCCTCGGCATCTACTGGATGAAACGAGAGTTGGAGGACTCCTCGTTCATGTATATCATGCCCGAGGAGTACGCCCGGATCAAGGGACTTGTCAGCAAGGACAAGGAGGAACGCGAGCACTACGTCGAAACCGTCATGGGGATGATCAAGAAGGAAATGAAGGCGGCCGGCATTAAATGTGAAGTTCTTGGGCGCTACAAGCATTTTTATAGCATCTACCAGAAAATGATCACCCAGAACCTCGAGTTCGAGGATGTCTACGACATCGTCGCGTTCCGGATAATCCTCGACACCAAAAGTCAGTGCTACGAGGCTCTGGGCATCCTCCACGCCCTCTGGAAGCCCATCGACGTCAAATTCAAGGACTACATCGGCCGACCCAAGCCCAATATGTATCAGTCCCTTCATACAACCGTCATCGGTCCTTACGGAGAACGGGTGGAGATTCAGATCCGGACGTGGGAGATGGACCGGGTTGCCAAATCAGGCATTGCTGCCCACTGGAGCTACAAGGAAGGTAAAAAACTCGACAAGAGCATCAGCGAAAAATTCGCGTGGATTCAAAACCTCATCGAAAACCAGGCCAACATTGAAAACCCCGATGAATTTCTGGAGAGCGTTCGTATCGATCTCTTCCCCGACGAGGTTTATGTCTTCACTCCACAGGGCCAGGTAAAATCCCTCGTCAAGGGTGCGACTCCGGTCGATTTCGCGTATCTGATCCACACCGAGGTCGGCAACCAGTGCATCGGCGCCAAGGTGAACGGTCGGATGGTCCCTCTCCGATCGGAGTTGAATACGGGGGACATCGTCGAGATCATCACCAACAAGAACCACCAACCGAGCAAGGATTGGCTCAGTTTCGTCAAAACCGTCAAGGCTCGTTCCCGGATACGGCAATGGATCAAGACCCAGGAAAAGGAACGCAGTATCAGCCTGGGCAGGGAGATGTGCGAAAAGGCTTTTCGGAAATACAAGCTGAACTACAACGACGTCGTCAAGTCCGACGAAATGGAGGCGGTGATCGCGGACTTTGGGTTCAAAAGCCTCGACGATCTCATCGCCAATGTGGGCTACGGCAAGATCACCCCGCTCCAGGTGGTTCGAAAATTCATGCGAAAGCCGCCCACCGAGGAGGAGAAAGATGACTCGCTATTCGACAAGATTATCCATCGGGTACGAAAGAAGAAAGCCAGGACGGGCGTAACGGTAAAGGGGATCGATGACGTTCTGGTGCGGTTTGGAAAATGCTGCCAGCCGGTTCCGGGAGATCCCATCATCGGATACATCACTCAAGGACGCGGGGTTACCGTCCATCGGGTCAACTGCGTCAATGCCCTTCAGCTCAACCCCGAACGACAGATCGAGGTGGAATGGAACGATACGACACCCGAGGAAACCTACCCGGTAAAGATCCATATTCATTCTTTTGACCGGGTGGGTCTCCTGGCGGATCTGGCATCCAATATCAGCAAAAACGGGGCCAATATCCTGAATGTTCACTCGGAAATCCGGGACAACAACACAGTGGACAGCATTTTTACGTTGGCCATCAAAGATACGAATCACCTCAATCGGGTTCTGTCGGACCTGAAAAAGGTCAAACAGATCTCTAAAGTCGAACGGATCGAGAGTTAGGCGGCCTTTACCACCCGTCCGGTCTTGATGCATTGGGTGCAGACCATAATCTTTTTGATCTGTTTGCCCCGCAGGGCGCGAACACGCTGCAGATTGGGATTGAAGCGTCGTTTGTTGAGGTTGTGCGCATGACTGACGTTGTTTCCCACCTGCGGGCGTTTGCCGCAAATCTCACACATTCTGGACATGATGACACTCCTTGAACGATTTATCTTTTTAACGATTTAGGGTTTATACAAGTCTCCGCGTTTTCTCGAATCCGAAGGGCTTCAAGACGCTCGGCTTGGGGATTCAAAGCCGTCCTGAACCTGAAATCATACGACGAAAACGTAAAAGCGTACTATACGCCATACGATTCATCGTGTAAAGATTTTTAGTTTGATTTAGGGCCATACTCCGGCGGTTTCAGGCTCGAGGGTTTCAACCTCACCACCGGTCTCCGTCTCGTCCGCTTTCGGGTTCTCTATCAGCTCGTTTTCACAAAGGGTAATGTAGCGGAGGGCATTTTGGTGGATGCCCACATCCGGATAATTGGACAATACGGATTTGAATCGCTTGAGGGCGGGCCGGTAGTGGCCGCTTTTGAAATAGAAGAGCCCGACGTAAAACTCATGCCCCGCCAGGCTTCTCTGGCAGACTTTGATGTTTTGACGAGCCTTGTGTGCATAGGGATCGTTCGGGAACTGCCTGAGGAGCCGCATATACCCCTCCAGGGCCTTCTCCGCCGAGCGTTGATCCCGATCAACGGTATCGATCTGTTCGAAGTAACAAGTGCCGATCTGGTAGATGATATAGGGAATGGCTTCGTTTCTCGGATGGAGGCTTTCAAAGGCCTCGTAAGCGGCGACAGCCTCGTCGTATTTTCCCAGCCGGTAGTATGCATCGGCGGTCTTCAACTCTGCCAGAATAGCATATTTGCTGTAGGGATACCAATCCTTCAATTTTTCGAAGGACTCGATCGCTTTCATGTATTTGCCGCTTTCATAGTTGTACATACCGTCGCTGACGAGATCTTCCGAGGATGCCTCTTCCCTGGTCTGAAACCAGGAACATCCCGACAACAACAATATCAGGGCCATGGCCGTGAAGATTGTTTTTTTCATTTCACCAACTGCTCGATATAATGTTCCGCCGCCCATGCGGCCAACGCGCCGTCTCCCACCGCCGTGGCGATCTGACGAAGGGGCGTGGCCCTCACGTCTCCCGCAGCGAAAATCCCGGGAACGGACGTCGCCATGAGATGGTCCGTCAGGATAAAGCCCCAATCATCTCGCCGGACGGTATCCCCAATAAAATCGGCATTGGGCCGTATTCCGATCCACACAAAAAAAGCATCCGCTCTAAGCGTCCGTGCTTCTCCGGTTTTCAAGTTTCGGATGTGGATGTTCTCGACATGGGTCAAGCCGCTGACACCTGTGACCACCGTGTCCCAGAGAACCTCGATCTTTTCATTGGCCAAAGCCCGTTCCTGAAGGATTTTTTCGGCGCGAAGCCGATCCCGGCGGTGGATCAGATAGACCTTGCCGGCGAATCTGGTCAGAAAGACGCTCTCCTGAACCGCCGTATCCCCGCCCCCTACGGCGGCGACCACGCGATCCTTGTAGAAGGGCCCGTCACAAGTGGCACAGGACGAAATGCCCTTTCCAAAAAACTGATCTTCGCCCGGCACCCCCAACTTCCTGGGGGATGCCCCCGTGGCGATGATCACGGCATGGGTGCGGATTTCCCGGCCCTCTCCGGAAACGATTTTCAGCGAGCCGTCTTGAACGACGGCATCCACCTTCAGGGTCTCCATCGCCATCCCGAAACGCTGGGCCTGTTCCGTCATCCCCCGTACCAGGTCGACACCGGTAATCCCATCGGGATAACCGGGATAATTTTCCACCCAATCGGTGATGAGTACCTGACCACCCGGCAGATGACCCTCCAACAGAAGCGTTCTGAGCCGGGCACGGGCGCCATAAAGTCCTGCCGTCAGTCCGGCCGGCCCTCCACCGATAATGACGAGGTCCGCATCAACGTCTGTCATCTACGTCTTCCCAAAATAGTTTTCGATCCATCCTGCCTGAAAATGGTCTCGCCCATGTTCAGACAAGTTTTTTGATGGTTTCCTCCAATTTGGCCTTGGCGACCATGCCGGTGATCTGGTCGGCGATCTCGCCGCCCTTAAAAAAAATAAGGGTAGGAATGGCGCGAATGCCGTATTTTGCAGGTGTTATGGGGTTGTCGTCCACATTGCACTTGGTAAACTTGATTTGGCCGCTAAAATCCTTTGCCAGCTGTTCCACCGTCGGGGCGATGGCCTTGCAGGGTCCGCACCACGGTGCCCAGAAATCAACCAGCACCGGTATGTCGGACTGGAGCACTTCCGCTTCAAAGCCGTTGTCATCGATATCCAAAACACCTTCAGCCATAGTTTTGTCGTCCTTTCTTTGGGAGTTGTCAATTTCAGAAACTATAGTGACAGTGGTGTTTCTTGTCAACCACATTGCATCGGAGACACCGGCATTTGGGGCTTGGTAATTGACACCGTCCGAGGCTTCTGTTATTTTTATCAACTCGACTTTCGACTTTCAGGCTGGTGACCGGATAGAGGTGCCGGGAGGATACGGCCAATGAAAGTCGAGTTATCCAATTTTCGACTTCCGGGGGCCGTTGATACCAGGAGGGCGGCCTCCTTTTCAATGAACGGAGACAGAGCCGTATGCAGCGCAAACTTCGCGTCGGCGCCCTTATTTCAGGCGGCGGCACCAACCTGCAAGCCATTATCGACCGCTCGGAAGCCGGAGAGATCGATGCCGACATCGTGTTTGTCGGATCCGACACCCCCGACGCCAAGGGCCTCGGGCGGGCCGAAAAGCACGGGATTCCCCATTTCACGGTGGACTACGTCGGGATCATCAGACGCTTTCGGACCGATCCAGAACGGTTCGTCCCGCCTCCCGATTTCGACCTGGACGCCATCCTTTCCCGGCAGCATATCTTTCCCCCCGGCGCCGATACGGAGACGGTCCGCCGGTTTCTCACGACCCGGGCGGCGGCCGAGGCCGCGCTCCTGAAAGCCATGTCGGCCTACCCCTTCGACCTTCTGGTCCTGGCGGGGTTCATGCGGAACCTGACACCTTATTTCATCGACCGCGTCAACACCGATCCCGAGCGGCCCCGGATCATGAACATCCATCCGGCGATACTGCCGGCCTTCCCCGGCGTAGACGGTTACGGCGACACCTTCCGCCACGGATGCAAGGTCGGCGGCTGTACAGTCCATTTCATCGATTACGGGGAGGATTCCGGCCCCATCATCGGACAGCGGACCTTTCCCATCGATCCCGGCGACACCCTCGAGGCCGTCAGGGCGAAAGGACTCCGGGAGGAATGGATCCTCTACCCCGCCTGCATCCAACTCTTCGCCGAAAACCGGCTCAAGGTCGTCCGCAGGACCCATGCGCTTCCGGACGGACGGACGATGTCGCGGGCAGTCGTGGAGATCGACTATTCCGAGAACACCTGAACAGGGTCTTGGAAATCCTCATCAGCCATTGCTGCCTTTTTAAGAGGCAGCAATTACAGCTTCTTGAGAGGTTTGGCGGAGGCCTTGCAACATAGCTTATACCAACGGCACGACGATGGATTGCAATCCCCGGCAAACCTGCCGAAGCAGTCCGCGACACCCTCGATGCGTTGAATGCTTCTGATCATATGCGGGATGTCAGGAAGATGGGCATCTGGACGGTGATCATTGTCGTCCATTTCATATTCCTTCCGGATCATTGACGGGTTGGGAGTTAAACTGTTCCGTCCTTTATAAACTCAGACACATGGGCGTGTACATAGGGCCTTGCATTCATTTCTGTAGGATATTCTCCCGGGACTGACGCACGAAATTTCCCACCTTCGGGCAAAAGTAATGCGTTTGGGATCGATGGATATCTCAGATCTCACTTAAATCCGATAGTCCGTCACGGAAAGGAAATCTGATGAAAATTCGGGTGCCCTCCCCCGGACGGGATCGGATGGACATCTTCCCCATAAGCAGATTGACGCGCTCCCGCATGCTGCTGAGACCCATCCGCTTTTCACTGAATCCCGCCTGTTCCCGCGCCGCGACGTCAAACCCCTTGCCGTCGTCCTCAATGCGGAGAATGACGTTGGGGTAGGCGCCAATCAGAAAAATGACCGCACGCCGCGCTTCCGCGTGCTTTCGGATGTTGTTGAGCCCCTCCTGGACCAAACGGTAGATGTTGATCTCCAGAAACGGATTCATAGCCCTGTTTTTCAGTCCCGTTGAATGAAATTCGGCATGAATGCCGGCGTCCTCGGCAAATTCATCACAGTAAGACCCGAGCGTCTCGATCAAACCGATCTCCTTCAGCCCCGGGGGTCTGAGATCGTAGGAGAGGTTTCGGACGGTCCGAATGGTTCGACTCAGAATTGAAGACATGTCGGTCAGGGTCTTTCGCACGTCGTCCGGGAGGGTGGACGACTCCCCGAGAGTAAGCGCCAGAGAGATTTTCATGGTGGACAGATCCTGGGCGACACTGTCGTGCAGTTCATTTGAAATCATCAGGCGTTCGTTTTCCTGGGCGGTCAGCAACTGCTGGGAAAGGGTTCGAATCTGCCGCTCAGCCGCCCTCTGCTCGGAAATATCTTCGACCATCTCGATGGCTGCCCGGATGTTACCCTCCTTATCGACGACGGGGGAAGCAACGATTCGGAAATACCGGACGCTTCGCTCTGAAGGTATTTCTGCCACGGCCTCGTGGACACGACCGTCCCGCAGTGTTTGGATCACCGGACAGTAAGTGCAGATCTTCTCTCCCGGCGGATCATTGAAGGCCTGGTAGCAGAGCGGCTGACGGGAAAAATCGATCCTTGGGTACCAACACCTCATCTGCCGGTTGAGCGTCAGGATACGCATGTCCCTGCCGATGAGGGTCACTCCGATGGCAATGTTTTCAACAAGGCTCCGGTATTCCTGGACCTTTCTTTCCCGCAACAGTGCCTCGACGTCCGATTGATTATCCATCTCCCGAACGATCCAGAGGATTTTACTCTGCCCGTTGAAGACGAATTTTCCTTCGGCGATCTCGCTCGTAAAAACCGCACCGGCCATTGTCCGAAAAGCCCGAATCTCCCGCCGCAGCTCGGCGTCACACAACCGCGGCGGATCGGTGTCAATGATATCCGACAGGGTCAGAGTCCTGAAAATTTCCTCGCGATAATTGAAAAGGATCTTTGCCGCCCGATTGATCGATTCGATCCGCCGGGTCTCCTCATCAAAGACGATCGCGGCGTTCGGATTGTGTTCAAACAACGCTTGAAACCATTGTTCTGAATCTTGCCAATTCGCTTTCATATTCAGTCTTTTCCGTCACGAATCCATGGCGCCGGTCAATCCATGTCAACGAAACATTGAGATATCATCCTTGTATTCCCTGGAAGTGAGGCAGGTTGTCGGATTGGCGGCCTGTCCTCGAGTTTCAGGATAGGCCGCGGCGATAGGGGAATCACCCATGTAAAATGATAAGAACCCCCTATATGCACGGTACCGAATATCATGATATATTTTTTTTATTCAGGTATCAATGGGTACAATAGACACATCGAATTTTGTGAGATCATCCCCGCGAGTGGGGAAACGCAACGGATTCATGATAAAACCTTACCAGACCACGGCTGAAGGCTCAATATCACAAACACATATTTTACATATCGCTTACCCATACATAACAAAATTATAACATTCAAAGCTTATCATGTTTCAAGACGCAAAGCCCCGCGAACCAGGTTCGGATCGAAAAGCGTCAAACCGAAAGTCCACAGGCGCTCAAAAAATGGAGAAACCGGGATTTGGACGTCTTCTGCCGAGAATGTCGGGCTGTTAAAAAACCGGGCCTTTTCCAGGAACCCGAGCGGTCGAAGCCTTGGAAGAACCCATAACAAACTGTCCTGCTGAAAGAGATAAAGGATATCGATATGAACCAGCCGAAAATCGCCGTCGATTTGATCCTGAAGAAGCTGACGGAGAGCACCGAACAGGTCAAGACCCGGGTTCAGAAGGCCTCCGAGGTGCTTCTGGGACCTCTTGAAACCGATCTGGCCGTCACCCCCTACGAGGTGGTGTACGAGGAGGACCGGGTGAAGCTGAAGCATTACACGCCCGAGAAGGTCACCCACAAGATCCCCCTTCTGGTGGTGTACGCCCTTATCAATCGGGAGACGATGCTGGACCTCCAGCCGGGCCGGAGCGTGGTCCGGACCTTCCTCGACAAGGGGATCGAGGTCTACATGATCGACTGGGGCTACCCCACCCGCAAGGATCGCTACCTCACCATCGACGATCACGTGAACGGCTACATGGACGCCGTGGTCGACGTGATCCGCCAACGGCACGGCCTTCCCCGAATCAACCTCATGGGCATCTGCATGGGCGGCGCCTTTTCCGTGATGTACTCGGCCCTCCACCCGGAAAAGATCAGGAACCTCGTCACCACCGTCACCCCCACCCATTTCGACATCGACACCGGGCTCCTCCACATCTGGATGCGGCGCACCCGGGCCCTCGAGATGGGCGACCTCTACGGCAACATGCCGGGCGATCTCATGAACCTGGGGTTTCTGCTGCTCAATCCCGCCCGTCTCATCCTCGACAAGTACGTCGGCTTTCTGGAGAACATGGACAAGCGGGACTTTGTCGAAAACTTCGTCCGCATGGAGAAATGGATCTTCGACAGCCCCGACGTCCCCGCGGCCACCTTCCGGCAGTTCATCGAGGACTGCTATCAAAAGAATCTCCTGATCCAGAGCCGGATGGAACTGGGCGGGCGCCGGGTGAATCTCAAACGGATCACCATGCCGCTTCTCAACATCTACGGCAAGTTCGATCATCTGGTGCCGCCGGAGGCTTGCGAGCGCCTGACCCGCGCGGTGGGGAGCGAGGACACCGAGGACCTGTGCCTCAACACGGGCCACATCGGCATCTATGTCAGCGCCAGGTATCAGGCCGAGTTCGCCCCCAAGATCGCGGCATGGCTCAAGGCCCGGGAGGACGGCGGGAAAAAGGCCGTTGAATCGATATCGGCAACGCCGCATCGCGTTAGCCGGAGAAAAAAATCATCTCCTGAAGAGAAAACACCCTTTGCCGCCGCGTCCAAAGCTTCACCACGTCACCCCTCTCAAAAAAGGGCTTGACACAATCGATTCTTGGGGAAATCGCAAAAACTGGAGAAACTTCATTGAAGGCGGCCTTACAGAACGTTTCCCATCAGATAATTTTCGATACAATCCTTGATCGTGCCGTCGGAAAAGGAACAGACGTGTTCCCGGCACGCGTCACACAGTCCTGCGTTGTCGAGACGGCAGGGATGAATGATCTCGTCGCACAGGCGGCAGGTTTCCATCAGAAATCGCACGCCGACCTGGAAATTCGATACTTCTTCGGCGTTCCCCGGGATACACCATCGAACCTCGGCATAATAGTCCTGTTTGACGTCCAGACCGCAGGCATCCGGTGCGGTTTCAAGTAGTTGAATCAGAATGCCGTCCCCCGGTCTCAATTCGTGCTCGGCGATGAAAGCCATGCCCCCGACGCTGCTGTTGAGCATCTCTCCTTTATGGATCGTTTGGGCCGTTTCCCTGGAAAACCGGATCGGAGCCCGGTATTCGTTGCGGGCAAATGCCCGCTGGGTGACAACGTTCATATCTGGATCTCCTTGATATTTATCAACTGCTCCTGAATTACAGAAAACAGTATCCCTGTCTATGGGGAATAGCCTTCATTTGCCTGGGGGATTCTCCCATGTCGCCTTTTCTGATTCCCGGAGCTCCGAGACATTCGTTGATTGAAACCCGGCCAACCGGCGAACAGTCCTGAAATAGACGCGCACGACATAAAAACACCTTCTCTCATTCGGTGAACTGTTTCCGGTCAATAGCGTATTTTTTCATCTTGTAGTGAAGCAGTTGACGGGATATGCCCAGGCTTCGGGCTGCTCTGGAAACATTCCCCTTCGAATTCAGAAGCGCCTGAGAAACCATGTCCCGCTCCTGACTTTTCTGGGTTTCCGGCAGGCTGCCCGACACAGGAGGAAATCCGGCCCTGGCGGTCGACGGCGAAAACCGGTCGACTTCGGCTGCCGGGTGCAGGGGCACGGAGCAAGAGGGGACATCGTTCTCCGTCGAAAGCCGCCTGAAATCCGGATGGATGAAGTGAATCGGCAGATGGTGAGATTCTATGGTTTGCGAAACGCCTATCATGTTCATGGTTCCCTCGATAATATGTTCCAATTCGCGGACATTACCGGGCCACTGATAGGATTGAAAAAAGGCCATGACCTCATCGGAAACACCTTTGACCTGCTTGTTGAGAGCCAGGTTGTTCTTGTAAATGAAATGCCGCGTCAGGCTCTCGATCCCGTCCTTACGCTCCCGGAGAGGCGGGATACGCACAAAAACCACCCCCAGACGATAGAAAAGGTCCATCCGAAGACGTCCCTCTTTTATGGCTTGATGCGGATCGATGTTGACGGAGCTGATGATCTTGAGATCGATCTCGATGTCATTCGCAGCCCCGATGCGACGTACGCGCATTTCCTGAAGCGCTCTCAGCAACTTGGCCTGGAGGTTGACGGGCATGGAGTTGATTTCATCGAGAAACAGTGTTCCACCGCTGCTCTGCTCGAATATGCCGGCCTTGTCCATGGCTCCGGTGAAGGCTCCGCGGGCAGTCCCGAAAAGCAACGCTTCCAGAAGATTTTCCGGAATGGCGGCACAGTTGATTCCGACGAAGGGGCGTTCATGGCGAGAACTGGCATTGTGGATGGACTGGGCGAACAGCTCCTTGCCGGTGCCGGTTTCGCCGTAAAGCATGACCGGTGAAGGCGAATCCGATGAGAGGCGAATGATCTTCAGCACCCGCATGAAGGTTTCATCCTTTCCGACAATATCGCTGAATTTGTAGCGGGTGCCGTTTTCAAGCAACGGTTTCTTGTGGGGCGTCAGATCGCTGGACGCAGTGATGGTGTGTTCCAGCATATTGTAATCCTTTACAAAACATATAGCGCCTACGATCACGCCATTGCGATAGAGCGGAAACACACTGTGGATGGTGTTGGCCTCTTTACCCAGGTGGGTTCGGTAAAAAAAAAGGTGGTTCCGGATCGGCTGTCCGGTCTCCAGGCATTTCATGATCATACTCTCCCGCTCGCTGAGGCGGTAGATTGCCGTGACCCGGCGTCCGATAACCTTTTCGGGCGTAAGTTCGTCGATCCTGGCCTGGGTGTCATTATAAAAAAGAATACGTCCTTTGATATCGGTAATGATAATCCCTTCATCCAACGCCGACAGAATGCCGAAGATATCGATCTCCGTCAGGTCGAGTCGGGATTTTCGTGAAAATGAATCTTGCATCATCGGCTATTCCTGTCCTGGGTGGATCGCTTGAAGTAAAAGCGCGTCGGTCAATTCCTCTTTACTGTTACCATATCCATTTCATCCCTGACGTCAAATAATTTTTCATCTTCAAAAATTTTTTCACATCCCGAAAACGATAAACTGAAAATTTTTTTTCTCATCGCCATTGCGGAGACCTGGGCCACAGCCGGATCCGCCGGTATTCCAGGATACCAAAAAATCAATAACAATCTGTATTCTTAAATAATATTATCGTATAAGATCTTACGATCCCTTCTCATGGACACGGATGGAAAAACCGTATTTCACGCATGGCATGTTGTATGCATTTCTAAAAATCAATGTCATCACCGACCGGTTTGCCGGAAGAAACTATCGGCGTGCCACCCAATATTTACTATGTTTCCTGTCGGTTTCATCAAACAATCGCAAGAAACGCGACAACGAAGGAGAAGCCATGCGGGCCAATGCCAACCGTCCCTTTGATCCGTTTATTTTCTGGGTATCCGCATCTGTTACGATACTCTTCATCCTGGGGTCCATTTTATTTCCGGAAACCATGAACACCGCCATCAACGCCGTCTTCAACTGGACCACAGGCGGATGGGCATGGCTCTACCTGATCACTACATTTTTGCTGGTAGCCGGTTGTGTTGTGTTGATGGGTGAAAAATACGGAACCCTTAAACTGGGCCTCTCCGGCGACAGGCCTGAATTCTCGAATTTTTCCTGGTTTGCGATGCTGTTTGGATCGGCTATTGCCGCAGGCATCGTTTTCTGGGGTCCGGCAGAGCCGGCATACCATTACATGACGCCGCCGCCTTATTTTGGCGGAGAGGCCAAAACCGCCGTTGCAGGCGCCAATGCCATGACCTACTCTTTCTTCCACTGGGGTCTCAGCGCATGGGCCATCTATGCCCTTTTGACCATTCCCTTAGCCCATGCGTGTTATACCAAAGGCCTCCCATTCAAGTTTTCAAGTGCATTTTATTATGTCATCGGGGAGCGGATTCACGGCACATGGGGCAAGATTCTCGATATTTTCGCGGTCTTCGCGACCCTGGGAGGACTGGCGACCACGACGGGGTTGGTTGCGCTGCAACTCTCCAGCGGTCTCAAATTTCAATATGGTGTTGAATTGGGGGCAGGCGGCACATACATCATCATCGGCATTCTGACCGCCATTTTCACCTTCGCAGTCTACACCGGCATCGAAAAGGGCGTCAAAATCATTGGTGACATCAACATGGTCGTCTTTGTCGGCATCTGGTTTTTCGTGTTGGTATTCGGCCCCACGATCTTTCTCATCAACCTGACCACCAGCGCCATTGGCCAGTATCTGCTCAATTTCATCCCCATGAGTCTATACACGGCGCCCGGAATAGAGGGGAACTGGCTCGGATCCTGGACTGTCTTTTATTGGGCGTGGTGGATGAGTTGGGCGCCTTTCGTGGCCGTGTTCATCGCCCGAATCTCCAAAGGCCGGAGCATCCGTGAAACCGTGGCCGCCACCCTGATCCTGCCGACCTTGGGCGACTTCCTATGGTACGGCGTCATCGGCGGTGCCGGCATCCGGTTCGACGTTACCGAAACCCTGAGCCAACACGGCGTCGAAAGTGCCATCTTCGCCATTGCCCAACACCTGCCGCTTACAGGTATCCTATCGGTTTTCCTTATTTTTCTGATCACCACCTTCTTCCTGACCAGCGCCAATTCCGCCGCTGTCTCCCTGGCCATGTTCGTCTCCGGACACGAAAATCCAAGCCGGAACCTCAGGGCCTTCTGGGGCGTCGCCCTTGGCGCCGTCGCCGCCGTCCTGGCGGGTACGGGGGGATTGAAGGCCATCCAGACCGCATCCATCGCAACCGCGTTTCCCATGATGTTCCTCCTGCTCATGGTACTCTACGGCACCTTCAGAGGATTGAACCAGACCCTTGCCGACATTCGCGGCGACTTCCCGGAACGGCCGGTGAAGGATGCGAAAGAACGCTGAGGCAAAGAGCGGGGTTACCGCTTCCGCCGCTTTATTGACCCGAAAACGATCCGTAAGTTTTACTCAAATTCTCAGACCATAAAGGAGCTAACATGTACGATCGCATGCAAACTTTAACTCAGGATCAGATGACCCGGATTCATGACGCCGCCATGGATATCCTTGGCACCACCGGCATCGCCTTCAACGAGGATGAAGCCCTTTCCATTTTTAAAGCAAACGGATTCAAGGTCGATGGAAAAATCGTCTTCATCACCGAGGCACAGGTTCGGAACGCATTGAAAACCACGCCCTCCCGATTTACCATAACCGCTCGGAATCCCGAAAAAAATGTTGCCGTTGGAGAAGACGATTTCGTTTTCGTACCGGGCTACGGTGCACCGTTCGTGACCCTGACCAACGGAGAACAGCGGGAAGCCACCATGGAAGACTACGACAATTTCTGCAAACTGATCCAAACCTCCAAGCACATCGACATGAACGGTTTCATGATGGTGGAGCCTTCCGACGTTCCAGCGGATACCGCCCACCTCGACATGATCTTCTCGAACATCATCCTCTGCGACAAACCCTTTATGGGCAGCCCCGTCTCGAAACAGGGCGCCAAGGACTGCGTCGACATGGCCGCCATCATCTGGGGCGGTATAGAGAAACTCAAGGCGGTGGGTCCGGTGACCGTATCGCTTATCAATTCCCTATCACCGCTCCAGTTCTCCGACGAGATGGCCGGATCTCTCATCGAGTTGGCAAGAGCCAATCAGGCTTGCGTCATCGCATCGCTGATCATGGCCGGTTCGTCCGGACCCGTCACCCTGTCCGGGGTACTGGCCCTCCAGACCGCCGAGATTTTAGCGGGCGTCACGTTGGCCCAGTTGGTCAACCCCGGGGCTCCGGTGATCTACGGCTCGACATCTTCGGCCATGGACATGAAAACCGGCGGGCTCTCCATCGGATGCCCCGAGCTCTCCGTGGTGGTATCCGCCACCGCTCAAATGGCTCGATTCTACAACCTTCCCAGCCGAAGCGGCGGGGGCCTCACCGACGCCCATTTCCCGGACGCCCAGGCGGGTGTCGAGTCCACCCTGGCCCTGACGACGGCGGCCCGGAACGGCATCAACTTTATCCTCCATGCCAATGGTATCCTCGGATCCTACATCTCCATGAGCTACGAAAAGTTCCTTATCGACGAAGAACTCTGCGGCATCACTCGACGGCTTCTCAAACCCATGGAGGTGACGTCGTCGTCCATCGACGTGGAAATGATCAAAGCCGTCGGCATCGGAGGACAGTACCTGACGCAACCCAAGACCTTCCAACTCTGCCGAACAGAATTCTACCTTACCGATTTTATGAATCGCCAAAACCACGCCGGTTGGAAAGCAGCCGGCAAGAAGCGGATCGACGAGTTCGCTGTGGATCGGCTTGGACAACGCCTGGCCGCCTACGAAAAGCCGGACATCGATCCGGCCATTGAAGCGGCTCTCACCGAATTCGTCACCCGTCGGAAAAAGGGATAGACCACCATCGACCTTAGCCGCTCGACGGCCGGGTCGTATGACAGCACCACAATGAAAGATAATATATCAAAAGGATGTTTTTTATTCAAATAAGAGTGGATTTTTCCTACAACTTCAGATATAAAGCGCCAAACACGCTAAATTCCACTCGCTGCGATGAAATGTTTTTACTCAAACAAGAGATTGATTATACATTTTGAGTATCGTTTCTTCATTTAACGACAACTTTATTTTGACACTGTTCACAACACTATTCAATTGATCGGGAGGCAACAAACAATGGCAATTCAAGACATTTTTCAGGCAGTCATGACTTTCGACGAAGCATCGGTCAAGAAGCTGGTCCAGGCCGAACTCGAGGCCAAAACGGACATCGATGCCATTCTCAACGAAGGCCTCATCGGTGCTATGGACGAAGTCGGCAAAAAATTTTCCGAAGGCGAGCTCTTCGTGCCCGAGATGCTCATGGCGGCCCAGGCCATGAAGAGCGGACTCGAGATTTTGAAGCCCCACCTGGCCGAAGGCGCCGCCGAGTCAAAAGGTACGGTGGTCATCGGCACGGTCAAGGGCGACCTCCATGACATCGGCAAGAACCTCGTGGCCATGATGATGGAGGGTGCGGGCTTCAATGTGATCGACCTTGGGGTCGATGTGGACGCCGCCAAATTCGTTGCGGCCGCCAAGGACAACAAGGCCAGGGTCGTGGCACTCTCGGCGCTGCTCACCACCACCATGCCTGCGATGCAGACCACCATCAACGCCATCAGGGAGGCCGGCCTCACGGTCAAGACCATCGTGGGCGGCGCCCCGGTCACCCAGGCCTTCGCCGACCAGATCAAGGCCGACGGATACTCCGACGACGCACCCGGCGCCGTGGAGCTGGCCCGTCGTCTGATCGCGGCGTGACACTTTCTGGCAACGATCTGAACACCGCTGCAACGGGGGGCCGAACCCGTCCATCGGCGCAAGGCGGCCCTCCGACACCGATAACCCCCTTCACCCTGAGGATATAACCATGATTATCATCGGAGAACTCATCAACGCCAGCCGGAAGGCCGTCGGCACGGCCATCGAGGCCCAGGACGCCGCGGCCATTCAGAAGGTGGCCCAGGATCAGGACAATGCCGGCGCCGACTTCATCGACGTCAACGCCGGCATTTTCGTGGGCAAGGAGCCTGAATACCTGAAATGGCTTGTCGAAACCGTCCAGGCCGTGAGCGACAAGCCCTGCGCCATCGACAGTCCCGACCCCAAAGCCATCGAGACCGCTCTGGCGGTCCACAAGGGCACGCCCATGATCAATTCCATCTCCCTGGAGAAGGATCGTTACGAAAACCTCATGCCCATCGTCGCCGGCACCGACCTCAAGGTCATCGCCCTGTGCATGAGCGACGAGGGCATGCCTGAGACCGTCGACGACCGGATGAAAATCGCCGACAAACTGGTCAACGGTCTTCTCAAGAACAACGTCAAGCTGGAGAACATTTACGTCGACCCGCTGGTCCAGCCCATGTCCGTCAACAACGCCTTCGGCATGGAGTTCATCAACACCATCGAGAAGATCGTGACGACCTTTCAGGGCATCCACACCGCCTGCGGTCTCTCCAACATCTCCTACGGCCTGCCGGCCCGAAAATTCATGAACCAGACCTTCATGGTCATGGCCATTGCCAAGGGCCTTGACGGTGCCATCATGAATCCCCTCGACAAAAAGATGATGGCCAACATCATCGCTGCCGAGGCCCTGGCCGGAAAGGACAACTTCTGCATGAACTACCTCAAGGCTTTCCGGGCCGGAATGTTCGACTTCTGAATCGCTGTGTCGAATGCCGGTTCATCCCAAAAACCCGCCTTTGGACAAAGGCGGGTTTTTTGCATCAGTGGAGGGCCTCCCGATCAACGCGGAAACCCTGATGCTTGACGTCATCCAGAAAAAAAGCGTTTTTTTTGTGCGACATACCCCTTGATTTTCAGTTTCACTTAAACTATCTGCATTCTGTTGGACGCAAGGTTTCGAAGTCAATTTGGCGTTTCGTGTGAAAGCCTTGACACATAATATTCGACGTAACGAACTATAGGCTTTCAAATTAAGGATGCCGGGAGGTGCAGTCTGATGACGACAGATTGCATTTATGGGTGGGGGACCTGCCAGATTGCCGACATCTTTAATTGAAAGTCTATAACGCTTATTTTGGAAAGGGAAATTCATGCCCAGACGTGACGATATCCACAAGATTCTGATCATCGGTTCCGGCCCCATCGTGATCGGCCAGGCCTGCGAATTCGACTATTCCGGCACTCAAGCCTGTAAGGCACTCCGGGCGATGGGGTACGAAATCGTGTTGGTCAACTCCAACCCGGCCACCATCATGACCGACCCCGGTATGGCCGACGCCACCTACATCGAACCCTTGAACGTGAAGATTCTCGAGGAAATCATCGCTGCAGAGAGGCCTGATGCCGTCCTGCCGAACCTCGGGGGACAATCGGCGCTGAATCTTTCCGCCGAGCTTCAGAAAGCCGGCATTCTCGAGCGCTACGGCGTCAAGGTCATCGGCGTCAACATCGACGCCATCGAACGGGGTGAGGACCGCACCGCCTTCAAGAACACCATGGAACGATTAGGGATCGAGATGCCCCGAAGCCGTGCAGTGGAGACCGTCGACGACGCCGAAGCGATGGCCGACGAACTGGGGTATCCCGTCGTAATCCGGCCGGCTTACACCATGGGCGGCACCGGCGGCGGATTGGTCTACAACCGGGAGGAGTTGCGCACGGTTGCCGCCCGGGGATTGGCGGCCAGCATGATCCACCAGGTACTGGTGGAGGAGTCGGTGCTGGGATGGGAGGAGCTGGAACTGGAGGTGGTACGTGATGCCAAAAACCAGATGATCACCGTCTGCTTCATCGAGAACGTCGACGCCATGGGCGTGCATACCGGCGACTCCTATTGCACGGCGCCCATGCTCTCCATCGATCCGGCCCTGCAGAAGAAGCTTCAGGAGTACAGCTATGCCATTGTCGAGGCTATAGAGGTCGTCGGCGGCACCAACGTCCAATTCGCCCACGACCCGAAGACGGGTCGGGTAGTGGTCATCGAGATCAACCCGCGCACCTCGAGATCCTCGGCACTGGCCTCCAAAGCCACCGGGTTTCCCATTGCCCGGGTCTCGTCCCTTCTGGCCGGCGGCATGACCATGGACGAGATTCCTTACTGGCGGGAAGGCTCCCTGGAAAAATACACGCCTTCAGGCGACTACGTGGTGGTCAAATTCGCCCGTTGGGCTTTCGAAAAGTTCAAGGGGGTCCAGGACCGCCTGGGCACCCAGATGCGGGCCGTGGGTGAGGCCATGAGCATCGGCAAGACTTACAAGGAGGCCTTTCAGAAGGCAATCCGCAGCCTCGAGATCAATCGCTACGGACTGGGATTCGCCAAAAATTTCAACACGCTTTCGCTGGATGAGCTCATGGCCCGCCTGGGCGAGCCCACCAGCGAACGGCAATTTTTGATGTATGAGGCGCTTCGCAAAGGCGCCGACATCCAGCACCTCTATGAACGAACCCACATCAAGCCCTGGTTCATCCGGCAAATGAAGGAACTGGTAGAGCTCGAGGAAAAGCTTCTGGCCTGCCGGGGCGGAGACATCCCCGATGACCTGCTGGTGCAGGCCAAAAAGGATGGATTCGCCGACCGATACCTCGCCATGCTGCTGGCAGTGCCCGAAACGGACATCCGCAACCGACGGGAGGCCTTGAACATTCGCCAGGCCTGGGACGCCGTTCCGGTGAGCGGCGTTGAAAATGCCGCCTACTACTACTCCACCTACAACGCAGCAGACACGGTGCCGGTAAGCGACCGCAAAAAAATCATGGTGCTGGGCGGCGGTCCCAATCGTATCGGCCAGGGAATCGAATTCGACTACTGTTGCGTCCACGCCGCCTTCGCCATCCGCGAAGCGGGCTACGAGTCGATCATGGTCAACTGTAATCCGGAGACGGTCTCCACCGACTACGACACCTCGGACAAACTCTATTTCGAACCCTTGACCGTGGAGGACGTCCTCAGCATTTACGAAAAGGAGAAACCTTTGGGCGTCATCGCTCAGTTCGGCGGACAGACTCCCCTCAACATCGCGAGCGAGTTGGCCAAAGCCGGCGTCCGCATCCTGGGCACCTCGCCCGAGACCATTGATCTGGCCGAGGATCGCGAGCGGTTCAACGCGGTCATGCGACGTCTGGGCATCCCCCAACCCGAATCGGGGATGGCCGCAGGCTTCGACGAGGCCCTGGCCATCGCCGCGCGCATCGGTTACCCTCTGATGGTGCGCCCCTCTTATGTGCTGGGCGGCCGGGGCATGGAGATCGTCCACGACGCCGACAACCTGAGACGGTACCTGAACGTTGCCGTCGAGGAGATTTCGCCGGAACGTCCCGTCCTCATCGATGCCTTCCTCGACAACGCCATCGAGGTTGAGGCGGACGCCATCGCCGACGGGAAGGACGCCTTTGTTCCGGCCGTGATGGAGCACATCGAGCTGGCCGGAATCCATTCGGGAGATTCCGCCTGCGTCATTCCTCCCCTGAGTCTTTCGACCCGGCACATCGACACCATTCGAGACTATACCCGCCGCATCGCCGTCGAGCTCAATGTCGTGGGACTCATGAACATCCAGTACGCCATACAGAATGACACGATCTATGTGCTCGAGGCCAACCCCCGGGCGTCGCGGACCGTACCCATCGTCTCCAAGGTATGCGGGCTCTCCATGGCACGGCTGGCCACTCAGGTGGTTCTGGGTCGAAGCATCGCGGAACTCGATCTGAAGGATCGACGGATTCCCCACTACGGTGTAAAGGAATCGGTCTTCCCTTTCAGCATGTTCCCCGAGGTGGACCCGGTCCTGGGTCCTGAGATGCGATCCACCGGGGAGGTGCTGGGCCTCTCCCACTCCTTTGGCCGCGCCTTTTTCAAGGCACAGGAAGCCACCCAGGTCTCCTTGCCTCTGGAGGGGACGGTCCTTTTCACCATCGCAGACCGTGACAAGGGCGCGGCCATCGAGCCTGCGCGACTTTTCCGGGATATGGGGTTCAAAATCGCAGCCACCGAGGGCACTCACCGATTCCTCAAGGAGAAGGGTATCGACACCGTCCCCGTCTCCAAGCTCGGGTTCGGACGGCCCAATCTTGTTGACGCCATGAAAAGCGGCGAAATCCACCTCTTGATCAATACGCCCAGTGGCGGTGAAAGCAGCGCACAAAGTGCGGACATCCGCAAGACGGCCATCGCCTACAAAATTCCCTATATCACGACCACGGCGGCGGCCATCGCCGCGGCCAGGGGGATCGCAGCCCGGCGGGAGGGGCGGCCCAAGGTCCGGTCGGTCCAACAGTATCATTCGGAAATTCATTGAGGGCAACAGCATCATCCCAAAAGGAAAAAGGCACTGCGCATGGGCGGATTGTTCGGCATTTCATCGGCATCGGACTGTGTTTCAGAACTATACTACGGCACGGATTACCACTCACATCTGGGAACCCGGCGCGGCGGCATGGCGGTCTCGGGGGGCAAGGGCATCCAGCGCGCCATTCACAACATTGAAAACAGCTATTTCAGGACAAAGTTCGAATCGGAACTGGACCGCTTCGAAGGCACCCGGGGCATCGGCATCATCAGCGACACCGACCCCCAGCCCCTGGTCCTCGGCTCCCACCTCGGAACCTTTGCGCTTGCCTGTGTGGGAAAGATCAACAACCAGGAAGACCTCATCCGGGGTGCCTTTGCCAAACGCGGCTATTTCGCCGACACCACCGGCGGCGCCGTCAAGCCGACGGAGTTGGCGGCCCGGCTGATCTGCGAGGAGGGCAGCTTCGAAGAGGGCATCGCCAACGCCCAGGCCGGCATCAGGGGATCCTGCACGCTGCTTTTGCTCACCCACCGCGGCATTTACGCCGCACGGGACCGTCTGGGCCGCACCCCCCTGATCATCGGACGCCGGAATGACGCCATGGCCGTCAGCTCCGAGACCAGCGCCTTCCCGAATCTGGGCTTCGAGGTCGATCACTTCCTCGGTCCGGGTGAGATCGTGCGAATCACCCCCGACGGCTGGGAACAGCTCGCTTCCCCGGGCAAGCAAATGCAGATCTGTGCTTTTCTCTGGATCTACTATGGATATCCGGCATCGGAATACGAGGGAATCAATGTCGAGTGGGTGCGCAACCGATGCGGCGAGGCGCTGGCCCGGAACGACGACGCCGTTGTCGATTTCGTTTCGGGCATCCCCGACTCGGGAATCGGTCATGCACTCGGATACGCCAACGAGAAACAGGTTCCCTACCGGCGCGCTTTTGTGAAGTATACGCCCACCTGGCCCCGAAGCTTCATGCCCCAGAATCAGAAAATGCGGGATCTGGTGGCTCGGATGAAACTGATTCCGGTGCGACGCCTCATCGGCGGGCAACGCATTCTCTTTTGCGAGGACTCCATCGTACGCGGTACCCAGCTCAAGGAAAACGTTCAGATCCTTTTCGATTACGGCGCCCGGGAGGTCCACATGCGGCCGGCGTGCCCCACCCTGATCTATCCCTGCGAGTTTCTCAACTTCTCCACCTCTCGCTCGACCCTGGATCTGGCGAGCCGAAAGGTCATCCGGAAGCTGGAGGGGGATGAAAATCACGATCTGGCGGCCTACGTCGCCCACGGATCCAAAAAGAATCTGGCCATGGTCGAGGAGATCCGGCGGATGCTCCGTCTCACCACCCTTCAGTACCAGCGGCTCGACGACATGGTGGCGGCCATCGGCCTGCCCAGGGATCGGGTCTGCACCCATTGCTGGGACGGGTCGAGCTACGGATATTGAGCCCTGTGACATGATGCCGGCGGCGGTATACCTTCGCCGGCAGATGCAATCCCACAGATGTTGGGTGATACGCCGGTATCGTTTTTCGCTTCCGCAAACATTCTGCAGACAGCACTTCTATGCGCCCCATCGGCGACAAAGAGGGTGATCTCTTTGTCGCCGTTCCGGCTAAATGTTCACCACCTTGTCGGCGAGCTGCATGGCCGTGACGATGTCGAGCATATTGGTGGTCTCCCCCACCTGTTTTTCGTGCAGAAGATCGAAGTGGGTGAGGCAGGTGCCGCAAACCAGGATCGTCACCCCGGCGGCCGCCAGGGAATTGAGGTCTTCCAGGGCCGCCGATCCGGTGACGGCAAGCTTCACGCCGTTGTTGACCAGAACGAGGCGCCAAAGCTCGCTGCCCATCTCCCTCAGGGTCTTGATGAAATTGAGCATCAGCTTCAGGCCGAGTGTATCGTCGCCATACCCCATCCGGTCGGTCGTCACCATGACCATGATCTTCTTGAGGTCGGCGTCGGGAAGATCGGCGGCGGAGGGAGCCGCCGCCGCACCCGGCCCGCCTTCGCCGGTGATGTGGAAATCGCCGTCACGTTCATCGACAGAGACGTGAAATCCCCGGGATTCGAGAAACAGGGAGACGTTCTCCTTGGAAGCGCGGTCGTTTACGATCACTTTCACCCGGCCGTCCGCATCCGTTTCGACGGCGTCCCTGGCCATCAGAACCGGCGCCGGACAGGCCAGCCCCCTGGCATCGATTACCTTCATGCTGCATCCCTTCATCATTCAGGGCTGAAACCCTGATCCCAAACATCACTGCCGTGTCACCCGGATGCGTTCGTCCGTTCCAGGTACGATCTTTCCAATGACGCGATCATCACAATCCCGAAAATATTTTCCTTGACTCTCGACTTTCATGACGGTGATCGGAAATAGGTGCCGGGAGGATACGGCCTATGAAAGTCGAAAGTTGAGTTCCTTGATTCTAAAAACGCTACTATACCCCGCTGATTCCGGTCAAATCGGTAATCCTGATAAAGTCATCCGATCGGATTTATAAAATCTATCGGTTTCGGATGCTGAAGATTGGGCGGAAATCGATTCCGCTGGGTCTACGATCTGAATCGGCTGCCCGTCAAGGATAAGCATTCCCCAATCCCGACACCAGGCGTTATTGATTTCTTCTATTTCCATTTCATTCATTATCGTTATTATCGATTTGTATCATATAATATTTCCATAATAGTGTATCCACGCATTTCCCTTATTGAACACGAAAGGCGACAAACATGGACAACCCATACGTTTCGATGTGGCAGGAGTTAGGGCTCGACCTCGCGGCCCACGACGCCCTCCTGAATGTTCTGGGGAAGACCTACACGGATTTCTTCCTCACCCAGAAAAACCGGCCCGATGGCATGGGATACTTCGATTTCGTCATGAGCGAGGTTCACGGCCTCCGCATCAAGGAACTCCTGGACGAAAAGTCGGCGGGGCGCAAGATCATCGGGTCCTACTGCGTCTTCGTGCCGGAGGAGATCGTCCTGGCCGCGAACGCCACCCTCGTCGGGCTCTGCTCCGGCGCCGACTTCGCCATGGAAGCGGTGGAGAGGCTGCTGCCGCGAAACACCTGCGCCCTCATCAAGTCTTCCTTCGGCTTCAAGCTGGGCAAGGTCTGTCCCTACCTGGAGAGCGCGGACATGGTGGTGGGCGAAAACACCTGCGACGGCAAGAAGAAGGCTTACGAAACCCTGGGCTCACTGGTGAACAACCTCTATGTCATGGACCTTCCCCAAGTCAAATCCGAGCAGGGCCGGGTCCTCCTGAGGGCCGAATACGACCGCTTCAAGACCACGCTGGAGGCCCTCACGGGCGTCGCCGTGACGGCTGAATCCCTCAAGACGACGATCCGGACGGTGAACGCCAAGCGGGCGGCCATCCATCGCCTGTCCTCCCTGCGAAAGGCCGACCCCGCCCCCATCTCGGGTATGGATGCCCTTCTCGCCAACCAGGTCTTCTTCTACGACAACCCGGAGCGCTTCACCACCTCCGTAAACAAGATCTGCGACGAACTGGAGCGGCGGATCGCGGAAGAAAAAGGGGTTTTTCCGGCGAAAACGCCCCGGGTCCTGATCTCCGGCTGCCCGCAGGCCGTTCCCAACTGGAAGCTGCCCTACATCGTGGAAACCTCGGGCGCGGTGATCGTGGGCGAGGAGTCCTGCGTGGGCGAGCGGGGCACCCGGAACCTCACGGAGGAAACAGGCGACACCGTCGAGGCGATGATGGAAGCCGTCGTAGATCGCTACTTCAAGGTCGACTGCGCCATCTTCACCCCCAACCCCGAGCGCACAGCCCACATCGAGGAGATGGCCAAAGATTACAATGCCGACGGGGTGATCCACTATGGTCTCCAGTTCTGCCAGCCCTATCTCATGGAATCCTTCCCGGTGGAAAGGGCTCTCGAGGAGAAGAACATCCCCACCCTTCGCATCGAGACCGACTACGGGATGGAGGATGTGGGTCAGTTGAAAACGAGGATCGAAGCCTTCATCGAACAGCTTCGATAGAAAAACGCATATTAAAAAAATCGAAAAGCGAGGAGCCAGAAATGAAATACGGTGCCAGGAACACCATCAAATCCAAGGTGACCTCCCTGAACAAAGGGGATGTGATGTCGCCGGCCAAATTCGAGATCACAGACCTCGTCGAGATGGCGTCGGTTCTGACGACCGAATCCGCGGAGTCTCTCGACCTCAAGCCCAATGACGAAGTACAGCTTATTATCAAAGCCATCCACGTGCTGCCGGTGAAGGAATAACCAGTGGGTTCGCAAGTGAGATACGCAGGCATCGATATCGGCTCGCGCACCATCGAGCTCGTGGTCGTCGACAAAACGGGCAATATTGTGGAGAGCCTTCAGGCCGACACCGGTTTCAACCCCATGGCCGAAGCCCACAGACTCATGGAGGGCGTCGCCCATGACGCCGTCATGGCCACCGGCTACGGCCGGAACCTTTTCGAAATCTCTTTCGAAGCCCCAACGGTCACGGAGATCAAGGCCCACGCACGGGGGGCGAACCGACTCTTTCCCGAAGCTCGAACCGTTCTTGACATCGGCGGCCAAGACAGCAAGGCCATGACCCTCTTCCCCGACGGCCGGGTGAGAAAATTCGAGATGAACGACCGGTGTGCCGCCGGCACGGGAAAATTCCTGGAGATCATGGCCCGGACCCTGGGTTTTGAGATCGAGGAATTTGGCCGGGAGGCACTCCTCGCTGAAAACAACCTCAATATCTCCAGCATGTGCACCGTGTTCGCGGAATCCGAGGTGACCTCCCTCATCGCAAGGGGTCGAAACCGCCGGGAGATCGCCAGGGGCCTGCACGCGAGTGTCGTCCGCCGGGCCGTCGGGATGATCAACCGTGTTTCCTCGTCCGGCAACATCGTCTTCACCGGCGGCGTGGCCAAAAACCCCTGCATGCGCTCTCTTCTCGCCGAATCCCTGGGGCGCAGCGTTCTGATACCCGAGGACCCGCAACTTGTCGGCGCCCTGGGCGCCGCCTTGCTGGCGGGAGGACTCTAATGGAGTCAAATAGAAAGCGGAATATGCCCCCTTCATTTTCGTTTATGAACACCCTTCAGCAGATCACGGAACAGAACCTGGCGGACATTGAACAGGCCAAGGCAGCCGGCCGCGCCGCCATCGGCTTTTACTGCCTATATTCGCCCACGGAGATCGCCGTGGCGGCCGAAGCTATTCCTTTGCCGCTCTGCGGCACCCGAAACGACCCCATAGCCGCGGCCGAGGAGATCCTGCCCCGAAACCTCTGCCCGCTCATCAAGAGCAGCTTCGGTTTTGCCGTCACCGACACCTGCCCGTTTTTCCGGTTCTCCGACATCATTGTCGGCGACACCACCTGCGACGGGAAAAAGAAGGTGTTCGAGCTGCTCTCCCGGTACAAAACCACTCATGTGCTTCAGCTCCCCCAGAACCAGGATCCGGCGACATCCCTCCCCTTCTGGCGGACCGAGCTGGAACGGTTCCGGAGCATCGTTGCGGAGTTGACCGGTGTGACCATCGATGACGACCGCCTTAGCGCCGCCATCCGCCTCATGAACCGGGAACGGGCCGCCCGGAAAGACCTCATGGACGTGAATCAGGCGCGGCCCACCCCCCTGCCCGGCTCCCGGCTCCTGGAAATTCTCTTCAAGGTAGGCTTTCTCGCGGACAAGGAGAAGGGGATCGCGCTCATGGAGGCGGCCGTGGCAGACGCCATGAGCGGAGCGTTCCGGCCGGATCAAAAGATCTCTGGAAGCCGCCCGCGCATCCTGCTCACCGGCGTCCCCGTCGGTCTGGGCAGCGACAAGGTCGTGAAAATCATCGAGGAGAGCGACGCCGACGTAGTGGCCTTCGAGAACTGCTCCGGATACAAGCAGACCTTTGCCGTCGACGAAACCAGGGAACCCATGGATGCCCTGGCCGAGCAGTACCTGGCCACTCCCTGCTCGGTCATGAGTCCCAACACCGGGCGCTTCGACCTGCTGGCCGACATGATCCGGACCTTTTCAGCCGACGGCGTGGTCGACCTCACCTGGCAGGCCTGCCATACCTACAACATCGAAGCCTTCAGCGTTGAGGCCTTCATCCGGAAGAGATTCGGCATCCCCACGCTGCATCTCGAAACCGACTATGCCGAGAGCGACACCGAACAGCTCCGGGTGCGCATCGAAGCCTACCTGGAGATGCTTTGACACTTCATGTTGCGGGTTGAATCCACCCCATTGAAACATCAAGGAGAAACAAGATGAAAAAATGCACTGCCGCAATTCTGTCGGCTGTGACTCTGTGCCTGATTCTGGCCGCCGGCCAACCGTCCGCCGCCGAAAAACTGCCTCCCCTGGGCAGGAACGTCACCATCTGGTTCGATACCGGCGGCCCGGTGGGCGGGCCGTACAACACCATCGTCCAGAACGGCGCCCTCCAAGCCGCCTCGGATCTGGGGTGCGACCTCAAGCTGCTTTACTCCGACTGGAACCCGGAAAAGATGATCGACAATTTCAAGACCGCTCTGGCCGCCAGGCCGGACGGGATTGTCATCATGGGCCATCCGGGGGACGGGGCCTATGCGCCCTTCATCCAGGAGGCCTTCGACGCGGGCATTCTGGTTACCTGCGTGGACACGAACCTTCCCCAAGCCCTGGAAAAATACAAATCACGGGGATTCGGATCCATCGGCACCGACCCGGATGTCATGGGCACCACGCTTGCCAAAGAGGCCCTGTCCCAGTCCGGTCTCAAGAAGGGGGACCGGGCCCTCATCTGGGGGCTGAAACAGCTTGAGGAGCGCGGACGAAGGGCCCGCGCCATGATCCGGACCCTGGAGGAGGCCGGAGTCGTCGTGGATTATATCGAGATCAGCCCCGAGGTGGACAAGGATACGTCCATGGGGACCCCCATCATCACGGGGTACATCGGCGCGCATGCCGACTGCAGGATGATCCTGATCGATCACGGCGCCCTCACCTCCCAGATGGAGAATTTCCTCAGGGCGGCCGGCAAGGGGCCGGACGCGATCTTCGTTGGCGGCTTCTCCCTTTCGCCGGCCACCGCGTCGGCCATCGAAAACGGGTATGTGGACATCGTCTCGGAGATGCAACCCTATCTTCTCGGCTATCTTTCGGTGGCCCAGATCGTGCTGACCCAAAAATACGGTTTTACCGGCCTTGAACTCGACACCGGGGGCGGGCTGGTTCACAAGGGCAACATCGGCCTTGTGGCCCCCCTGGCCAAACAGGGTATCCGCTGATCCATGGATGGACGCCGCACCAATCCGGGGAAGGTCCCGCCCGTATTGTGCCTTCACGGGATCTGCAAATCCTTCGACGGCGTCACGGCACTCCAGTCCGTCAGTCTGGACCTTCGGCCGGGAGAGGTCCTTGGGCTTGTGGGGGACAACGGCGCGGGGAAATCAACCCTGATCAAGATTCTGTCCGGCGTCCACAAGCCCGACGCCGGACAGATGACGGTGGGCGGGCGGCCCATCGACTTCCGGACCTATGATGTCGGCCACGCCCGGCGGTTGGGCATCGAAACCGTCCACCAAGAGCGGTCTCTCTGCGAAAAACAGCCCCTGTGGCGCAACGTCTTTTTGGGCAGGCCCATGACGGACCGCCTGGGGTTCATCCAGGTCGAGGCTCAGAAGCGGGCGACGTTAGAGATCCTGAACACCCACGTCGGGCTCCAGAGCGCGGGCATCAGCCCCGATGCCCGGGTCCGAACCCTCTCCGGCGGGGAGCGCCAGGGGCTTGTTATCGGCCGGGCCATGCACTTCGACGCCAGAATCATCGTCCTGGACGAGCCCACCACCGCCCTTTCCCTCAACGAAGTGGAGAAGGTTCTGGGGTTCGTCCGCCGCATCGCTCACGGAGGGAAGACGTGCATCTTCATCTCCCACAACATGAGTCACATCCACCAAGTCGCCCATCGGGTGCTGGTGATGGAACGAGGAAAGATCGTCGGAGAACACCTCCGGGACGGGCTGAGTCCTGAATCCCTGGGTGCCGAACTCCAGCGCATCTCCATCAGCGCCCGCAGGACGGGTTCCACATGAAGGTCCTCATGCAGCGTTTCAACATCCAGATCGGCATTTCAGGGGTCTTTGCGGGTCTTCTGGCGATTTTTATCCTCCTGAGCCCGAGGACCTTCCTGTCACCGCAGATCTACATCTCCTTCGCATCCACCATCCCCTTCACCGCTCTCTTGGCTCTGGGCCTCACCTTCCTGATCATCGCTGGAGAAATGGACCTCTCTTTCCCTTCAGTGATGGCCGTCTCCGGTTTAACCTTCGCGGAGCTTTTTCTCGCCACGGGAAACGCGGGGCTGGCATTCATCGCCGCGGTCGCCGTCGGATCCGCGGCTGGTCTGATGAACGGCATGCTCGTGGTCAGGGTGGGAGTCCCCTCCATCATCGCCACCATCGGCACTCAGTTTTTCTGGAGGGGGTTCTCGACGCTCATGGCCGATGGCCTGGCCAGAAACCTCGTCCCGGTCCGGGACACCCTGCTTCACCACCTGTTTGTCGGCCGCCTGACCGGGACCATTCCGGCCCAGTCCCTCTGGTGCCTGGGAATTGCGGGCGTCCTGGGCTTGATCCTGAACCGCCACGCCTTCGGAGAGAGCGTCCTCTGTATCGGGGACGACATCCGCACGGCGCGCGTCATGGGAATCCGCACCGGCAGGGTCCGCATCCTGCTCTTTGTGTTCATGGGGGCCGTCAGCGCCCTGGTCTCCGTCATGACCTGCCTGGAAATGGCCAACTGGTGGCCCACCCAGGGGGAAGGCTACCTGCTTCTGGTGTTCGCCTCGATCTTCATCGGCGGCACCTCGGTATTCGGCGGGGAGGGGACGGTCTTCGGTACCCTCGTGGGGGCCGCCATCATCGGCATCATCGAAGCCGGCATCATCAGCGCAGGATTCTCCGGGTTCTGGACCCGCCTGGTTCACGGCGCCATCATCGTCGCGTCCGTGTCGGTTTACGCCACGATCTTCAGAGATCGGGACACGGCATGATGGTATTTTCGATGCCACTTCTCACTTCCGATCAAAGTCAGTTTCAACGGATCATCCCGGGGCCTCTCCGCAAGAGATGCCCCGCATCTCCAGGGGCAATGGTGCTGGGCACCCCGCGGTCTTCAAAACCGTCGGCCTCGTCTCAAAAACGAGGAGGAGCTTCGATTCCCCTTGCCCCTTCCATATCGAGAGGATCATGAGCACTCATATCACCATCGGCGTGGCGGGCCACGTCGACCACGGCAAGACCGCCCTGGTCCGCTGCCTGACGGGCGTGGAGACCGACCGGATGAAAGCGGAGAAGGAGCGGGGCCTTTCCATAGAATCGGGAGTGGCGCCGCTGATCCTGTCTGGCGGCGCCCGAGCAGCCCTCATCGACGTGCCGGGCCATACCGACTTTCTCAAACACACGATTCGGGGACTTTGCGCCGTGGACCTTGCGGTGCTGGTGGTGGCTGCGGACGACGGCGTGATGCCCCAGACCATCGAGCATCTCAACATCCTGAGCAGCCTCGGTACCGCCGGCGGACTCGTGGTGATCAGCAAAAACGATCTGGTGGATGCCGAGACTATCGAACTGGCCCGGATGGAGGTCAAGGAACTGATCCAGGGGAGTTTTCTGGAGGGCAAGCCTGTCGTGCCGTTCTCCGCCCGAACGGAAGCGGGAAAAGATGCTGTCCTGGCGGCCCTGGAAGCCGAGCACAGCCTGGCCCGGGGCAAGCGTGCCGCAGATCCCTTCCGGCTCTGGATCGATCAGGTTCGCCAGTTTCCGGGCCTCGGAACGGTCGTGAGCGGCACGGTTCTCGGGGGAGAACTCACCAAGAACGACGCCGTCGATCTCCTACCCCAAGGCGTCAGGACCCGGGCCAAGTCTCTTGAAATTCACGGAGAGCAGGCACTCCTGGCATCCGCCGGAGAGCGGGTCGGGGTAAATCTCCATCGGGTGCCCTTTTCGGAGGTCCGCCGAGGAATGCTCCTGGCCAGGCCGGATACGCTCACCTCCGCCGCCTTCCTCAACGTCGAGTTGAGGATGCTCCCTCCGCATACCGAACCCCTCGTCAATCGACAGATCGTGAAGATCTATCTTGGCACCGCCGCTGTCGCAGCGATGATCGTGACGATGGAGACGGCAGTACTGGGACCGGGCGAGCATGGTCTGGTCCAATGCCGTCTGTCGTCGCCCCTTCCGGCCATGCCCGGAGATCGGTTTGTGGTTTCTCCCATGAACCGGCCGATGGTCATCGCCGCAGGGCGGGTGCTGGAGACTTCGAAGGTCAAGTTTCGCGCGTGCAGAGCAAAGCCTCTGCTTTCCTATCTTCATGCGCTGCAATCCGGAAAGGTTGATAAAATTCTACCCAGCCTTCTGAATCGGCATCCCTATCAACCGATCACCACCGATGCCGTAGCCGAACAGACCGGCCTGCCGCCGGAGAAGATCTGCGAGGAAATCGACCGGGGCATCGCTTCAGGCGATTTCATCTCCCTTGGAGGGCCGGGGCTCGTGGGAAAGGCGGCTTTTGACCGCACGCGGGAGAGAATTCTGGAGATCGTGGCTCAGGCCCTCCGGAAGGATGCCCTCAGGGGCGATCTCAAAATCGCCGAGATCCGAAACAAACTTCCAGACGGCACCAGCGACGGGCTGATTCAGCATGCCCTGGCCGGACTCTGCCGAGAAGACCGCCTGATTACCGAGGCCGGCGGCTACCTGATGCCTGACGTGAGCGGGCGCCTGAACCCGGGCCAAACAATGCTGGTGGAAAAACTCCTCGATGTTGCCTTAACGGCGGGAATCACCCCCTTTACCGCCCATACCGCCTGGCGCTCCTGTCCCCATGGGACATCGAAACGGGATGTCGAGAAGCTCCTGCATTATCTGGCCCGACAGAAACGGCTGGTTCGCCTCAACAACGACCGGTATCTCTCCCTCCAATCTCTGGAAGAGATCATGGACCGGGTCCGGGCCGCCATCTCAGGCAAGGGGCATATTACCGCCAACGACTGCAACGAAATCCTGGGCTATGGCCGCACGGGCGCCCTTCCCGTTCTGGAGTACCTGGACGAGATCGGTTTTACGGAACGTCGGGGAAACGATCGTACGCTGGTCTCCAGGAATCATGAAGATGCGCCTTTACGACACGCTTGCCGGGGATAAACGGCCCCTCATCCCCCTGCTTTTTCCGGGTGAAAAGTTTTCCGGCGTACGGGAGGCTCTCCAAACGAAGTCCGAAAAAGATGCAGACGCTCTCCCGGGTGAAGCCTGATCCCGGAAAATCCCATCCCCATGATTTTCTCCTATGAAATCCCACCCGACCCGGAGAGCCCGGCTTCTGTCCCCGACTTCCCGGCTCCTGGAAATCCTCTTCAAGGTGGGCTTTCTCGCGGACAAGGAGAAGGGGATCGTCCTCATGAAGGCGGCCGCGGCAGACGCCATGAACGGGGCGTTCCAAGCGGATCAGGCGGTATAATTTTTTTTCGATGTCATTGCGGCATAACAGTCAAAGACGGACTATCGGCGCGTAAATGAACAGAGGCTTGTTTGGCTGTCCCTGAGCCGGACATCCGCTCCCGCCGTCATGGGGTCTGATCGTCGAAAAACAGCTCCATGAAACGGCATTCAGCGGAAGCGTGCATGGCGATGATTGATTCGGCAATTTTGGTGGCGTAGGGGTTGATCGGGAACAGGTTGTCGGTGCGCAGAGACGTGACGAGCTCCGCCACGGCGCCCCTGGAGATGAGTTTCGAAAGGTTTTTGCCGGCATAGGTCTCCTCGGCCATGAGCGAAAAATCATCTTCGCTCGGCATCAAGGTCAGCATCTTTTTGAGATGTTTTTCGACCACGGCATACTCCCTGATGATAAAGGTATCCTTGTCCGTATCCTGAAGAATCGTAAATTTGTGACGCATCGCTTTCCCCCTTTCTCCATCGGGCCCCACTCTGGTGTTGAGGGCCCGCAAAGCTGTATTAATGGACCCACCGCAGCAGCGTCCCGGAACCGATTCTGTCATTCATCCCGGAAAGCGCCCTGGGCGGCGGCACGAGATCCATCGCCTTCTCCGCGGTGATGCGATCCAGACCGGATTCGAAAAAGAATTTTTTATCTCCCAACGCCGGCTCGAGTTCGTCGAACCACGCGGCATCGGGGGCGTATCGCGCGAAAAAGACGCGGTTGACCCAAGACGGGTCGCGGCCCTGGATGAATTTAAGCACAAACACCTTCTCCGAGAGGAGTTCGGCGATCCCCTGGACGGCGATCTTCCCCGGCGTGGCCGACATGGACGGACCGCGGACCGTGCGGCACAGGCCGGAAACCTGCCCGTAGGCTTCGCTGAAGATCCGGTATGTTTGCGCCAGGGGGACCCTGAAATAGGCCTTTGGGCCGGTATTCCGTGCGACAAACATGTAGTAGGGTATGGCCCCCAGCCGGACCTGGCGGCGCCACATGCGCGCCCACGTCCCGGCGTCATCGTTGACGTGGCGGACCAAAGGCCCCTGACAGCGGATGACGGCCCCGGCGGACTGGAGACGTCTCATGGCCTGCTCCACGGCCGGGGTTTCGAGTTCACGGTCGTGGCTGAAATGGGCCATGATGGCCGGCTGGTGCCCAAGAGCCGCGATGTCTTCGAACAGTTCCATCAGCTCGCCGGCGTCCCGGTCGGTCAAAAAGCGGTAAGGCCAGTAGGCCAGCGCCTTGGTGCCGAAACGGATCGTCAGGGGGTGGTCCGTCCCGAGGCCACGCAACGCGTCGATATACGGGCGCAGCACTTTGGCCCGCATTACCATGGGATCCCCGCCGGTAAAGAGGACATCCGTCACCTCCGGATGGGCCTTCAGGTAACGCGGCAGGACCAGCGGATCGTTGCAGGCAAAGTGCAGTTTTTCGATCCCGCAGAACTGCGCCCAGCGGAAGCAGTATGTGCAGAAGGCGTGACAAGTCTGCCCCTGGCGGGGAAATACGAGGACCGTCTCCTTGTATTTATGCTGAAGCCCTTCCAGACGGCGGCCATCCATCACCGGCACATTGAGCTCCATCTGCCTGGCCGGGTGGGGATTCATCTCTCTCTGAATCCTGCTCACCTCGCGGTCAACCGCGGCGATGCTCTTCCCGGCGTGGTCCATGTCCAGCAGCCTGGAGAGATTCCCCTCCGACAGCATATTCGGTTGCGGGAAGGTCAGCTGAAATATAGGATCCTCGGGAACGTTGTCCCAATCGATAAGTTCGTTCACCACATAATTATTGACACGAAAGGGCAGAACCCGGCCAACGGCCCTGATCCTGCGCATCCGATCCCCGGACAGGTTTTCCAGGGGCCGGATATCGTCGAGGTTGCGCAGCGTGTACGATTTGTATTTAGCGGTTGATATATTCTGGATAGCAGACTCCTTTCAGGCGACACCATTTTGAATCAACGCCTGGCAGTTAAGAGATGACGAGTTCAGCGAAAAATGACCTTCAAAAAAGATGTCCGGCAAGCATGGAGCCAGTGAAATCCCTTGCCCGGCAGGCGCTGTACGTGACTTATAACGATATGGGAAGGATAAAACCGACAGCAGAATGGGAATATTTCCTGCCGCAGTCCTGAAACATGTGGAAAAACAGAGGCTGAGCGGTTTGTCGCCGACTGTCCGGCAACCCGGAGGAACGCCACCTTCCGACACGCATAAACGGTTTGTTATGAAGATCGTTATCCGGAATCTGAAGGCCTGTCGAAACCGCCGTCCGCAAAAAAGAAAATCGATACAATCGCGTCAGCCATATCAGAACCGGAATACCTGAAAAACAAATTATATGATATTTCTATTTTTGTCAACCTTGGCGTATATTTTGCATTTATTCCATGGATTCAAGGTGTCCCGCCATATTGAGACGGAACACCCGTCGGGAAGGCATCTCCTGACGAAACGAGCTCATCCGGCATCAATGACCTGAACAGCCCGTTTCAGGGAATCATAATGCCCCGGACTCAGCTTTCCTGCATCAACCCATAGCGGTAATCCGTGGCCGGGCTGAAGTTCTCCTTGATGGTACGCGGGGAGAGCCAGCGCATGACGTTGTGCCGGCTGCCGGCCTTGTCGTTGGTGCCGGACGCCCGCGCACCGCCGAAGGGCTGGAGTCCCACGAAGGCGCCGGTGGTCTTGTCGTTGATGTAGAGATTGCCGGCACTGTAGCAGAGCCGCCTTTCCATCTCGACAACGGCGGCGCGGTCCCGGGCGAACAGGGCGCCGGTCAGCGCATATTTCGACGTGGTCGCACAGAGCGTAAGGGCTTTCTCGATATCATCGTCCGGATAGACAAAGACGGTCATCACGGGACCGAAGATTTCCTCCTGCATGGTCTTGAATTTTGGATCGGTGGTGACGATCACCGTGGGCGTGATAAAAAAGCCGATGCTGTCGTCACACTCACCGCCGGCGATAATCTCTGCGTCGTCCGCCTCACGGGCGAATCGAATGTAGCCGCTGATGTTGTCGAAGGCATTCCGATCGATCACGGCACCCATGTAATGGGTGAAGTCCTCTACGTCCCCGGTCTTGATGCCGTCAATGCCGGCCGTGAGCCGGGTTTTCACCGCAGGCCAGATGCTTTTGGGAATATAGACCCTCGAGGTGGCCGAACACTTCTGTCCCTGATAGGAAAAGGCCCCTCCGATGAGAGCGGGGACCAGGGTTTCAATGTCTGCGGACGGGTGCGCAAAAACGAAATTCTTGCCCCCGGTTTCGCCCACGATGCGGGGATAACCGTTGTAATGCGCCAGGTTTTGAGCAACGGTGCGCCACATCCCCTGGAATACGGCGGTGGAGCCGGTAAAGTGGATGCCGGCCAGCATTGAATGGCTCATGACCAGGGGTCCCACGGCACTTCCCGGGCCGGGAATGAAATTGATCACGCCGTCGGGCAGTCCCGCCGCCTGCAACAGTTTCATCACGTGATAATTGGAATAAACGGCGGTGGAAGCCGGTTTCCACACGACGGTGTTACCCGCCATGGCCGGCGTGCCGGGCAGGTTACCGCCGATGGCCGTGAAATTGAAAGGCGTCACGGCAAAGACGAATCCCTCAAGAGGCCGGTATTCCATTCGATTCAGAATGCCCTGAAGACATTCGGGCTGCTCTTCTATGATCTGTCGAAAAAAGTAACTGTTGTACCGGAAAAAATCCATCAGTTCGCAGGCCGCGTCGGCGTCGGCCTCGTAGACCGTTTTGCTCTGGCCCAGCATCGTCGCGGCGTTAAGGGTGTGACGCCACGGCCCCCTGATCATTTCCGCAGCCCTGAGAAACACGGCCAGGCGGTGATCCCATGGGGTCTCGGCCCACGCCTTTCCGGCGTCAAGAGCGGCCTGGACAGCCATTCGGGTCTCGGCTTCACCGGCCATGTGATAGGTGGCCAGGACATGGGCGTGATTGTGCGGGATGATACATTTCCCCGTCTTTCCGCTCCTCACCTCTTTTCCGCCGATGATCAGAGGAATCTCCATGGGAGACTGCTTCAGTTCGGCCAGCCTGACCTTGAGGCCGCGCTTTTCGTCGCTCCCCGGCAGATAACCCGGCACTGCCTCGTTGCAGGGTTTCATGATTCGGTATACACCGTTGGACATCATTCGCCTCCTTTCAAAACAGGCATAAATAGTCAGAGTGGGAGCGCCTAAAACGCCTCTCCCCCAGAATGGACTCGACGGGCAGCCCCGTCCGCTTTTCAATCGCTTCCCGGACTGCCGACGCCTGACCAAATCTTCGGGCTGCACTCGCCGATGACGCCGGTCGATCAGCAAACCGGGCCATCCGACGCTGAAACCGCTCCTCCAGCGTCACCCGGATGTCTTCGGCCACCAGTTTGTCCGCGAGGAAAACCACCTCCGCTTCCCCCGGCGTATCCTCCCGTCCCGGAGGAAGCGCCATGTGAACGGCCACGATGTCGGCCACGGCGGGAAACCCCATGGCGCGGAGACATGCCGCACCTGCATGGGCATGGTCCGGCTGTTCCCGGGCCAGATCGTGAACCAGAGCGGCAGCACGAATCAAATCCAGCGACAGCAGACCACCGGCAGGGCCGGCTCCTTCCGCCTGGTTCAGGGCATGCCCAAGGGTCACGGCCACATCAGCCACGGCCCGGCAGTGGGCCCAGACCGGGGGCGCCACCGCCAGAACATCCACCATGAGGGCCCGGCACTCCTCGGCCGAGGGAACATCGTACCCAAGGCAGTTCCGCGCAATGCCCTCATAATCTTCGGGGGTATCCATGTCCATCAGGATGAATCGGTCGGCTACGGGAATCTCCCGGGCCGCCGGCCACATCGCCAGATATGTCCGAAGGCCGCCGTTGCCGTGCCATTTCAGGATGTCGGCGATGTGGCGACCGCCGATGAGGGGGGGATGGCCTCGCCGTCCCTGAAAGGTCGGATGAAGGATCGTCCGCCCGGCGTCTCCCTGCACTCCGCCGTTTTGGGTCGTGGATTGCCAGGTGTCCACGAGCCTGAGGATCGTGGAGGGCCGGATCAAAGGCACGTCCACCGGGAGCACCATAACACCCGGACAGACGGGATCGAGGGTGGCGAGCCCCGCGAGAACGGATGTGAACATGCCGTCTTGAAAATCGGGATTGAACACCGCCCAGGCGCCCGCCTTTCGAACGACCGGGACGAGACGCTCCCGATGATGGCCGACGACGACTCGGATGTCGGCGATCCCGGCCGTCTGGAACAGGCCGATGACCCGTTCGACGACGGTGCGGTCCGCCAGGGGGAGCAGGGGTTTGTCCCGTCCCATGCGTGTCGACTTCCCCGCGGCCAGAATGACGGCGGCCGGCCCGGGAGCGGTCATTTCCGGGCTGCCCGGGCCGCGATCAACTCCGCCACGATGCTGACGGCGATCTCTTCGGGCGTCTCGGCCTGTATGCCGACACCGATGGGGCAGTGAACCCGCGCGAAATCCGCGTCGGTGTGCCCCGCGTCCCGGAGGGCTGCATAGATGGCGTCGCGTTTTCTCCGGCTGCCGATCATGCCGATGTACCCGGCGTCCGTGCCGAGGGCCTGCTGCAGCACGGTCCGGTCATGGTGATGGCCCCGGGTGAGAATCACCAAGTAGCTGTCCGGGTCGACGGGGAGGTCTGAAAACGCAAGGTGAAAGCTTTCGATCACCCGGACATCGTCGGCCAGAGGGAAGCGTTCGCTGTTCGCGAATTCAGCCCGGTCGTCAAGCACCACGGTGCGGAAACCCACCATGCGGGTCAGTCGGGAGACCGCCTGGGAGACGTGGCCCGCACCGAAAAGATAGGCGGTGTGCGGCATAAGTGCCGGCTCGGTGAGATACCGCCGTTCATGGTGGACGACCATCACCGGTGCCCGCGCCTTTCGGGTTTTTTCCAGGAGCGCCGGCAAAACGGCGCGGGGAAAGCCGTCGTTCGCAACAATGTCGCCGTCCATGAAGATCGCGGCCCGCAGGATTTTCCCGGCATCGTTCACATCCGGAATACCGGCTGCCAGGAGGTACCTGCGGCCCTGACGTCGGGCCTCGTCCAACACGTGAAACAGACGGTTGATCTCCGGTGTCGGCGAAAGCCGTTCAAGGAGGATGTCCAGACAGCCGCCGCAGATCATGTCCATCTCGCCCGCGGCGCCCGAACGGTCCAGATCGAAGGAAAGGATCTCGAACCGGCCGGATGAAAGGACATCGGGGGCCGCCGCCATCACAGCGCCCTCTACAGGGCCGCCGCCGATGGTACCGAGGATGCCGCCATCCCTCCGGATGATCATTCGGGCGCCGGCGGTTCGGGGCGTAGAACCGGTCCGACCGATAATGGTTGCCAAAACAAAAGATTCGCCCGAATTCAGCAGGCGGTGAATATCTTGTATCATAAAGGGGTGATCTCCACGGAATCGTTCACATCAAGGGATATAGACCGAAAGCTGAAGACCCGGTCATACCCATATTTCAACTTTCGAATTTCATGATGGTGAGCAGATAGAGGTGCCGGGAGGATACGGCCTATGAAAGTCGAAAGTTGAGTCCATATTTTTTCGATACGGCGCCGGCCGCCGTCCAGCATCATTTGACTCATACCATAACGGCTTTAAACCGGGCAAGACCGGACGGCCTCAACGGCCTGCCGTAAGACCGCAGGTCCATGATCCGTGATCAACAGGACGCCTTTCAACACCCAGATTTTTCAGCGAGGGAAGGAGATGCAACATACCCTGAACTGGAAATCAGCATATACTTTTTGACACTTTATTTGTAATTTAGTATCCACATAAACACGATTATTCATTTATTTGTTTTTATAATAACAAAAAATAACTTTTAACCCTATATATAATGGAAAGACATGCTACAGCAAAACCTCGGCACACGATATTCGATGCAGTCCGAAGAAGATATTACAGCGACATATATACATTCCGGAAAACAACATCCACCATATCCATTGATCGACTTCAATAGAAAGCTCCAAAGAGAAGCGGGATTGTCTCAACTCAACGAAACATATCTTGAAAATCTGGTGAAAGAGTTTCAGGCAGTTCCTCAACTTTCCCGTAATATCAAAGGGTTGACGCTGACTCGTCTCACTGAATTGGCCCTGATCTGCGCCGGGAATTATGCCGACAACGGCGAGATCACGACAGCCGGCGACCTGATGGTCAATCCGCCACAAGTGATGGTCTATCTCCGAGGCAATACCGAGCCGATATTGAAAAAGCGCCATGAAAAACTGACCGCGCAGTTCAAACATCTCCGCCGACATCATTCATCCATGATCCATTGGCTCATCCATAATTCCCAACTGGAGATTCGTCAAAAGCCTCTTCTCCCAAAGCTTTGCGACATGATGAGCGCTTTCGGCGCGATCTCCGATAAATACATTGCCACTGTAGATCAGCGAATGAAACAGATCGCCGATACCATGGGGTTTCTCTCAGCCTGGAAGGTTGGGTCCGCGGAAGAATTCCATCAGAAACTGAAGAGTGCCCGCCCCTCGGAGAGGGGCTTCATTCACAGGACCCTATGCCGGTTTGATCGGCGGCTTTTCGATGAAATGTGGAATGATATCGGTGTATTGTTGTTGGACAGCGGCTATCGAAGTCGTTTCGTCGGCTGATCGGTGCCTGTCATCTGTGATATGGGCGAAGCGATAAGGCGTGACAGCGGTTTTGCTCCCGGACACGCCGTTTGCTTTCCAGGAACAGGTGATCCAAGACCTGTGCAGGCGCTGAATCGACATCGCCGACCCGGCGCCTTCATTGGCCGGTGAGGCGGTCTTATTCCACAGCCTCCCCATCGAGTATATCCGTGGCCCAGGACATGGCGGCAGCTGTTTTGGGAAACCCCATAACGGAGATCAACAGCAACAGCGCATGCTCGATTTCCGCCCGGGTTGCGCCTTCTTCCAGTGCGCGTCGTGTATGGGAATGCACCGAACCTTCCGACTGACCGGCGGCTGCAGCGGCGAGCTGAATCAACTGCGAGGTCTTCCCGTCGATAGGCCCGCTGTTGCGGATAGTCTCACCCAGTGAATTGAGAGAGGCCGTCACATCCGGATACTTTTGAGATATTTTTTTGTAGGCTCCCATTTTTTCTTTTTGATTCGCCATTGAATTCCTCCTTTTTTTCTCACGGTTGAGCAAACAAAAGACGTCACTGAAAAGCTCACGTCGTCCCTTCGCATTCTGATCGGCAACCGGCTTTGACGCTATCTGCACCTTACAGGCCGGGAAAATACGCTCCCCATCGACCTGATCAAAGAGGCCGGCCTCACGGGATAACGTCAAGCGCCTTTCCGACTTTTTCAAATGCAGTGATGGCGCGATCCAGATGCTTCCGTTCGTGGGCCGCCGACATCTGGGTCCGGATACGGGCCCGGCCCTTGGGCACCACCGGATAGGAAAAGCCCACCACGTAGATGCCTTCTTCCAGCAGCCGGGCGGCCATTTTCCCGGCCAGGACGGCATCCCCCAGCATGACGGGAATGATGGGGTGGTTCCCCGGGATGAGTTCGAAGCCGAGCGCCGTCATTCCAGATCTGAAATAGGCGGTATTCTCCATGAGTTTATCCCTGAGATGTTTTCCCTCTTTCAACAATGCCAATACCTGGAGGGACGCCGCGGCGATGGGGGGTGCCAGTGTGTTCGAGAAGAGATACGGTCGGGAGCGCTGGCGCAACCAGGCGATGATCTCCTTCCGGCCGCTGGTGTAACCGCCCGAGGCCCCTCCCAGGGCTTTGCCCAGCGTCCCTGTATTGATGTCGATGCGATCCTGGACACCGCAGTATTCCGGTGTTCCGCCGCCGTTCTTTCCCATAAATCCCACTGCATGGGAGTCGTCCACCATGACCATGGCGTTGTATCGATCCGCCAGGTCACAGATGTCGACAAGGTTGGCGATGACGCCGTCCATCGAAAAAACGCCGTCGGTGGCAATCAGCTTGAACCGGGCGCCCTGCGCAGCCTTGAGTCGGGCCTCCAGGTCGTTCATGTCATTGTTCCCGTACCGGAATCGCCGGGCTTTGCATAGACGAATTCCGTCGATGATGCTGGCATGATTGAGTGCGTCGCTGATGACGGCGTCTTCAGGCCCCAGCAAGGCTTCGAAGAGGCCTCCATTGGCGTCGAAGCATGAAGTGTAAAGAATGGTGTCCTCGGTCTTGAGAAAATCACTGATTCCGGCTTCGAGGGTTTTGTGGATCTCGTGGGTTCCGCAGATGAAGCGGACCGAGGCCATACCGAAGCCGTATTTCCGAAGCCCCCTCTCGGCCGCCGCAATGACCGTCGGATGATTGGCCAGCCCCAGATAGTTGTTGGCACAGAAATTGATCACCTTAATGTTTTTTTGTACTGTTATATCAGCCTGTTGTGGTGATATAACAATCCGTTCTTCTTTGAAGAGCCCCTCGGATTTCAGAGCGCGGGTCTCCCGATCGAGATACGCGAGAAAAGCTGCGTCCATGATATTTATCCCTCCTGTTTTTTCGTAAGGCTTCGCCCCTCAAGCCCTGAACGAAGCGTCATCCGGCCGGACCACACAGCTCTCGGGAAAATACAATAAAACAGAATAAATTGATATTGTTAAAAATCCTTCATACTGTAAAGAGAAAAGCTGTTCTTTGACAATGCAACCGGCTTTACACTGAACGGATCTTGATCTATAACGATCCCGTCCTGCGATGAACCCGGCATGAAGATTCACCATGCTTGAAAAACAGAAAGGTAATGATGACAAATATCTATGAAATTCTGGAACACCACGTTATCCCCTACGAACGTACCGATCATCCTCCGGTTTACACCATCGAAGAGGCCGACCGTCTGGTCCCGGCCCTCCCCGGCGCAAAAACCAAAAATCTCTTTCTTCGGGACAACAAGGGCAAGCGTCATTTCCTGGTCGTCGTCAACGGCGATACAACAGTCGATCTGAAGCGTCTCCACACGGTTATCGATAGCACCCGCGTCAGTTTCGCTTCCGCTGATCGTCTAAAACGGCATCTGGATCTCGAACCGGGTGCTGTTTCGATGCTGGCCGTCGTCAACGATGCGGCTCATCAGGTCGAACTGATTATCGACAAGCGCCTCTGGGAAGCCGACGCATTCCAATGCCATCCATTGGTGAACACCAGCACGCTGGTACTGTCCAGGCAAGGGCTTGAAAAGTTGTTCGACGTCACCGGCCACACGCCCCTTCTCGTCAATGTACCTGAACACCCCTGATGGCCCCCTCGGAGCATCGAGAACTTCGGGTTTCTGCACCAATCCTTCACAGCTGGGCTTTCAGCCAGTAAAAAAACCGTTTTCACGCTACATAGGCGTTTTGTCCGTTCGATGGAATAACTTAATGGGATTGCATTTAAATAATCTCTGGCATTTTCTCAAATCATATGAAATATTGAGATGTTCGGCAAGATCTTTTTCCGGAGGAAATGACCCATGAAGAAAATCGTCGAATGTGTACCTAATTTTTCAGAAGGCCGAAATCGGGAAACCATCGATGCCATCGCCGAAGCCATACGACGGACTTCGGGCTGCACCCTGCTGGACGTCGATCCCGGGGCATCCACCAACCGCACCGTCTACACCTTTGTCGGCGACCCCGACAGCATTCTCGAGGGGGCACTGGCCGCCGCACGGGTGGCGAGAGCTCGCATCGATATGAGAACTCACAAGGGTGAACACCCCCGCTTTGGGGCCATGGATGTCTGCCCGTTTATACCCGTCCGAGGTGTAAGCATGGCGGATTGTGTCGACATTGCCCGAACCTTCGCCCAGCGTGCCGCGGAGGCGCTCAAGGTCCCTTTCTTTCTGTATGAAGAGGCCGCTCTTCAGGATTATCGCCGCAAACTCCCGGATATTCGTCATGGAGAATACGAAGGACTGGCCGAACGCCTGAAGGATCCGCGCTGGCAGCCGGATTTCGGCCCTGCCGAATTCGTGCCGCAATGGGGCGCCACCGCCACCGGGGCGCGCATGTTCCTCATCGCCTACAACGTCAACATCCTCGGCACGGCCAATCAAGCCCACCGCATCGCTCTCAATCTAAGGGAGACCGGCCGAGGCAACGACCAGCCCGGCCGCCTCAAGGAGGTCAAGGGCATGGGCTGGTTCGTGGACGAGTATAATCTGGCTCAAGTGACGGTGAACCTGACCAATTACCGGGTGACCCCCATCCACCGGCTCTTCGAAGAGGTCGGGAAGGAGGCCGCCGAACTGAAAGTGGGGGTGGCCGGCTCCGAGATTGTGGGGCTCGTTCCCCTGGAGTCCATTCTCATGGCGGCGGACTATTATATCGAAAAGGAAAATCTCTTCATCTACGAGGAGGATCAGAAGATCCGGCTGGCGGTTGAACGATTAGGCCTCAACAGCGTTGCACCATTCGAGCCCGACAAAAAGATTATCGAATACATTGTGGCCGAACCACCGGACGAACCTCTGGCCGACCTGAGCCTGAGGGGGTTTATCGAGGAAGTGGCCGCCCGTTCGTCCACGCCGGGCGGCGGTTCGGTGTCTGCCGTCCTTGCCGCTTTGGGAGCCGGTTTAGGGGCCATGGTGGCCAAACTCACCTACGGCGTTCGCAAATTCGAAAGCGTCGATGCACAGATGCGAGCGGCCATTCCACCTCTGCACGAGACGACCCGATCGCTCATTGCCATGATCGATGCCGACACCAACGCTTTTAACGATTACATGGAAGGCGTCCGAATGCCGTCGGGCACACCGGCGGAAAAGGCCGCTCGCACCGAAAGGATGCAGCAAGGCCTAAAAACGGCCGTCAATGTCCCGCTCCAAACCATGACCATAGCCGACAGCGCATGGGAAGCGTTATGCGATACGGCCCGACACGGCAACCCGGCATCCCGATCCGATATACAGGTCGGTGCAAGAGCCCTGGAAACCGGAATCTGGGGCGCATATCAGAACGTAGTCATCAACCTCGAAGGGATCACGGACGATGCCTTCAAGGCCGAGACGCTGAAGCTTGCAGACGCCATAGCCGATCGCGCTCGCAAAAAGATGCAGGAAGTACTGGACATTCTCGAAACGAAGCGGACAAGCTGAAGCACATCTTGCTATATTTCGAACTTGATGCCCTGGGCCAGAGGGAGTTCGTTACCATAATTGATGGTATTGGTCTGCCGCCGCATGTAGGCTTTCCACGCGTCGGAGCCTGATTCCCGGCCGCCTCCCGTCTCCTTTTCCCCGCCGAATGCCCCACCGATCTCGGCGCCCGAGGTGCCGATGTTCACGTTGGCGATCCCGCAATCCGAACCTCGGGCCGACAAAAAAATCTCCGCCTCGGAAAGGTTCCGGGTAAATATGGCCGATGAGAGTCCCTGGGGAACGGCATTGTGAAGCACAATGGCATTGTCCACGCTGCCGACATACCGGATCAGATACAAAATGGGCGCAAAGGTCTCTTCCTGGACAATGGGACAATCATGGGTTACGGCCACCAGTGCGGGAGTAACGTAGCATCCGCTCTCGTAGCCCGGTCCGGTCAAAATCCGGCCTCCGAAAAGTATTTTTCCGCCCTGTTCCCGAATCCGATCCAGCGCCGATGCAAAATCCTTCACGGCACCCCGATCGATGAGGGGTCCCACCTGGTTGGTCTCATCTGTGGGATCTCCGATCTTCAATGCGCCATAAGCCTTTTTGAGGGCCTGCACGACACGATCATAGATCGCGTCGTGAACGATCAGTCGCCGTATGGAGGTACAGCGCTGCCCGGCAGTGCCGACAGCGCCGAAGACAATAGCGGGGACGGCCATTTCCAGGTTGGCGTTCTCGGTAAGAATGACACCGTTGTTACCGCCCAGTTCCATGATTGTTTTTCCCAGGCGACCGGCCACCTTTGCAGCGGCATGCTTTCCCACGTCCGTGGAGCCCGTCAGCGAAATCAGGGGAATTCGGGAATCTTCCAGCATCCGCTCCCCGATAACGGCGCCGCTGCCGATGACAAGGTTGAAAACACCTTCCGGCAAATCGTTTTTCCGGATTACATCCGCCATGATCTTCTGCACGGCAATTGCCGTGAGCGGTACTTTGGAAGCGGGCTTCCAAATCACGACATCGCCGCAGACGGCTGCGATCAGCGCATTCCAGGACCACACCGCTACCGGGAAGTTGAACGTGGTGATGACCCCGACCGCGCCAAGAGGATGGTACTGATCATACATCCGATGATCGGGCCGCTCCGAGGGCATGGTGAATCCATAAAGCTGCCGCGACAGCCCCACGGCGAAGTCCGCGATGTCAATCATTTCCTGGACCTCTCCCAGCCCCTCCTGAAGTGATTTGCCCATTTCAAAGGTTACCAGGCGGCCCAAAAGCACTTTGTGCTCTCTGAGTTTCAGGCCGATCTGGCGGACAATATCACCCCGACGGGGGGCCGGCACCTGCCGCCATATCGGAAACGCAACGCCGACGGCATCCATAATCCACTCGTAATCATTCTGAGACGCCCTGAACACAGAGCCGATGGGATCCCCGGTAATCGGGGAAATGCTGATGATTTCTCCCTGATCCGTTGTCCGACCCCAGAGGGTACCGGTGCTGGACCCCATATTTTTCGGTTCGATTTTAAGGGCTTCTAATACGTCGGATAGCTTCATGGTATCTTCTCCTGAAAGCAGGCCGCCGCCTTTCCTGCCTCTGCTCCAGAGCCGGCAGCGGCTTTCGGGTCATATCCGGCGCTGAATCAGGTGATACAAACGAGCGCCGGCTTCATAAAACAGTCCTCTCAAGGCTCGTCCCGATACGGCTTTGGGGCTGGTGATCGGCAGCGGAATTGCGTCGAGGGGTGCACCCAGAGCCCACTCCGCCAGAAGTTTGCCGAAAACCGTTCCCGGACCAATGCCGCGACCGTTGTAGCTGGTGACCGAAATCAGATTTTCATCCAACAGATGAAACCGGGGAATGTGATCGACCGTCATGGCAATGCGGCCGTTCCAGGCATACTCCAGGGGCACGGACCCAACCTGGGGAAAAAGCTTCGCGATGGTTCGCCTCGCCCAGTTCTCATGGAGTGCATACCCGCCGTTTTCCACCTGTCCGACGCTGCCCAAAAGGAGCCGTCCCGATTGATCCAGACGGAACGAGGAAAGAATCAGGTGGGTATCCCACGCGCCTTCTCCGCCCGGCAATATGGTGTTTCGAACGTCCTGGGGCAGGGGCGCCGTCGCGAACTGAAAATAGTTGAAAGGGATGAGTTCCTTTTCACGCGCTTTAAAAGCAAATTCCGGATACCCCTGAACAGCCAGGATCACGGTGCGGGCCTGAACGAACCCGTTAGGGGTCGAAAGACGCCATCCTTTGGGGTCGCGCGTCAATCCGGTCACCGATGATTGGACATGGAGACGTGCTCCCGCGCGACATGCGGCCTCCGCAAGCCCGTAAACATAGGCCAGGGGTTGAACCGTCCCCGCGCGCTCATCCAGGAGCGCCCCGTAAAAGCGGTTGCTGCCGATCTTCGGCGCCGCCGCCTCCCGATCAAGCAGCGTCACCGGGGCGCCGCGGCGTTTCCACTGGGATTCCCGCTGTTGGAGGGCACGAAACCCGCCCGGAGAATGTGCACAGTGAAGGGTGCCCTTGTGTACGGCCTCGCATGGGATGCGGTGCTGTTCAATCAGTCCGAAAACCAGTTCCGGGGATGCGCCCAGCACATTGATGAGGCGCTCGCCCATCTCCTCCCCCAACATGCGAAGGACGTCATCCGGCATCAGCCATAGGCCGGCGTTGACCAGGCCGACATTGCGGCCGGCACCGCCGTAGCCGATCTCCCTTCCCTCCAGGAGAATCGTATCCACCCCCGCCTCCGCGAGATGCAGGGCTGCGGACAATCCCGTATACCCGCCTCCGATCACCGCCACATCGGCATGCTGGTCTCCCTCGAAAGGGCCCAGCACCGGGGCCGGCGGCGCCGTGGCCGCCCACAGCCCGTGACTCAACGTTTTATCCTTCATGTGCATCACCTCCGTCGTCAGGATATGTTAAAATGTCTTGAAATATTTGTCTTCTCAACCACCGTCAACGCCGCTTCGAGGACCCCCTCACTGTAACGCAGTTCCAGCGCCTTTTTCAGCATCGCCATGGTCAGGATCCGATTTTCACGGGCCAGAACGGCCAGCGAGGCCAGCGCCCAATCCGGTGATTTGATTTGTTTCGATTTGAAGTCGATGTCGACAACCGTTGCGCCGCAAGGGGGCAACGCCACGCCGAGGGCACGAATAACCATTGATTCCGGCGACAATCGACCAAACATCCCCTTGCGTCGACCGACGCCCTCGGCTGCCAAAGCGATGACCACCGCCGGGTTTTCGATACCGGCATACTCGATCTCGGTCTCCGACAGAATGACTTCGCTCACCGAATGCCCCCGCATCACGGTAACGGGATAGTCGTTCTTCTGGGTGGCGTAACACCCTGCCGCAGCTCCGGCCAGACACAGCAGTTCACCTGCGGTGACGATACGCTGACCGGCGCCGCCCAGCACAACCACCTCCCGCCGACCCTTCCACGGCGCCTTGAAAACGGGTTCAATGCGCACCGGATCCGGCGGTGCATCCTGCAAAACAGCTTCCTGCCGATACGCGCGGCCATATTCCATCCGGTCGTTCAATGTTTTGAAGCTTGAAAGGTCAGGCAGTTCGGCAATGCTATCGGCGATACGCCTGGGGGTAAGCCTGTTCTGTCGGGCGTATCGCCCGGGACATATTCCCCAGATATCCACCAGGGAAAATCCGTCGTAGGCGATCGCCTCCTGGAGATGCCTGACCAATCCTTCATCGTATGTCGAAACGCGGGACACCATGGCCGCTCCGGCGGTGCCGGCGACCTGGCAGATATCCATCGGTTTCTCCAGACGGTTCAGGAAGCCGGAGCCGACCTCGGCGTCCCGAGGGGTGGTACTCGAACACTGACCGCCTGTCATCCCATAGTTGAAATTATTGAGCACCAACAAGGTCAGATCGATATTACGCCGACAAGTGCTGAGAACATGTGCGCCCCCGATCCCCAAACCGCCGTCTCCCATGGTGACGATAACCGTGAGTTCCGACCGCGCCATCTTTATGCCGGTGGCGTAAGTGAGCGCCCGTCCATGAAGGCCGTGAAAGGCGTGGGTATTGAAAAAGGTATCAAAAAGACCCGAACAGCCGATATCTGTGACGATAACGACTTGCCGGCCGGTGAGGCCCATACCGATCAGGGCCTGGTCCAACGCGTGGAGTACCCGTTCGTGGGCGCACCCGGGACAGAAGACCGGCGGGCGGTCCGTGTTTAAAAGGCTATCCATGCTGAATCACCTCCTGGATCCGACCCGGCGTGATAAGCTCTCCGTTCATCTGGCCTATAAAGTCGATGGTTTTACCCGGCAGGATGCGTTCGATCTCTCGAACGTACTGGCCGAGATTCATCTCGGGGACGATCACCCGCCGGCAAGGGGCGGCCTTTTCCCGAATCAGCGCTTCGGGAACCGGCCAGAGGGTCTTCAAAACCAAAAGCCCGGCCTTCCCGCCGCTTTCCTCGACCCGTTTGACGGCAGCCCGTGCAGCCCTGGCCGTTACCCCGTAGGCAATCACCAGGGTATCAGGGTTGGCAACAGGATATTCGTCGTAGCAGGTGATTTTCGAAGCGGCCGTACTGATCTTGGCGAAGCGCCGCGCCTGCATCAGCGCGATCTGGTTCGGGTCGGTGGTGATGTAGCCGTCCGGACCATGGGTCGAGGACGTCTGACGAACCAGGGTCTGGCCGCCGATAGGCAGGAAATCCGGTACGTACCGGCCTTCCCTTGCAGCAAAGGGCAAGAAGGGCTCCCTGCCGTCGGCCATTCGGCGCTCCAGCACTTCCGGCAGCCGCAGGCGTTCCAGATCAAGGGTCTCCCGGATCATGGAGACCTCTTTGTTGGCGGCCAGAAAGACCGGGCAGCGAAAACGTTCGGCCAGATTGAAGGCCTGCATGGTCAATACATAACAGTCCTTTACGTCTACAGGGGCCAGGACGATCACCGGAAGCCCCCCGGAGTTGCCCCATTGCAGGAACTGAATGTCGCCGTCGGCGCCTTTGGTTGCAGAACCGGTGGAGGGCCCCAGGCGTTGGACGTCGACAATGACAATGGGAATCTCACTCCCGAGGGCAAAGGAGATCTGTTCGCTGTAAAGGCTCATTCCCGGTCCAGAGGTCGCCGTCATAGCCTTCAAGCCGGCCATGGACGCCCCAAGACAGAAGCCTATGGAAGCGATTTCATCCTCTCCCTGGAGGCAGATCCCCCCATTGGGCGGCAGCAGCCTGAGCATGGTGTTGTAAATGGTCGTAGCCGGCGTGATGGGATACCCGGCAAAAAACCGGCACCCGGCGGCCAGGGCGCCCCAGGCAATCGCCTCATTGCCCTCCATCAGCGTCAGACCCATATCTCCACTCCGTTCAGAGGTTGATGGTTTTATAAAGACACCCCGCCAATGAAAATTCAGATGTCGACCTTCAGGGTCCCGTAAAAACTCAGAAATTATGCTCCTAACCACATTATATTGCTGTTGTACAAAAATACAAGCGGTATATGTTGTGTCCACATATGGATAGAACGACTTTTTGCGAATGCATCAATTTTTTGAGGATTATCTCATTGGAATTCGATAGAGAAGCGGCTGAAGGGTACAGAGGCGGCCGAACAGCCTCGCAACACCGGCCAATGCCTGAGCGGCATCACCATCGGAGGCATTGAGTGATGGAGCGCTTTCTATAATTCCTGTCGTGCGTTTTTCGTCAGCAGGTTTTCTCCATCGCCCTGGGCCTGGTCTTCCAATACCTTGCGCTCCAGTGCGTGTTCTGCGCTGACATCCTTGACATCCTTGACATCCCCGGCATTGGCATCAACCGATTTTTTCACGGGAACGGATTTATGGGAATCCTTCTCGATCAGCCGCAGTTTGTAAATCGGTTCGGGCATGACAATACCGGCATCGTCAAACGCCTCCTTGATTCTTCGGATGGCCTCGCTCCGAACCTTGGGGAAACTGAAACGACGCTGATCCACCCAGGCATATATACCCAGCAACACATTCGAATCCCCCAAAGCCTCGATAACGGCCAGCGGCCTGGGATCCGTAAGCACGCCCGGGGTAGCCTTCAGCGTCTCAAGAGCGAGGGCCTGTGCCGCCAGCAAATCCTCTGCCGTATCGATGCCCGCCTTGAAATGGAAACGCCTTTCGGGGTTGCGGGTAAAATTGGTGATCACCGCCTTGAAAACCAATGCATTGGGAATCCGAATGTGGTTGCCGTCCAGGGATATCAGGATCGTGGCACGAGAGGTAATCCTGGCCACGTTGCCCTCATGCCCGTCGATATCCACCAGGTCATTGACCTCAAAAGGGTTCCTGAGACTCAGCAGGATACTGGCGATGTAGTTCTCTACCGTGTCCCGCACGGCAAACCCCACCGCAAGACCGACAATTCCGGCGGCACCGAGTATCGTGCCGATTACCGGAGCGGCATCCACCAGCACCAACGCCACGATCACACCCGCAAGAATAAAGACCAAATGGGCGATCTGTCCCAACAGTCCGGCGATAAAAGGGTTGGGGCTGACCCGGAGAAACAGGCTTTCACGCTCTCGGATCCATCCGCCCAGCATCCAGAACATGACAAGGAGCAGCAGCGCGAGAACGAACAGGGGCAATTGCGCAGCCAGGCTCCTGGCCATGTTCACTATTTTTTGCCACGTAAAGGATAGACGATCCGAGAGGTCTCGGTTTACCGTCAATTCATTTACGACCTCGACCACACCTTCCACCTGACGGGTGAATTGCAGCGCCTTGGTTTCGGAAGCGACGGAATCCACTTCGCCCTTGAGCGTCACCACTCCGTTACTGACGGAGATCTCGATATCCCGCAACGCATCCAGCTCCGAAAAGATCTGATCGAGACGCTGACGGATATTGCGGTCATTCTGGGTGGAACTTCTGGTCGTGATGACCTTTTCCGCCGGCGCCTGCGTCTCCGCCGCCGTTCCGGTCAGCAAATTTTTCAGTTCATCCGCCTGAAGACCGCCGGCCGCGGCAAGGAACAGCGCTAACACCATAACCATCGTCCGCGCCATGATAAAATCCGTCTTTCTCTATAAAAGATTAAAAACACTTGGAATCGACAGGCATACAACCGAAAGTGTCGGCCGGTGCCGGAAGGATACGGCCAAGCCCCTTCAGCGGTGAGTTTTAGTGCCGCTTAAGCCCAGCGGAAGACCAGGGGTCCGGACCGTTTGAGCGCAAGCGCGTTTCCGGACCAATCGGATCAAGCTTCAGCGGCACTTGAACGAAACCATGCAGGGCGCTGATCGTCCCCAGCCCTTGAATACCGAAAGTTGAATCGTCAAATTCTCCGTGTTCAGAGTGAAGGATGTTGCCGCGTCTACTCGTTTTGTGGCTCCGCCGCTTCCTGAAGATCATTGACGGTCTCATCAATCTTTTCCCCGGCCTTTTCCGCAGGTCCTTCTCCCGTAATCTCATCTCCGGCTTCTTCAACAGCCTCTTTTATGGATTCCGCCGATTGATCGATTTCTTCCCCGGCCTTCTCTGCCGGCCCTTTGGATTCACAACCTGTTACGGCGACCATGATACCGAACGCTGCTGCAATGATCAGGGCAATTACTTTTTTCCGCATTTTTTCACCTCTTCATGCTGAAGTTAAACCTGGAAATCATTCCTCAACTCTATTCGCCTCGTGTTCAATTTACATCTCAACTGTCGACTTCCATGACGGTGACCGGAGAGAGATGTCGGAGGGTACGGGCCATGAATACCGAAAGTTGGATTACATATCTTATTATTGCATATCTGAATGAATTTCAATAGTGCGGATCGAGGTTTCATCCTCTCACCTCGACCTGTCCCCCGACAAACGGTCTCTGATGACGTTGAGGATGGTGCTTCGGTTCGGCAGCGCTTTGGAAACAAAAAAGTTTGCACCTCTTTGAAACGCTTCAGCCATATACTCCGGATCGTCTTCATTGGTGAAGATCATAATAGCGGCGTCGGGATACCGAACCCTGATCGATTCAGTCAGATCCAGCCCACTGCCTTCCTTGAGATGAATGCCGGTGATCACCAGAAGCAGACGGGAGGCGTCGACGATCTGGAGCGCCGGGGTGAGTCGATCCGTCTCCGCCACGACCACTTCCGGAAACGCCTTCCGAATCATCCGCCTGACGGAGGACCTTAAAAAGGAATTCCCGTCGACGAGCAATATGGAATGGCGTTCCGACATAAAGTGACCTTTCTGTAAGACTATGGTATATACTTTATAATATCTTTAAAACCCTGTTGTTGGAAATCCGGTCAGTACCCTATATCGCTTTTTAAGCCGCCCCATGTGTTCTCGTTTTCTGCAGGAGGATCGCCTGCAGCCGAGACACTGAATGGCGGCCGTCTGCGAAAAACGGTTTTGCAAGAGAATCATCATCCCCCCGGGGGCGGTCCGTTGGAGGGTTGCAAAAGCGACACCGCTTCCGGTTATTGGATCGCAGACGGCTTTCACGCAGACAGGATCGTATATCGAGACCTTTTTGATGCCATGCCGTAACTTATGAAACGAATTCATTCAACTGTCGACTTTCATGACGATGACCGGAAAGAGGCGCCGGGAGGATACGGCCTATGAAAATCGAAAGTTGAGGCGTTCAAATGAAAAAACATCCTGTCGGATGTCATCCGACACATGGAGGTGAACATGTCCAAACGATATGATGCCCTGGTCGTCGGTTCGGGTACGGCCGGGCAAACCGCAGCTTATCAATTGAACCGCAATGGATTTTCAGTGGGATTGGTTGAACACAGCGATCGACCGGGGGGAACCTGCGCCCTCAGCGGTTGCCAGGCCAAGAAATGGTTCTATGAAGGGACCGAGGCCGTGGCCCGATCGCGCCACCTTTCGGGCATCGGCATAACGTCGCCGGCGATTGCCGACTGGTCGGCCCTGCGGGATGCAAAAAACAGGTTTACCGCATCCGTACCTTCAAAAACGGTAAGCGGCCTGAAAAAGGCAGGCATCGATTTTATCCCTGGGCAAGCTCGTTTTACGGGGCCACAGTCCGTCGCCGTGGGCCGGGAAGAGTTGACCGCCCGCTTTATCGTTCTCGCCGTGGGTGCGGTCCCCATGTCGCTGCCCATCGATGGGTCTGATCACATCATATCGAGCAGCGAGTTCATGGAACTGGACCGCCTTCCCTCCCGCATCGTCTTTATCGGCGGCGGATTCATCTCATTCGAATTCGCCCATTTCGCCGCCCGGCTGGGTCCTTCGGACATCCACTGCATCATACTGGAAGTGGCCTCCCGCCCCCTGGGGCCTTTCGATGAGCAAATGGTCGCTCTTCTGTCGGCCGCCTCCGCCGAAGCAGGCATCGATATCCATACCAACGTCGGCATTCTGGGAATCGAGAAGACCGACAGGGCCTTCCGCATCACAACGGAAGGGGGTCGCCGGTTTGAAGCGGATCTCGTCGTGCATGGTGCCGGACGGGCCCCGAACATCGACGCCCTGGAACTGGACAGTGCCGGAATCGAAGCCACCAAACGCGGCATCACCGTAAATGAGAAGATGGCCACTTCGAACCCATATGTTTACGCCGTAGGCGACTGCGCGGACACCCTTCAGCTGGCCCGGGTGGCTGACGCCGAGGCGGAAACGGCGGCGAACAACATCGTCAGCCTGAGCAACGGCGACAACCCCGGGGCAGTCATGGATTATTCGGCTGTGCCGACAGTCCTGTTCACCTATCCCCAGTACGGGATGGTAGGCGCTACGGAGGATGCACTCAAAAAGGAAGGCGCAAGCTATGAAAAGAGCTGTGAAGATCATCTCGACTGGCCCACGTATACGCGGGTGGGGATCGCCCATGCGGCCTATAAGGTGCTCGCGGGAGAAGATGGGAAAATTCTGGGTGCGCACATCCTTTCGGACAACGCCGCCGGCCTGATCAACGCCTTCAGCCTGGCGATGCATAACGGCCTCTCCGCAGAAACGCTTTATCGCCAGAGTATCATGACACCTTATCCCTCGAGGGAAAGCGATATCATCTACATGCTGAGGCCACTGGTCTTTTGAGCCATCCGCCCGGAAGCCCGAAGCGGTTCTCCAACGCATCATCGTATCTCGAAGGTTGGTGGAAAGCCCAAATACACCCCGCTGTCCGTAAACCGCGCGATGGCACAAATCCGCATCACGTCTGAAAAGGGGCAGCGGGGCCGTCACACCCGAGAAAACGTTGTGAGTCCGCACGAACCGTTCATTGATCGGTTTTCGATCTGGGCAGCATCGCACGAATCACGGTACCCCGTCCGATCCGGGAATGGATATGAAACGACCCGCCTACAATCTCGCAGCGCTCGCGCATGGCGGTCAGACCGTATCCACTTAAGGGATCTTTCCCGGGATGGATATCGTTGACGTTGAATCCCCGGCCGTTATCCTCAACGACAAGGCAGACGGTGTGATCGCCATCCGTCTTACCGAGATGCAGACGGACGAGATCGGCCTCGCTGTGCTTCTGGGCATTGTTGAGGGCCTCCTGAACAATTCGGTAAATGATGATCTTCATCGCTTCGGGCACCTCTTCTTCACTCATGTCGGCGGTAAAATCGACCCGGATTTTGCCGTAGGTACGCCGGAACTGACGCAGATACCATTTCAGGGTGGCCATTAAACCCAAGTCATCCAAGGTCGTAGGCCTGAGGTTGGCGGATATCCGCTTTGTTTCCTTAATGGCCGCCGACAGGTAATCGATCTCCCGGGATAAGGATTCGTCAAGTCGCCCGCCGTTCTGCTCTCTATCAATTTCCTTTTCTTCGAGGCTGAATTTGATGGCGGCCAGGCTGCCGCCGATGCTGTCGTGCAGTTCCTTGGAGATGGTTCTTCGGTCGGCTTCCAGCGCATCCAAAACCCTCATGGACATTTGCTTGAGCCTTTCGCGGGAGAGCGTCAGTGCCCGCTCGATCCGCTTGCGTTCGATGATTTCGTTCTCCAATGCGTTGATGCTGGCCTGAAGATCCTTCGATCTTTTGGCGATTTCCTCCGCGAGCAGGTCCATCATCTCTTCACAGGCCGCTTCCTGATCGGCGGTCAACTCCACCGGGTTTGCGATGCTGATGGCTGTCCTCAGGCCGTCCGCCCATCTCCCCATCGGCGCGCTGTAAAAGTTCCATACCCAAACGTGGCCGCTCTTGTTCTGAAGGGATACACGCCGGGTCCGATATGCCGTTTCCGATGAGAAAAGCCCGGATAAATACGTCTCGACTCCAGTCGGATCCCGCCCGCCCATACAATCGATCCAGTCGGAAAAGCCGGCAATCTCCTCGAAGGCATATCCGACAGCGCTCTCGAACGCCTTGTTGATCAGCACAAATCGACCGTCTTCCCGTGCAATGACGATGGGACCAGGCGCATTGTAAAATGCCGCGAAGAACGCATAATGGTTATCGGCGCAAGAATCGTCCATCTCGAAATATCACAAATTATTTTTTAATGTCATATTGTTGGAATCTGATTTGGCGCCTCGGGACACTGAAGAATTCCGGAAACCAAACCCATGGAACGAACCTTGAAACATCGCCTCCGGCTATCGGCTATTCTATTTTTTGGGTTCCACGAGCCCCTTTTCAATGGCGTACGAGGTCAGCCTGGCCACATTGTGCAGATCGAGTTTGCCCATCAGGTTGGACCGGTGCTTTTCCACCGTCTTGACGCTGATATGGAGAAATTCGGCGATCTCCTTGTTGGTGTACCCCTCGGCCAGAAGTTTAAGCACTTCGCGCTCCCGTTGGGTGACATCGTCCCAACTGGATGTTTTTTTAAGCGTCTTCCGGCTCGTAATATATCCTTCCATAACGAGATCGGAGATACCCGGGCTGATGTAGGTCTTTCCCTTCAGAACACTGTCGATAGCCAGCATGAGTTCCCGGCGACTGGCGTCCTTGATGCAGTATCCGTCCGCACCGGCATCGAAGGCCTCCAGCACGAACTGATCGGATTCATGTATGGTGAGGGCGAGGATACGAATATCCGGCAGCTCCCGTTTGATCTCTTTCATCACCGATATACCGCCCATCTTTGGCATCGACAGATCCATCAGAACCAGTTCGGGCTTCAATTTGCGGATCCGGCGCACCGCCGCCAGACCGTCTTCGGCTTCTCCAACGATCTCGACATCGTCACGGCGACCCAACATCGACTTCAGCCCTTCCCGAAACAACTGATGATCCTCGACAATGAATATCGTATGCTTATGTGTCATTGTCCGATTCCTCCCACTCCCCAGATCCTGAACGTGACAGGTCGTGAATACCCGGCGCGGCATCGGGAACGTCCTTATGTGAGGACTTAACTTTCGACTTTCGTGATGTTGACCGGAAATCGGGTCAAGACGGAATGGGCATCAGCGCTTCCTCAACTCGCGGCCCTCCCTCAAGCCGTTAGTCTTCACTTCACCCCCTGATGCAACTGCATGAAGTGTGAGTCCTTCAACAGCACCAGCCCTAACCGTCGAAATTTGAACATAATGTATGATATCCGATATTGACGGTTGTGGCAAACAGAAACGCCGGTTCCTTGCCGAAATCGCCGCTGTCGATCCCGTCGACACACCCAATCTTGACATGCAGGCAAATTGTGAACTACACTTTAATTCACGGGCTCCGACAGAGGTCGGTCCGAACCGCCAACCCGCCGGAAGATCCCCGTATAGGCGGCAAACATCTCCATCAGCGCGCCGGTCGGCATATGGACATCAACTGGGAACTCATATCGAATTTTGCGACGGCGATGATTGCCATCGTCAACCCCGTCGAAAAAATTCCACTTTGGATCGAAGCATCAAAAGGCGGAAAAGCGCATTTCCAATGGCGGTTGGCCGCACTGATCATCTTCACCAGCGTCATCATTCTCATGATCTTTCTGCTGTTGGGACGCCAAATTCTGGAACAACTCAAAATCGATCTCGCCAGTTTCAAAATCGGCGGCGGACTGATCCTGCTTCAGTTCGGCTTCAGCATGCTCAAAGGTGAAGCGGTCACCATCAACAGTAAGGAAAATGTCGAAAAGGACGGCAATGTCACCAGTGAGGTCGTCAAACGCTTTCAGGAAGTTTTTGTGCCCATCGGTGTCCCCGTCATCGCCGGCCCCGGGGCCATCACCACGGTTATCATTTACGGCTCCCAAAGCGCTACATGGATGACGTCTCTCGGGTTGGCCATTGTCCTGGCGGGTGTCCTGTCCCTGTTGTTTCTCACACTCATTACCGGACCGTCGATTGCGAAACTGGCCGGTGAGATGCCGCTGAGGCTGACCTCAAGAGTTTTCGGAATGATTCTGATCGCCATCGCCGTTCAGTTCATGGTCGACGGCCTGAGGACGGTATTTCCCGGATGGGTCGCCTGACGTCCCGGAAAGGATCTTGACGTCGAAGTTCTGGATATCGTAAGAAGATCGCTTCGATTCAGGAAAACCCATGAGACCTTCGTGAATTTCAGATACATCTTCTCCCAAACTCACAAATGCAGGAGGCATGTGCCATGACGGATCAGGAAGCGGAACAGAGTCGCCCGAACGCCAACGACCCCACATCGAAACTGATCGAAACGCTGGAAAAGCACCGAGGCGAAAGGCATGTGATTGTCCTCCAGGATTACCCCGACCCTGACGCCATTTCCGCGGCGCTGGCCCATCAGATTTGTTGCAGCCGGTTCGAAATCGAGACGGACATTATCCACTCCGGTCGGATCAGCCACCAACAGAACATCGCCCTGGTCCGTCTGCTGGGTATAGACCTTATTCGATATGAACCGAATCTTGATTTGACGCCCTACAGTGGCGCCGTTTTTCTGGACACCCAGGGGTCTACGGCCACCGCACTCGTCAAAGCCCTTGCAGAGGCTAAAATTCCCACGATAATCGTCGTGGACCATCACGAAACACAGGCAGAACTGAACGTTGAGTTCAAGGATATCCGGCGAAACATCGGCAGCACGGCGAGCATCTACTCGGAATACCTCAAAAATGGATTGCTCACGCTGGACGGCACCGTTCAGGAGCATATCAAGATCGCCACCGCGCTGACTCACGGCATTATCACGGACACCGGCGGCTTCGTTTACGCGAAGCCGGAGGACTTTCAGGCAGCGGCATTCCTGAGCCGATACAAAGACGCGGATCTCCTCAATCAGATCATGATGCAGGAACGCTCCCGACAGACTATGGATATCACCGAACGGGCATTGAGAAACCGGGAACTCGCCGAAAACTTCTCCATCAGCGGCATCGGCTACCTCCGGGCCGAAGATCGGGACGCCATCCCCCAGGCCGCCGACTTTCTGATGACCGAGGAAAACATCCACACCGCCATCGTTTACGGCATCGTCACCGACAAAAACCATGATGAAACCCTGGTCGGGTCTTTTCGGACCTCGAAGATCACCCTCGACCCGGATGCCTTCATCAAAGAGGTCTTCGGTAAGGACGCCGCCGGGAACTATTTCGGGGGCGGCAAGCTGTCGGCCGGCGGATTTCAGATTCCCATCGGTTTCCTCTCCGGCGTTCGGGATGAAGAATATCGTCAAAAAAAATGGCAGCTTTTCGATGCCCAGATCAAACAGAAAATTTTTTCGAAAATCGGCCTCAAGAACAAGGCTGCTGAATGACGGCGGTGCATGCACGGTCGATGTAACGGTTTTACACCATCAGAACCTCAACTCCGCGATCAGCGGCAGATGATCGGAGGCGAGCGGAGCAGGCGGGGCTGCATATGGGCGTATGGACGCCAAATGATTCGGGGGATGGACCCAAATGCGATCCAGTGCCAAAAAAGGTCGACGGCTGGGAAATGTGGGAGGTGCCGGCATAGCGCCCAAACGATGGTTCACCCACCTTACAGGCCGCCCCCACGTAAACCATTCATTGAAATCTCCCATAAGAATTGTCACCGCGGCCGTCGTCCGATCCAACAAGCCCAGAAGCCGTCGCATCTGGTACCGTCGTTCTCCAGGTCGAAGCCCCAGATGGGTGGCAATCACCCGAACGGCCCTGCCGTTAATCCTCAGCATCAGGAATATGGCTCCCCGAGGCTCTCTGTCCGGCAGGCTGAGATCCAGACGTTCTATCCAGACGGGTCGGATTCGGGTCAAAGCGACATTCCCGTATGCACCTTTTTCATCCAACAGCGTCGGCCCCGGTATCGCCCGGCCGTCGACGGCCGCCGCCAACCGGCTCAGTATACTCCTCGGCGGCGCACCACGGAACCCCACTTCCTGAAGTGCCGCCACATCTGGATCGACGCCGTTTAAGACCTCGGCGATGCGATCGGGAGATTCGATGCCGTCACGACCGATACACCGATGGATGTTGTAAGTGGCAATTCTGATCCGCATTCACTGCGTATGCTCCGTTGGCCGTCGATCCCTTTCCTGACCGTCCCGTCTGCTTCGAAGCCATCGCCGAAGGGCGAAAAGTCCGGCTGCGACCAACACCACGGCGCCTGCCATGGTTGCGAAATGCCCCAGGTCCGGCATGCGAAACGTTTCATATATGCGGTCCGCCAACAGAACCGTTGCCGTCACGCCGGGAAGCATACCGACGAACGTGCCGAGAGCGAAATCCCTGAAGCGGATTTCAGAAACACCGGCAATCAGGTTGATCACTGAAAACGGCGCCACGGGAACGATGCGAAAGGTGATGACGGCCTTCATCCCGGAAGCCGAAAGCTTACGGCTGAGCCGGTTGATCAGACTTCCGGCGAATCGTCGCACTGCGTCCCGGCCCAGACATCTGCCGATCGCGAAAACAGCGACAGCGCTCAGTTCAGCTCCGGACAAGGCATAAAAGAAGCCTTGCCAGGGGCCGAAAACAAGAACGGTGGCGATAATCAACAGGGTAACCGGAAACGCCGCCATTCCGGCGACAACATACGCTGCAGGAATCCAGATCGGCGTCAACGGCTGTTTTCTGATCCAGTCGCCCGCCGTACGGAGCGAAGCCAGATCGATCCAGTCACCTGCCGGCGTCCAGCGCCACAGGGCCGCCATCAGAATCACGACAGCGATCAGAAGAATGACTTTCACCAGGTGCCGATAGGCGGAGGACTGCTGTTCAGGGCTGACAAAATAATCAACGAGTTCGTTGGGCGACACCGGCCTTTCAGGATCCAGCAATACCGACTCGGGAACCCATCGGTCGACCTCGGGTGGTATACATCCGGACAAAGGGACAAGGGTCCGCTCACGGCTTCGAAGGGATTCTATAGCGTTGATCAACGATCCGGTTTTCTCGAGGGCCGCCTCGACATCGTGAACTTTCACTCCTGAATGCTCGGCGATCAATCGGTTTCGAAAGCGGGCGATCGCGGATCGAATTGCATTGTCCGAACCGGCGGCAACCGCCAGATCGCACTCGGAATCGAGTCCCATGGATCGATTGCTCAAATTGGAAGATCCGATGCGAACGAAAGCCTCGTCAATGACCATAACCTTTGAATGCACCATGAGTCCGCAGTGAGGCGTTTCGGAGATTCTTGGGTAATACACGCGAAGGCGACTGTATTCGTCGGCCTTCCGGAGACTCTCGAGCAGCCGGGCACGGAGGACGTCCATGGTATAATGCTCCAGCCAACCGCTGCTTTTTTCCGGAAGGACGATCACCACTTCAGGGCCGTCGTGGGCCTTGAGGCGACCCCTCAAGGCTTGACCGATGCGATGCGAACTGAAGTATTGGTTTTCGATGTAAATGAAGCGCTCAGCAGCCGCGATGCCGTCCAGATAGAGTTGTTCCACCTCCCTCACCGCCGAGCGATCACCGTAAGCCGGCAATGTCCGCGCCACGGCGACCTGAACATTCTCGAGATCCGGCTTGAGATCCGGCGGCCACACATCGTCCTTATCGGGAGCGCTTTTCATGACGAACGGTTTTTTGCCGACGGCCAAAGTCCATCGCTCCCGGACCAGTTCCCCCAGCACGACGGCCGCTGAATCGTCCACGGCCATCTGGACATCATGAAACGGCGGATAGGGTTTCCCGTCAGGATCGGTTCGACGATTGTCTTCAAGCAGGTGATCCGGGGTATCCCACCGCCATTGGCTCAGATCAAGTCCTCCGACAAAGGCAACGGCGTCATCAACCACCACGATTTTCTGGTGCTGGGACGCTCCCACGGGATGGTGACCGTCAAGGCAGAAATGAATTCTTTTATGCGTTCGCCACTTCAGTTTGTACCGTGGAAAAAATTCGCGCTCCATGGCGTATATCATGGCGAAATCCCAACTCAACAGATATACGTGAAGTTCTTTTCGCGCGGACGCCAAGCGGTCAAGGTACGCACCCAGTTTGACGGAGTCGGCGCCATCGTCTTCGTTTCGTATCAGTCGGACATCGCTGTGAAGATCCCACCCGACGATGAAAATACTGCGGCGAGCCCGACGGAACGACTCGTGAAGAGCGCGGAAATAGGCCTCGCCGTCAACGATAAACGCCGCTCTACGGGCATTCACCTGCTGCCAGCAGTTTCGTGACGGCTTGAGAATCTCTTCCATTGGACGTCATCCTTTGAAGGCGTTGAAATGAGACGGCCCCGTTATTTTCCAGATCACCAATAATAAGGTCGCCCGTAAAAGTCATAAAGGACCGTCTCGTATTTCCGATTGACTGGAACGGATGGATCGAATTCAGGGCTTTTCTCGATATGGGTGCGGGTCAAAGAAACTACAACTTTTCGATGCCGCCAGTCCACAAGTTCAACCCATTGCGGTGAGACCAGGACCTTTTTACCGCCGGGCAGCAGGTTTCGGGTATCGATGACCAGATAGCGAATGATCCAGGTACCCAGATCAACGATATAATCCTCTACATGACCGATATCGGTATCCGTTGCCTGTATGGCGTATCCCATGACCTCCCGGACGGATCGAAGCGTAACGTTGTTCTCGATCTTTTCACTCGCTTCCCGAAGACGCTCTTGCGCCCGGTTCAGCAACCGGGGATAAAGGTGCGGGCCCCAGACCGATGGTCCTCCCCAATAACCGCCCCAATCGTAGTACTGATTGAACGCCTTTTCATAGCGACGTGATACGGGGGCGTCGCTGTCAAGCGGCGGGGAATCCTTGATCTGATCCCGAGTCAGGCCGACACTCAGGCTTCTGCTGGACGCATCCGCGTCTCCGATCGATATGGGAGAAATCAGTACCTTCCGGCCTGGAAGCCATTTTTGGGTATCGGCGACAATATACCGGACGGCCCAGTCCTGATCATCAAAAAGGAAGTCGCTGCACCGCCCGATGTCGCCATCCTGGGCCGACAGTCCGTATCCCTTGATATCTTTGAGACTTCGAAGCATTGGCATGGGCTCCTCCTTATTCGATATTCATCTGAATTGATCTTCTTTTTTTGATGTTGACCTTCCTTGATCAGCCCTCAGCATACCGAATCTGTTGAATATCGAAAATAGGGGATGGAACTGATTTCGGACAACACAACGGCGTATCGTTAACCGCCGCACCCTGTTTTCCGTTCCGATCCGTCGGCATGCGAACGGCTGTTCAGATGAGCCGGGAGATTCTCCTTTTTCGATCCGGCATCGGGGCAAAGCCCGAATACGTCGCGTTTCCCGGGAATAGGGTCTCCTCATTGCACAACTACAGGATGGGACTACTATCGTCGGCGGCGCGACAGCGCTTATAATGAATGCATTGCATATTTTAACGGCATTAACCTGAAGACATCGAGGAGGATTTATGTTGTTCATAGGTCATTTTTCGTTCGACGGAATGGACGCCGGCGGCAACGTGAAACACGGCTATCTCAGCAGCATCGTCGATGCCGAAAGTCCCGAATCCGCCGTTGCCAAGTTTGAGGATCACATCAGAAAAATGAAAGGCGCGCACGAGGCCATGAACGATGTGATCAAGGTCTATATCGAGGAAATTCTTAGGATTCCAAGAATCCCCGAGACGCCGATGATCACTCGAATTCAATCATCTCAAGGCGACTTTCCACACTCCGTAAGCCACGCCCTGCCCGGGGTCGACAGCGGAGATGTCGAAGCCTTCGGCTTCGCGGCCGATGTCGAGCGCGATAAGTCGTCCGACGACGATGACTTCGTTGAATCCGAACCTTTCATTAAATTCGGCCGATGATGGAACGCAACCATGGATCGACCTCTCCTGGAAACCGATCAGATTCGTTGTTACATGGAAAACGGTAAGGAAATCCCCTGCGACGGCACCGGGCAGGATGCCGCATTCGAAAAATCGTCGCCGGTGTCGATAGAACGATTTGAGATGTCAGGCGGCGTCGTCAGGGACGGCTTCACCGGGGCCGTATGGACACAGGATGCAAACCCGGCTGAATTTCCCCTCACCTGGCAGGAGGCGCAGGATTTCACAGCGGAGATGCGCAGAAATCGCGCCCACGGGTATGATCGTTGGCAATTGCCCTCTCGCCGTCTGCTCTTTTCGCTGATCAGCCACCAGAATGTCAACCCGTCGCTTCCAGACGGACATCCCTTCAAAAACGTCTTTACGGGGTACTACTGGACCCGGGAAACGTGCTCCCGGTTACCGGATCAGGCATGGTACGGTCATCTGGGCGGCGGGCGTATCCACAGAGGGATGAAGCAGGGTTCCTACATGGTGTGGCCGGTGTCGCCGTCATACACTGAAAAAATTCCCGGCCGGCCGGGCGGCAGCCGCTTCACCGTCGACGGTCAATGCGTCCATGACGCCCTCACCGGCTTGACCTGGCTGAAGGATGCCGATTCAATCGGGGGTCGCCTGACCTGGCAGGAGGCGCTGTCAGGAATCCTGGCGCTCAACCGCAAGCATAAAGAAGACAGACGAATCTGGCGGCTCCCCAATATCCGGGAACTGGAGAGTCTCGTGGATCTTTCATCCCATTCCCCCGCACTCCCCACCGGATATCCCTTCCGTAATGTCCAGGAGGCCTACTGGTCGTCGACGACCAGCATTTACGAACCCCGCTACGCCTGGATTCTGTATATGCGGGATGGGTTTGTCGGGGTAGGCTTCAAGCAGCGGAATGATTTTCATGCGTGGCCGGTGAGCGATGGATGACATTCCGGTCGACCCCCTTGAGGAAGCCCTCGAATGCAGGTTGCATCGGCTTGACTTTATTTTCTATACAATATATTATATTGTGTTTAATGGGATCATAACATATTAAATAAACATTGTTTTATAATTTAATCGGTCTTTTAATCAGAGACATTTTATTTGGATACAAAATAAATACACCATCCAAAACCAAGAAACAGAGGTAATATCATACATGTGCGGCATATGCGGCGTATTGAATTTCGGATCTGTAGAATCTGACGACAACTCATGTCATACCGTTGAAAAAATGATGCGCGTTCTGGCGGCCCGAGGCCCCGATGCCAAGGGGCTCTTCATGCAGGGGGATGCCGCCTTCGGACACAGGCGGCTCAAGATCTTCGACCTCAGCGAGAAATCCCATCAACCCCTGGTAGACAACGCCCTCGGCCTGGCCGTCGTTTACAACGGCGCCCTGTACAACTACCGTGAACTCCGCTCCGAACTCAGGGATATGGGGTACACCTTCTTTTCCGACGGGGACACGGAAGTGCTCCTGAAGGCTTATCACGCCTGGGGCAAAAACGCCCTTGCACGCCTCAACGGAATGTTCGCCTTCGCCATCCGCCACCGCGACAGCGGTAAGGTGGTCATCGGACGCGATCGGCTTGGCATCAAACCGCTTTACTACAGCCGCAGACCCAACCGCATCAGCTTCGCGTCAACCTTGCCGGCGCTTCTGGTTCAGGATGATGTCGACCGGGAGATCGATCCGGTCGCGCTCCACTATTACATGACATTCCACTCGGTGGTTCCGGCCCCCCACACACTTCTGAAGGGCATCCGGAAATTGCCGCCGGCCACGTTGATGACCATCGCACCGGACGGGGACGTGACGTTTGAACCCTACTGGCGGCTTCGCTTCGGCCCCCGCCCCGAAGAGAGGGATTATCGTTTTCGAGATTGGGGCTCGCTGCTGCGGCAAGAGTTGGAAAACGCCGTTCAGCGGCGCCTGACAGCCGACGTTTCAGTCGGAGTGCTCTTGTCGGGAGGGCTGGACTCCAGTCTCGTCGTCGGTCTTCTGGCCAATGCGGGACAATCGGATCTGAACACTTTTTCCATCGGGTTCGAAAGCGTCGGCGACGAACGAGGCGATGAATTCCGCTATTCCGACCTGATCGCCCGACATTACGGCACCGTTCACCACAAGATCGAGGTGGATGCCGGCAGGGTTTTGCCGGCCCTGGAGCGATGCGTTACCGCCATGAGTGAACCCATGGTGAGCCATGACTGCATCGGGTTCTATCTGTTAAGCGAGGCTGTCTCCAAACATGTGAAGGTGGTCCAGAGCGGTCAGGGTGCCGATGAGATCTTCGCGGGCTATCACTGGTATCCCGCGATGATGGAATGCGATGCCAACGCCGGTGACCCTCTGTCGCAGTATGAGCGCGTCTTCTTCGATGGATCCCATCGGGACTATCTCGACGCCGTGGATACACGATTTCACGGGAAAAACCACAGTCAGGCCTTCGTTCGGCGGCATTTCGCCGACAGCGGCGCCGATTCGGCCATCGACAAAGCCCTCCGGCTGGACACCACCGTGATGCTCGTCGAGGATCCGGTGAAGCGCGTCGACAACATGACCATGGCCTGGGGACTCGAGGCGCGGGTGCCTTTTCTCGACCACGAGGTGGTCGAGTTGGCCGCTCGAATTCCCGCCGAACACAAAATTGCCGACGGCGGAAAAGGCATTTTGAAGGCGATGGGTCGCGAGATCATCCCCTCCGAGGTCATCGATCGCCCCAAAGGCTATTTTCCGGTGCCGGCCCTGAAATACTTCAGGGGCGAATATCTCGATTTCGTCCGGGAAATCCTGTCGACACCCACGGTGAAAAACAAGTCCCTTTTCAACCCCCTATATGTAGACAGGGTCCTTGCGGATCCCGACGCCCACATCACCCCTCTGCGAGGGGCCCGACTCTGGCAGATGGCCCTTCTAGGTTACTGGCTGACCCTGCATAATGTTTAACGTCCCGGATGCCCTGCACGGGAAGAAGAGAACAGTGAGTCATGCGAAAAAATTATGATATGCGATATCGACTGGAACGGTCTTCGAGTCTTTCGACGAGAAGCTGGCAAAAACCCGTCGGCCCCCGATCTCAGAAAATGCGTTCCAATGTGGCCATAGACATGGGCTGGGGTCGCCTCATTTTCGGGCAGACCTTCAAGACCATCGAAAGTCTTGCCAACGCCGTGAGGGCAGAGGAAGAAGACTGCAGGGACATCGCCTTCTACATCCGAGATCCTCATGTGATGCTCTCAATGGCACCGACGGAACTGTTTCTCGATCCCTCCCATGCCTACCGGATCTGGTCCCATGATTACCGACACAGCGGGGTCCACTGGAAGGCTTTCAACATCAGAAGATTGAGCAGCGGAGAAGACGCCGCAGCCGTGAACGATCTTTACGCTTCCCGGGGAATGGTTCGATGCGACGCCGATTTCATGCTGGATCGTCATGCCACGAAACTGAGGACCTATTTCGTGGCCGAAGCCCAATCAGACGGCCGAATCATCGGCACCGTGACGGGCGTCGACCACGTGGAGGCCTTTAACGATCCTGAAAACGGCGCCAGTCTGTGGTGTCTGGCAGTCGATCCTCAAGCCAACGCCCCCGGCGTAGGCGAAGCGTTGGTGCGGCATCTGCTCGAGCATTACTTCACCCGGGGACGCTCCTACGTCGATCTTTCGGTGATGCACGATAACGAGGGCGCCATAAGACTTTACGAAAAGCTCGGCTTTCAGCGGGTCCCGATTTTCTGCATCAAGCGCAAGAATCCCATAAACGAACCGCTTTACACCGTACCGGTGTCCGAAGAGATGCTCAACCCTTATGCGCGGATAATCATTGACGAGGCACATCGCCGCGGCATCGACGTGGAGATTCTGGATGCGCCTTACGGTTATTTCAAATTGAAAAGCGGAGGCCGAGCCGTTGTCTGCCGGGAGTCCCTCTCGGAACTGACATCCGCTATCGCCATGAGCCGTTGCGACGATAAGCGGGTAACCCATCGCGTCCTCGCCAAAGCCGGCCTTAAGGTGCCCGTTCAATATATCAACGAACTCCCCCCTTCCAAACCCGAAAAGCAGTGGGTCGTCAAACCCGCTCGGGGGGAGCAGGGGGCCGGGATCAGCGTCGATGTGAGGACCCGGGCGGAACTGGAGCGCGCCGTGTCATTGGCCCAGGAAGAGTGCCAGGATTACATCGTCGAGGAATTCATCGAGGGGCGCGACCTGAGGATCATCGTCATCGACTATACCATGGTAGCAGCAGCCGTTCGCAAACCGCCCCTGATCACGGGTGACGGCCGTCACACCATCGAAGCGCTGATCGAAAAATACAGTCGTCGCCGTGCCGCCGCCACAGGCGGCGAAAGCCATGTGCCCATGGATGACGAAACCTTGCGGTGCCTCAAAATGGAAGGGTACGGGCGGGCGGACATCCTTCCCGAGGGTCGGACGATCCAGGTGAGGAAAACCGCCAATCTGCATACCGGAGGCACCATCCACGACGTCACGGCAAGGCTGCATCCGGCATTGTCGTCAGCGGCCGTCGATGCGGCTGCAGCGCTCGACATTCCGGTCACCGGCCTCGATTTTATCGTGCCCGACGTCACCGGGCCCCGATACCATATTATCGAAGCCAATGAGCGGCCCGGCCTGGCCAACCATGAGCCTCAGCCGACAGCGCGGAAATTCATCGATCTGCTGTTTCCTCAAACCATCACCCAGAGACAACCCCGAAACCTCCAATAATCCGGCCGTCCAGCCGCATCGTTCACGGAAAGAGAACCATGGAACTGATCGACATCGACAAGGAATACCTGTTCGGGACCCTGACATCACTGCTCAACATCCCCAGCCCCGCCGGATACACCGATCAGGTCGTGCACTTCGTGGGACAGGAACTGCAGCGACTTGAGATCCCTTTTATCGTGACCCGCAGAGGCGCCATCCGCGCCACCCTGTCCGGCGGCCGGGAAACCTTTCTCCGTGCCGTCTCCGTCCATCTCGACACCCTGGGCGCCATGGTGCGAGATCTCAAAGACAATGGGCGATTGACCTTGTCGCCCATCGGTACATGGTCGAGCCGATTTGCCGAAGGGGCCCGTGTGACGATCTTTACCGAGAAAGGGCCCTTTCGCGGCACGGTGCTGCCGCTGAAGGCCTCCGGCCACACCTTCGGCGATGAGGTGGACCGTGTGCCGGTGAGTTGGAACCACATCGAGGTGCGCATCGATCATCGGAGTCGATCCCAGAAGGATCTCATCGACGCCGGATTCAACGTGGGCGATTTCGTTTCCTTTGACAGCACCCCTGAAATCACCCCCAACGGCTTCCTGAACGCCAGGCACCTGGACGACAAGGCCGGAGTTGCTCTGGTACTCGCCGCCGTTCAAGCCCTTCGAAAATACGACGTGGCTATCCCCGTTCCGGCGCATCTGCTTCTCACCATTTCCGAGGAAGTCGGCGTCGGCGCATCCGCGGTATTGTGCGGCGACGTTGCCGAGATGGTCGTCGTCGACAATGCTACGGTGGCGCCGGGTCAAAACTCATGGGAATTCGGCGTGACCATCGGCATGATGGACGCGGCCGGTCCTTTTGACTATCACCTCACCCGAAAGCTGATCGGACTTTGCCGGGACAACGGCATCGAATACAGCCGTGACGTATTTCGACACTACCGCAGCGATTCCGCATCGGCCATCGAGGCCGGAAACGATACCCGGACCGCGTTGGTCGGGTTCGGAGTGGACGGCTCCCATGGATATGAACGGACCCATGAATCCTCCCTTATATCCGTGGCGCAGCTGATCGGCCTCTACCTCCAGAGCCCGCCGACATTTGCCCGCGACAAGGACGGGGTGTCGACGTTAAACGGTTTCCCCCACCAGCCGAAGCGAGACATCATCCAGATCGAGGTCTGAAATCCCGTGAACCGTCGCAACCGGCCCCGTATGGCCCGCCCCGACGGGAAGCCGCCCCATGATCGCGAACAGAGCCTATCGGCGAACACCCCGGTTTCATGGATTGAAGGCGTTCACCATAGATCATGGAGCGCGTCAAGAGAAGATGTAAGGATGTCCGGTATCGGGATCATTTGACACGAACTGAAAATTATGAAAAATTGAGCCAACCCGATTTTCAGGGCCTATCAACATCACGAAAATCGAGTTGAGCGACAAAGAAGACGCCGGCGACCGCCGCCGAACGGCGATTTCATAGATCGGCTGCCGGTCTCGCGGGAGAAGGGGAAGAAATTCATGTTTGATATAGCGGTGGCATGTCTGGTGCTCACGGCCGTCCTGGCGTATTTCAACCACAGGTTCATCGGACTGCCGACTACCATCGGCGTCATGACCATCGCCCTGGTCCTGTCGCTCGTCATTGTCGGCCTGGACCGGCTGGGCATCAGTGCCCTGCACGATTATGAGGTCTCTTTTCTCGCCGCCATCGATTTTTCAGACGTGCTGATGGAGGGAATGCTCTCTCTCCTCCTGTTCGCCGGAGCACTCCACGTCGACCTCGGCAGTCTGAGCGAATTCAGGTGGTCAGTTGGACTTTTGGCAATAGCAGGCACGGTTTCCTCAGCGGCGATAATCGGATTCGGACTGTGGCACCTCCTGCCCCTGACGGGCATCCCTCTGCCCCTCCCCTACTGTCTGATCTTCGGCGCGCTCATCTCCCCTACCGACCCGGTTGCAGTCATGGGGATTATGAAATCGGCGGGAGCCCCGAAAAATCTCGAGGTTGTCATCATGGGAGAATCCCTGTTCAACGACGGTATCGGCGTTGTCCTGTTTTCCATTCTCCTGGGCTTTCTCGCCGGAAATACACCGCCAACCCTGACGGATGGAATACTCCTTATCATTCGGGAGGCCGGCGGAGGCATCCTTTTCGGATTAACCTTGGGATCGCTCACCTATATTATGCTGAAGAGTATCGACAACTACCAAGTCGAAGTGCTGATCACCCTCGCCGCGGTGATGGGCGGCTACGCCCTGGCCAGTCGGCTTCATGTCTCGGGACCCCTGGCGATGGTGGTTACGGGGCTTTTCATCGGTAACCACGGCCGTCGGCTGGCAATGTCGGACAGGACGAGAGAGAACCTCGACACCTTCTGGGAGTTGATCGATGAAATACTCAACATGCTGCTGTTCATGCTGATCGGGCTGGAGGTGATTCTCATTTCCTTCTCGGTCAACCTACTGATCGCAATACAGATCGTCATCGTGCTGACGCTCCTCGCACGCCTTTTCACCGTGGGAATGCCGACAGGTCTCTTCGGCGAGCAGTTCCGCCTGCCCCGCGGATCCTGGAAGGTCCTCACTTGGGGCGGACTTCGGGGCGGAATATCGGTGGCGCTGGCACTCTCCCTGCCGCACGGTCCGGCTCGGGAAGTGGTGCTGGCACTAACCTATTCGGTAGTAATCTTTTCAATTCTCGGCCAGGGGCTTACCATCGGCTCCCTTGCCCGAAAGGTTGTTCCAGCCCATCGGGCAGGCTGAAAATTCCTTCGGGATACAGACCACTGCAGAGCATCATACAGGACGACCCTTTGTGCAAGAGAATCCGGAGAAGGCGATCCGATCCCGGTGTTCCGGGGAAAACCCCACGGCGCAATCCTCATCTCTGCTTGCGGGTTCCGCCTTAACAAAATGTTAACGTTTCAGGTTTTCCTAACACATTTCTAACAATAGGCAGATAAGGATACCGCGTTCTTTTTTCAATGGCGGCGGCTTTAAGCATGTCTTCTGAAGATGCAGAAAAAGTCGGACTCGCCCCGTCGGACCCATTTTTCAGAAAACGAGGAATTAATGGAGCTCTATCTTTTCGCCCTGATCGTCCTGTTTGCCATCGCGGTCGCAGACCTGATCGTCGGAGTCAGCAATGACGCCGTCAACTTTCTCAATTCATCCGTGGGATCCCGTGTGGCCCCCAGAACCACTATCATGATCATCGCGAGCCTGGGAATTCTGGCCGGGGTAACCTTTTCCAGCGGCATGATGGAGGTCGCCCGAAAAGGGATCTTTCACCCCCAGTATTTTCTCATGCCTGAGTTGATTACCATTTTTATCGCCGTCATGATTACCGACATTCTGCTGCTGGATCTCTTCAACACCTTCGGCATGCCGACATCCACCACCGTCTCCATCGTGTTCGAGCTGCTCGGCGCGGCCATCGCCGTATCCATTTTCAAAATCTCACAGAACGGACAAGCCTTGTTGAGCCTGGGCGATTACATCAACACCGGCAAAGCGCTAGCCATAATCTCCGGCATTCTGCTGTCGGTGGGCATTGCCTTTGTTTGCGGGGTCGCGGCCCAATTCACGACGCGGCTGATCTTCACCTTCGACTTCGCACCCCGGCTCCGCCGCTACGGCGGACTCTGGGGCGGCATGGCGCTCTCCATGATCACCTACTTCATTCTGATCAAAGGCGCCAAAGGCGCTTCTTTCATGACCGCCGACGCCGTTGCCTGGATCAACACCCACACATGGACGATCCTGGGCGCGGGTTTCATATTTTTCACGATCTTGTTCCAAGTGGTTATCCTGACGACCCGGATCAATATCCTCAAGCCCATCGTGCTGGCCGGCACCTTCGCTCTCGCCATGGCCTTCGCCGCCAACGACCTTGTCAATTTCATCGGGGTCCCGTTGGCCGGCTTTCACGCCTTCACACTGGCCAAGGCCACCGCCGCCCCCCTCACAACGCCCATGGCGGCGCTCCAAGCCAAGGTACATACCAGCACCCTATTTTTGCTGGGTGCGGGCGCCATTATGGTCGTCACCCTATGGCTGTCCCGAAAAGCCCGCACCGTTACACAAACCGAGATAAGATTGGGTCGACAGGAGGAGGGGCTCGAGCGCTTTGATTCGTCCCATCTCTCCCGGGTCATGGTCCGCATGGTCACAGGTCTTTTCGAAGGCGGCCGGAAACTCTGCCCCATCGCCGTGCGCCGATGGATGCGGGACCGGCTGGACGCCGAAGATTATCTGCCCGCGCCGGGTTACGACGGCAAAACCCCCGAATTCGACCTGCTGCGCGCCAGCGTCAACCTGATGGTGGCCAGTGCGCTCATCTCCTGGGCTACCAGCATGAAGCTTCCGCTTTCCACCACCTACGTGACCTTCATGGTGGCCATGGGCACCTCACTGGCCGATCAGGCCTGGGGCCTGGAGAGCGCCGTCTATCGGGTCACCGGCGTGCTCGCGGTTATCGGCGGATGGTTCTTCACCGCTCTCATGGCCTTTACCGTGTCTCTGGTCTTCGCTTTTGCCCTCGCCTATCTTGACGGCATCGCCCTTGTCGGCCTCCTGGCCTTGGTGGCTTTCATTATTTTCCGAAATTTCAAGATCCACGCCACCAGGGAAAAGGCGGATCGGGAGATCCAACGCCTCGACCTGAAACGGGTTACGGACATCCATTTCGCCGTTCGTACCTGTTTTGAACACAGCGGCGGCTTTTTGGAAAAGGTTTCAGGCGATATTTCCACCTGTTTTGACGGAATTCTCGCCCAGGACCGTAAACGACTGAAACAACTGCGCCACGAAACCAGCAAGCTCCAGAGGTGGTCCAACATCATCGTGGCCAACATCTTCAAGACCCTTCGGCTGACCCAGCAAGCAGACCTGCGAGATGCGGGCAAATACGCCAGTGTCATTCTGGCGCTCCAGGAAATCACCGAAAGCATGCGGGACCTGATCCTGAGATGCCACGTCCATACGGCCAACCAGCATTCCGGCCTCCTGCCGTCCCAAAAGGAGGAACTGTCCGATGTCCGGCGCCATGCGGAGGCCCTGCTCCGGGATGCCGCCGACATGCTGCTCGCCCGGAAGGCCTTCGTCTACAGGGAGATAGCGGCTCATTACGTCAACCTGAAAGAGACATTGGACGACCTGGACCGAAAACAGATCGAGCGTATTCGCAGCGGAGCATCCAAGACGCGCCTCTCCATCCTGTTTTATGGGATCAACAACGCCGTGCTCAAGATCAGCGAACAGGTACTCCACCTGCTCACCATTTTTGACAAGACGCTCACATTGAAGGAAAATGCAGAGGTCGACGCCGGAAATGGGCCTTCACCCGCCGGCCAGGCATGAGACCCCGGCAGACCGTTCCTCCGATGACGGCGGGCTTACTCGAGGCAGTCCGGAACCTCCTGGATCGACGGTCACCGAAAATCGATGACGAGGAGATCTCCTTACGCATGGGGGCCTATCATGCGCTCAACTTTTTTCTCAAGCACCCGGACCTCCTCGAGGGCACCATTGCCTTGAGCAGGCTGCACCGCCTGGACCGTTTCGAATTTGGCATATGCCCCGAAGAGCTTCCGGCGGTTTCTTTCAGATGAACTGTTTCCTTGAACATCTCTGCACATAAACACAAGGAGAATCATGCCATGAATCCCAAAATCTTCCTGATGGTGGTTATCGTACTTTTCGGTTTCGAAATCCCGAATGTCCAGGCAAAAACAGGAGACGTGCCGCTGGAGCGGATCCGGATGCCCGAGGGTTTTCATATCCAGGTCTTCGCCGATGATATCCCCGATGCCCGGTCGATGGTGCTGGCCCCGGGCCGCACCCTGTTTGTCGGCACGCGCAGGGCCGGAAAGGTGTATGCCGTTCGCGACACCGACGGGAATTTCAAGGCCGACGAGATTCTCACCGTCGCTTCCGGCCTGAACTCTCCAAACGGCGTGGCAATTCACAACGGCGACCTCTATGTGGCGGAAATCCACAGGGTCATCAAGTTCCCGGATATCGAACGGAACCTCGACCGGATTCCCTCCCCCGTCGTCGTGCGGAACGACTTTCCAAAGGACCGCAGCCATGGATGGAAATTCATCGCTTTCGGTCCCGACGGCATGCTCTATGTCCCGGTCGGTGCACCCTGCAATATCTGCCGAAGCCGAGACCCACGGTATGCCGCTCTTCACCGCATGAGGCCCGACGGCACAGGCCTGAAAATCTTTGCCGAAGGCATTCGCAACACCGTGGGATTCGACTGGCATCCGGAGACCGGAGAGCTTTGGTTCACGGACAACGGCCGAGATCGCATGGGAGACGATATCCCTCCGGACGAACTCAATCACGCGCCCCGAAAAGGGCTTCATTTCGGCTACCCCTTCCAACACGGCAAAAATATTCCGGATCCGGAATACGGCGGGATCACCCCCCCGCGTTCGCTCACGCCGCCGGTCCAGGAACTGGGACCTCATGTGGCGGCCCTGGGAATGCGGTTTTACACCGGCAAACAATTCCCGGCGGAATATCGCAATCAGATTCTCATCGCTGAACATGGGTCATGGAACCGAACCGAACCCATCGGCTACCGGATCACCCGGGTGTTTCTGGAGGGCAATCGATCGGCGGAATACGAGGTGTTTGCCGAGGGTTGGCTTCACCAGGGAAGCGTATGGGGACGGCCTGTGGATCTATTGGTTATGCCTGACGGCTCCATTTTGGTCTCGGATGACTACGGCGGAAGAATTTACCGCATCCATTACCGTCCATAAGCCGGCCCGAAAACAAACCTCGTGCGGCCAGACCATCGGTGTTCCGATCGATCGTATTGGAAGCCGTATCTTGTGGGGCACACCGACAAAAAAGCGGAAGGCGGCGCTCGAAACGATACCGGTCTGGGGGAAGACGGCATCCCCGCTGCTCCGGGTTCAGCCTGATCCGTCTCCTCCATCCGTCAATCGATCGACGGCGCCCTCAAATTCCCGGCGGTTGATACCGTAATGATTGAGGCGCTTCAGGAGTTGCTTACCGTTGGCATACCCAATCCCGAGGATACGGCCGATGGTCTCCCGCCGCCGGGCGGCATCCCGGCCCCCGAAAAGACGGTGAACCAAAAGATCTTCACGGGTGAAAGCGTCCGGAGCCGCGTCCACGACGCATTGTGCTTTCGCCAGCGCCTTCCGGATGGTCTCGGGCGTTGCGTTTTCGATCCCGATATCGTTCTTTTTAATTGCATCCCGTCGAACGAGATAGGCGTTCTTGCACCCGGGGACCCGATCGTTGATGCGCTTTCGGATCTGGTCGCCGGGGCGGTCCGGATCCGTCAGGACAATGACACCCTTTCGCTGTCGGGCAAATGCAATCTTCCGGAAGGTTTCCTCGGCAATGCCGTATCCGCTCGTAACGATCACTTCGGCGTCAACCGCCGCCTTTACGGCCCGCTCGTCACCCCTGCCTTCCACCACGATCACTTCTCTTATTTTCACGAAACGCTATTATCTCCTTGACTCAACTTTCGAGTTTCACAGGCCGGCGCCGGTCACCATCATGAAAGTCGAAAGTTGAATCCTTGAAAAGACATTCTTTCAATCAAGGGGTTCCTCAGGGCGACTCAAAATTCTCCCTTTGGTGCATCTCCGGTCTTCAGCCTTTTTCTAAAATTTTTGAGCCGCCGCATCGAGCAACCGTCGAACCGGGTCACTGAACCAGCAATCGATAAAGGCATTGTTTTTGGCGATGTGACACTGCTCATATCGGTCACGAATGGATTCCACCCGGTTCTTCTTGATCTCGATAAAAGCCTTGTGGGGATGGGACGCAATGGCCGTAACCTTTTCGACGGCCCGGGCATCCAGGGTTTCCCGAGCGTGCAATGCATCCACGAGTCCGAATCGGGCCGCGTCGGTTGCCGCCAGAAAATCTCCGCCGTAGATCATCTCCGTGGCCTGACGGTCCCCGACAATCTGCCTCAGAATCAGGTCGGCCAGATAGGGAACGGGCACGCCCAACCGAATCTCATTCAGGCCGAGCTTTTTCTCAGAGACGGCAAAACGGTAATCACAGCCCAGGGCGATAATGGTTCCCCCGGCGACCGCATGTCCGGCGATGGCGCAGCAGGTGGGCATGGGAAGCGTGAAAAGAGCCAACACAACTCGATTGAACGCAACGTAAAACTCGGTAAATTCATCCCGTTCCATCGGGATCAGGGTCGGAAGATCCAACCCCATGGAAAAGAATTTCTCTCCTCCGGCCAGCACCAACCCGCGGAACCTTCGCTCGACGGTTCGAAGCGCTTCCCCGAGATCTTCTACAAGCTCCGGATTGAGGGCATTGGTAACCCCCCCGTTCAATCTCAGCAGTGCGATCTCCCCTTGGCCTTCTATCACGACTTTCTGCACCACAGCCCTCCTTTTCAACATAATGATCCGCCGCCGCAAGCAGCGCACCGGACCGTGTCGATCCGATCCCCGATAAACCGAACTTGAAAACTATCTAATTTTATACCATGGATGATCGATGTCAATCGCTTTCGCTTCTCATTGCGCCGCACGCCGGACGGCCGATAGGCCGGAGAAGGCGGAACGGGGATGACTGCCGCGGACTATTTGCGGCTTTCACCGAGCATGTAACCTCCCAGGGCACCCGCCCCCGCGCCGACCAGGGCGCCAACGCCCGCTTCACCGCCGGCAATGGCCGCGACACCCGCGCCGGCTGCGGCACCCATCAATCCGCCGCTCACAGTTCGCTGCTGAGTCTGGCTCATTCCAGCGCAACCGAGTATGAAAGCCGCAAGTAAGACTATTGAAACATATTTCATGCATCTCATGGTTGCCTCCTTTGGTTTAATGGTCCGTCGTTTAAATCCGACGATCATCCCGAGATAATCGCTTTCGGCTCACGCTCTGCCTATTGCAGGGGACGCCCTCCGATTCCGGTCCTGATATTGGGCCTGATCATTTCATCCCAGATCACTCGGAAAACCGCCGTATCCAGTTTGTCCGGATTGGCGGCGTAAAATCCGTCTATGGTCGTCACGACCTGATTCATATCGGTATCCGCCATCCCTTCGACCACCTTTGCCGAAAAGGTTTCCTGTCTCATCTCCGGCAGTTTATCCATAATGGCCTGTTCGATGGTCACGACCTGACCCGCCCCCCAGATAAATGCTACCTTTTCGTCCTTTGACATCTTCTGCCAGACATCCCCTGTCAGCAGTTTCGCCTCACCCGCGCCCACCGGTGCGGCGATAACAATCCCCATGGCTACGGCCAAAACGATCCATACCATCCGACTGATTCTCATAGACACCTCCTCATACGCTGGATTTGCAGCATCGTCGCCCCCGTTCTTTTGAAACGGGCCCCTGCTTGATGGTTGGAATTCCCTACGATCTGAACAATTGCGGTCGTTTCAACTTAAATTAACCACATCCGCAGCAGGAGTCCAGACCTTCCTGTTCCGCGCATTCCACGTCCATGACGCGGAATGCAGCATCCATACTTGTAAAAATTTTGTAAATTGTGTTGAAAATCTTGCCAATATAAATGATGTACCGCTATATTCTCCGCAACGCTCAACTTAAACCCTCAACTTTCGACTTTCATAGTCCGGTGCCGGCCACTATCATAAAAGTCGAAAGTTGAGTTAAACTGAATAGTGACAAGGAACTTATGACCAACACACTTTTTGCCGACTTCAAAGGTGTCGCTTCTCTTTGCTGCTATGCCTTGAACACCCTGTTCTGGGTCATCCCGATCTTTTTCACGGCTTTTCTGAAGTGGGCCGTCCCCCAGGCGGCCTTCCGAAAAGGGTGCGATCATATTTTAAACGCATGCGCCAACAGTTGGATCGCGCTCAACAACCTCAACCAGAAGATATTCGCCGACATATCACTCCAGGTCTTCGGAATGGAGAATCTCCGTGCCCAAAGTTGGTACCTCGTGGTTTCCAACCACCAGACGTGGATCGATATCCTGATCCTCCAGCGGATTTTCCATCGACGGATCCCGTTTCTTAAATTTTTCCTTAAAAAAGAACTCTTCTGGTTTCCCGTCATGGGCCTGGCCTGGTGGGCCCTCGACTTCCCCTTTATGAAACGCTACACGCAAAGTTTTCTGGAAAAGCATCCCCATCTCAAAGGACGGGATCTCGCGGTTACCCGTAAAGCATGCGAAAAGTTCAAGACGATTCCGGTCTCCGTCATGAATTTTGTCGAGGGAACCCGCTTCACCACGCGAAAGCACGAACAGCAGAAATCGCCTTATTGCAACCTCTTGAAGCCCAGGGCCGGGGGTATCGCCTTCGTGATCGGTGCCATGGGGGAATGTCTCGACAGCCTCATCGACGTGACCATCGCTTATCCCGATGGGGCAAGGAGCTTCTGGGATTTTGTTTGTGGCAAGGTCACCGATGTCCGGATCCATGTCAGAACCTTGACCATAACGCCTGAAATGCGCGGCGACTACTTCAACGACGAGAGCTACCAAAAAGCCTTTCAGACCTGGGTCAACGCACTCTGGGCGCAGAAGGACCTATGCATAGAGGAATTGCTTGCCCTGCCCCCTGCCCAAGGCGTCGAGGCCGGGGCCCTTGGCCCCATGCCGACGTGCAGCCCGTTTCCCAGTCTGAACAAGATGTAGGGGAATTGTCGCAATCGCTATTGCCCTCGGCGGCGCCGGACCGTGACAGGCTCTCCGCCGATGCCCCAGTTGTCGGTATCGATCTCCTCGATCACAACGACGGTCGTCTCGGGGTTTTTTCCCAGGATCTCCGTCAACAGCGTTGTAACCCCTTTGATCAGTCCAGCCTTCTGTTCCGCGGTAACCTCTTCTCGCGTCACCTTGATATTCACGTACGGCATGAAACGCCTCTTTCTGCAGGTTGGATCTTCAACTGTCGACTTTCATGATGGTGACCGGATAGTGGTGCCGGGAGGATACGGCCTATGAAAGTCGACAGTTGAGTTGGATCCATGAACGTCCGGGGGACGTCAGGATTCGCGGTGTTTGTGAGCGACAAAAATCAGCCCGCTGGTGTCAAACCCCATGGATTTCGCCGTTTCGATCAAGTGAGCGGTTTTCTCCTCGGGAAGCTGCGGGTTACGGGCCAATATCCAGAGATAAGACCGGTTCGATCCGCAGACCAATGCATATTCATATGTATATCGGTCCAGATCAATAACGTGATAACCGCCGTAAAACGGCCCGAAAAAGGAAACTTTGAAACTGCCCTCGTCGTTGTCCCCGACAGCATAGGCTCTGCCCCGAGCAATTTTCCATTTTTGGGAGGACACATCGAATCCGCGGTTCAGAACATCAATGCCGCCGTCGTTCCTAAGGCTGTAGGTGGCGGACACGTCCGTCAGATTCCGCTCGAACCAATGATCCAGCCGGGCGATCTCGTACCAGACGCCCAGGTATCGTTCAGCATCGAACGCCTTCACCGGCCGAATCTCCTCGGGCGGCCCCACACATCCCAAAAGGAGCCCCAAAACCACGGCCGCTCCGCATTTAATCCATGTTTCAGTCCCGCCGCACTTTCTTTTCAAAGCGCTCCTCTTTCCGTATTGTTTTTGCCCGAAAATCATCATCCGGAATCAGTGCCGACATCGATTTTCATTTCAGCAAAACATACGCCAGGATCGACACCTTTTCAAGCATTCTCATACCCTGTTATAGTTCAGGGCGAATTCTTCTTGTACCCCGCCGTCAGATGACCTATAATCTTATGCGGTTGCAGAGAGGATCCCTGCGCACGCAGATCCCAAACCGGTACAAGACGCAGACGGCATCGCCGTCGGCAACTGTGAAGCACCGTTGATCTTCGGAACAACTATTTATAATGGTTAAGAATCGTAAGGAGGCTCCCCATGGACCAACCCATTCAGAATTTCTGGGAGATTCGCATCGGTGATGTAAAGGAAGCCCTGGAGGCCAATCATTTCGAAGTCTTCACAGCTTCAAACCTTGAAGGCGCCAGGAACATCGTCATGGAAGACATCCTGCCCAAATCAAAGCCGACCTCCATCTCCTGGGGCGGCTCCATGACCTTCACGGCTTCGGGAATCTATGAAGCGATCGTTGACACTCGGGAGATCACCATCATCGACACCACGGACAAGGATGTACCTCACGCTGAAAAAATAGAGCGCAGGCGCCACTCGCTGCTGGTGGATCTCTTTTTCACGGGAACCAACGCCGTGACGGAAGACGGACAACTCGTCAATCTCGATATGATCGGCAACCGTATCGGCGGTCTTACCTTCGGCCCCAAAGAGGTGGTGGTTCTCGTCGGACGGAATAAAATCGTGCCCGACGTCGAAGAGGCTATGCTCCGTATCAAAAATTATGTTGCACCCATCAATGCCATGCGACTCGACATGAAGACGCCCTGCGTCAAAACCGGACGGTGCGAGGACTGCAAGAGTTCCAGCCGCATCTGCAACACCTGGACCATCACGGAAAAATCCTTCCCTAAAGGCCGTGTCAAGATCATTCTGATCAATGAGGATTTGGGGCTGTAAACGGCGTGCATGTGCGCCGATCTGTCTCCCGGAAAAGTGATTGCGTCACTGCGCCGTCGTCATCAGTTCAAGGACCGGCACGCGACAGATGCCTGTCCGGCGCCATTTTTAAGGTGAAAGATTTCCCGTAAAAATGCAGAAACAGCTTACATTTGATTTTCCGAAACGATCGTGTTTTTTTTCGGGACGGCCAATGCTGCAGCTCAAGATTTACTTTCCCCACATCCCCAAACCTATCTCAGGTATTACCGACCAGTGTCGCCTGCCCCTGACGACAGGATGTATCCTCATGACGCCCACCCTGCCGACTTTTGATCGTTCCTCGGTGTCACCATCACCATTGCAAAACAAAGAAAGCCGGCATCAGCCGGCTCTCTTTGATGATCTCGGATCGGGCCGACATCCATCTGAACAAGATGCTATTCCCCGCCGTTGATCCGTTCCCTCAATCGCCCGGAACATTTGAAGGTGACCACCCGCCTGGGCGCCAACATCATGGCGTCTCCGGTCGCCGGATTCCGCCCCTTTCGCTGGGCTTTCTCTCTGACCTGAAACTTCCCGAAACCCGAAATCAGAATGTCTTCCCCTTTTTCCATGGTATCTTTCATGATCGTGAGCAGCGTCTCCACCACTTCCGAACTTTTGCTTTTGGTAAAACCGGCAGAGCCTAATTCTTCCTGAAGTTTTTCGATGATCGTGGCCTTTGTGAGTGTCATAACTTCCGTCTTCTCCAAATGGTTAGGTTGCCTGTTAGTTTCAACATCTGCATCGTGCCTGAATTTGACATATGCAGAGAATGCAGTACGCAACTGATTCGAGTGCCGTTTATGTTTATTTAAAATAACTTATACTTACATAGATTCTTTTTGTCAAAGGCTAAATCGGGCTATTTGAGGGGCAGCCTGGAAATTCTCAGGATCGAGACCTGTAGTTCACGCGCATGGATTCTCGATTGCGCTTCCGGACGGAGGGTGGTATTGAAAAAAAGAAACAACAACTTTTTTGACGATCCAAAAGGGAAGCACATCATGATGTACCACTGGATCATGGACAGCCCGGTGGGTGGGCTTCTGCTGGAGGGATACGACGATCGCTTGCATTTCATTCACTTTGACGCATCCCCACCCCCGATTCCCCACCTCGGGAGCAAACAGGCAGAATCCCCCTTCAGAGAGGCCATTCGTCAGCTCTCCGCCTATTTCTCGGGTGAGTTGAAAACATTTTCCCTGGATATCCATCTTGAGGGAACGCCTTTTCAATTGAAAGTTTGGCAGGCACTCCGGGAAATTCCTTACGGCAGAACGGCCTCCTATGGCGACATTGCCCGCCGCATCGACAACCCCAGAGCCTCCAGGGCCGTAGGCGGCGCCAACCATCGAAACCCCCTGCCCATTGTCATTCCCTGCCACCGGGTGATCGGGGCCGACGGTCGACTGGTGGGATTTGGCGGGGGCATCACCGTCAAGGAAAGCCTTTTGAATCTGGAGAAGGCCTATCTGAAGGGACAAAACCGGGCATAAGGTCTCTACGCCCCCCAACCTGTCGGGCGATATCGTCACCCTTTTCCAGGGATACTGTGGTGCGAGAGGCGTTTGTCGAGGTCACCGTCCTTATCGGTGATTCCCTCGGCGATCACCAGGCGTTCGCCGCGGCGGATACCGTCCTCGAGAACGGACATCTCCCGCCGGACGGGGTTTTTGTGGATCTTTCGCACCGAAGGATATCGATACCGCATATAGGCATCCAGTCGGCAATCCTTCAGCTCGACCAACGCATGGGATGTCGCCGCTTGACTCTCGCCGTTTTGTCGAGATGCCAGTTTGGATTTAAAGCCCCGAACCACCCCCACGGCAAAATCGGTCTTTCGGCAACGCCCCCGGGTTATCCTGTTTTGCCGCCGATACGAATCCCATTCGCAGTCGATGAAACGACACACGTAATCGTAGACATAACCGGCGATCCGAACATTCCGGAGCGTGCCGCTGATCTCCAGTACCCGCCCCATCTTTTCCTTTTCCACGACATAGGCCGGGACCCAGAGTCCTTGAACAAAATAGAATTCCTGAAGCAAAAAGGCCAGCTCATAGGATTCCCTGAAATGGCGAAGGGCCGGAGCACCGATGAAGATGCTCACGAAGTCCCTTTGCGTTTTCCGGGTGAGTTGATCAATATGGTGCTTTCGCATCAGCTCATGGGCTTTGAACATTGCGGCCTCGGCTTCGTGCCGGTTGTGACTGCCGGCCAGCGCCATGAGCTTCTGAACACGGAGAAGAATCCTGTCCTCCGCGTTAAGGGTATCCCGCGCAAGACGTTCATGAAGCGTCTCGTAACGCCCGGAAGCCTTGGGGTTTGCGCGAAGCAGTCGACATGCCTCCTGAAAGGTCGGCCCGTGGGGCGGTTCGGCGGGGTTCGGATACAGAGCCTGACCGGCCAACTGGTGGGCCATTTCGTGGTGTAGGACTTCCCGGACGCTGTCCCACGGATGGTTCAAAACAAGATCTCTGCCCAGAACGATCTCTCCGTGGGTTTCAGACCAATAGCCCAGCCGGCTTGTCAGGGTTTCAAGCCGAAACAGGGGTTTTTTCAATCGGTTTCGGTATATTTCCGCCAGCCCCCAGGAGGCGCACTCCCATTCGCAGGCCAGACCGTGGAGGATGCTTCGCTCAAGGGCCGCCGAAAGCCCACCGGCCCCTCCGTCCACACCTGCGACACTCCCCATGCCCATTTAATATCCTTCTGATTTAATCGATTTTTAATGTCTTTTTTGCATCGGCCTAACCTTTGTCCGGTATACACTCCTGCCTGACATAAAGGTCGGGTGATGAAGCCCTGCCGTATTTGACGAACGTCTATAAAGGAAAATAACCCCTTGATCAAGGAGAACCTTTTGGGAACCTTAAGCCCCCTTTTTGCAGAAAGAAATAACGCCGGGCCTGAGCCATTGCTCACGGAAGCGCTATCGCGAATTCAGGACCTCCTGGGCGCTCGCCCGGGAAGCCCGCCCGAGGTCTTTGCTCAGGCCCTTCCTTTTGGGGCCGGCGACACCACCTTCGGGGCTGAAAACGAACTTCAGGCCGTGGTGACCGGTGCCTCCGAACATGTGGACTTGCCTATCATCATCCAGCAGTCCAACTATTATCAGAACCTCATGAAACGGACAGGCACGGGAGAATCGCCCCGGCGCAGTATTGCCGACCTCGAGAACTTCATCAACGACAATACGAACGGCATCTGGGAAAACAGTTGGGTCCGGTTCCACCATTCCGCCCTTAACGATTACTCCCGAAGTGTTTTCGCCCGTGACCTTGCCGCCGACCGGCACCGTCCTGAAGGCCCCCGACGCCGGGATGCCGATCGGTTCACCGTCACCCGGAACGGCGAAACCTACATCCGCATTCCCGTCAGCTATCTGATCAAGCTCGCGTTGGCCGACGCCCTGGCCGACGGCCCGGGCACCCATGCGGTCATCCGAAGCGTAGGCGAAGGTCTCATGGATCATTTTATCAACGACAACACCTCGCCGGAGACCACCTCCTTCCATCCGGTCCTGTCGGCCCGGAACACAGCACCGGGGGAAGGCATTGCCCGGGAAACCGCAAAACGCTATCTGCTGAGCCAGCTCCTCATCCTCTATGCCAATCGGAAATTCGGCCTTCTTGCCGGCGGCCAGCGCGCCATGGTCTATTTCGCTCCTCATACCCACGCCCGCCAGAAGCGGCTGAACGAACTGATATCCGACACCTTCTACCGGGAGTTGTATATGAGCCCTTGCCTCTCGGGATGGCGCCGTGGTGAAAACAAACACCGGTACATGCAGCTCTGCCACAAGGTCCTCTCCCGAAGTCAGCTGAACGGCATTGCTCGACTGAAAGAGGCCGGCATCATCACCCGGGACCTGGTGGTTCTGCCCTCTCTCTCCAATGTCAGCCTGGCCAACAACGGCACCCACATCAGCCTGGGGAGCCGAAAGCTCACGCGCCTGATGAAAGATCCGGCGTCTGGTTTTGACGCCTGGGACGAAAAGATCCTGGGAGACCTGGCCATCAAGATTGCCGAGCATTTTTTGCCGCTTTTTGTCGGCACGTACAGCGCCGCACCCTATCGGCTGGATTTCAGCGACTTCCATCCGGAAAAGGCCTTGGGTTTCCTACCCCACGAGCTCGATTTCACTCACCTCCGGATGATCTGGCGCCGCTGGAAGAAAAAAGCCCGGCTCAAGGTGCTGGGACAGCCGATCACGCCCTTCGGCCCCAAATGGATAGACCGGCAGTTCAGCCGGATTTTCGGCCTGAGGGGGGATTTCGTACGGGACTACAGACTGCTCGATTATTTCGTCGCTCTCATGAGTACCGATCGAAGTCCTGCCCTGAACGGCGAGGTGGGAAATGACGTTCGCCTCAAGCAGGATCTCGTCGAGTTCGGGATCTTCGATGCAGAGATGCCCATGTACCTGCCTTATCGCCTCCGGGAGTATGCCGTCATGGGATTTTCGGGCTTCGAAGGCCGCTACTACAGCCTTTTCGAATCCATCGGCGGAGACATGGCTCCGGCGGCCGCCCTGCAGAACCTGGTCACCGCACTGGCCTTCAAATACATCATCAGCGGTAAAATCACCCACGCCCACATCCCGGACGAACCTTTCGTTGAGAGCGAGCGACGGCAGATCTTCTTCGGCAGCGCCATCGGCATTCCGACCTTTTTCATCCGAAAGGACACCCCTAATGCGTTCATGCATCTGATCCTGCAGCGGGTCCGCCATACCCGTCCCAGCCATCGTTACCAGGGCTTCATTCGGGTCTACAACCTCGAGTTCCGAAAAGCCCTCGTCGACATCCTTCGGACCGATGCCGCCGACCTGGTGGAGATGATGGGACTCTCGGAGATCCTGGCGGATCTTTCCGACCGGATCGAGGCCCCCGAAACCCATGCCGCAGCCGACCGGTTGACCCGGTCTATCCTGGAGGAGGTTAATGTCGACCATCCCATGAAGCTCCCGGCCGATGTCTTCAACACGGCCTCGGAGCAATACTATCGGGAAACCCTGAGAAAACGCCACATGATGGAGTCCATCGATTTTCTCGAACAGAATTTCATCAAGCTGGATGCCTGGGCGGCTTTGAAACGCGGCGTCTTTCGCGAGGCGCTTGCCGGCATCCTGGGCTTGGGCCATCAGGGCGCCTGGGAATTCTTCCAGAAAATCCGACGCGGGATCGTCACGGAGGAAATCGACGATCGGTCCCTGCATCAGCTGATCCAGCTCATTATCCTGAGCATCCATCACGACATCCAGCAGAACAGGGAGATCGAAACCCCATGACCGCCTTGACCCCTCATCAATATATCGAACGATCCACGGGACGGGTAGAGACCGAAACCCTGTATGCCGATCGGCTGGTAAACGCCCTTTACGCCGCCGAGCGGGAGCGGCCGTCCCGCCTTTTCAACCTTTTGATTTCAGCCAGGATATCGCGTCTTTTGGCGTGGAACACCTATGATGCCGCCATTGGCAGCCGTATCGCCCGTGCCGGGCGATTCCACAGGGAGCTGGGAATCGATCTGACTGAATGCCTTGATCCGCCCCATGAAATTGACACAGCCCGAAAAATTTTCGAGCGGAAGATCCGCTACTGGGAAACGCGGCCCATGCCGGACAATCCCGACGTCGTGGTTTCGCCCGCCGACGCCCGGGTGTTGGTGGGCTCTTTTTCGAGAACCTCCCAACTCTTCATCAAGGAGAAGTTCTTCGACTACGAAGAGCTCATCAGTCCTCACAAGCCGATCTGGTTATCGGCCTTCAGAGGCGGCGATGTGGCCGTTTTCCGGCTGACCCCCGACAAGTATCACTACAATCACACCCCGGTAGCCGGACGCGTCGTCGATATATACGAAATCGCGGGTGACTATCACCCATGCAACCCTGGGGCGCTCATGGCCACCAGTGCATCCTTTTCCAAAAACCGCCGGATTGTCACCGTCATCGACACTGACGTGCCCGGCGGCAGCCGGGTGGGGTTGGCAGCCATGATCGAGGTGGCGGCCCTCATGATCGGCGATATTGTACAATGTTATAGCGACACGCGGTATGATGCTCCCCGGAACGTGGCACCGGGGATGTTTTTGAAAAAGGGCATGCCGAAGAGCCTCTATCGGCCCGGCAGTTCCACCGACGTGCTCGTTTTCGAGCCGGCGCGAATTGTCTTTTCCGAGGACATCCTTGAAAACCTCCACCGTCAGGGAGTGCAGACCCGTTTCTCCGAGGGGTTCGGCAGGCCTCTGGTAGAGACGGAGGTCCGGGTGCGCCAGGAGATCGGCCGGCGGAAGCCGGCAACAATCGGAGCGGTTCGTCGACCTGTCCGAAATACCGCGGGGAAGGCCCGCATTGCTTTAACCTGATCAAAGGTGTCAGAGGAGAGACGTCAGATGACCGATGAACTGTTTATTTTGGGATTGACCCTGCTGTTGACCCTGGTCTTTTCGTGGGGCTTCAAAACGCTGCCTTCGGAGCGATGGCAGATCCTGGCCGTCCTCCCCCGCCTCAAGCACGCCGGCGGCTGGCAGGGGGAGAACCTGACCTTTTACGGCCTCTTTAACGCCAATGCCTACGGGCTGTCCGTCGTGATCTTCATCATTCTGATGGGATCCGTGGGCGCGCCCCTCGTGGCCGTCCTTGCCGTCACAGCGACACTCCTGGGGGTCTGCATCCCCGCCTCCCGGACCGTCGCCGGGATCGTCGAAAAAAAACGCTACACCTTCACCATTGGCGGCGCATCCTTCGTGGGTATTCTCATCGCCCCGTGGCTGGTTGCGGGGGCCAACCTGGCACTTCGGCCCTGGGTCCAGACCCCCATCGACATCATGATCTTCATGGCAGCGCTTACCGTGAGCTATGCCTTTGGCGAAGGCGTCGGCCGACTCGCCTGCATCAGTTTCGGCTGCTGCTACGGCAAGCCGCTCAAGGCCTGCCATCCCCTCATCCAGCGCTTTTTTTCCAGGAAGCGCTTTGTGTTCTCGGGCAAAACCAAGAAGATCGCCTACGCCGACGGGTGGGACGGCGTGCCGGTCGTCCCCATCCAGGCCGTCACCGCCGTGATTTACTGCAGCGCGGGCATCGCCGGCATCTACCTGTTCCTCAAAGGCTTTCCCACCACGGCCTTCTTCGAGAGCCTGGTCATCACCCAGGTCTGGCGTTCTGTCTCCGAAGTCTTCCGGGCCGACTACCGCGGAAGACGGAAATTCTCCACCTACCAGGTCATGGCCCTTGGGGCCGTTGCTTATGCCGCCGTCATCGCCTTCCGCTGCTCCGAAACCGTCGTTGTAGCGCCGGAGGTGCTTCAGGGCATGAAATGCCTTTGGCACCCCGCCGTGATCCTGGCCCTGCAGGTCTTGTGGATGACCGTTTTCCTCTACACCGGCCGCAGCAAGGTCACGGAATCCCACTTGTCGTTTCATGTAATCCGAGAGCGGATTTAAAGGACGTCATGGTTCCGATCATTCCAGAACGGATATCCGGCATGGCCAAAATTGATTTCGGCTTGAAAATCGAATGAAGTGATCTTGAAAACAGACGCCATCATCCGCTTGCCCCGTTATGCATCCCCACCCTGATCCGGCTCGCCGCAGTGAAGCAGGATCTGCCGTCGTGCCGCTTCGCGCAGATCGAGGGCCGACGCCCAACCCGGTCCCTCTCCTCGGAGAGGACGACCGATAAAGATATGCACCGGGCCCCGCCGCGGAAACCACGTTTCGGGGAGCAATTTAGACCGCGTCCCCCGGATGGCGATGGGCACCACCGCCAGATTGTTATCCGCAGCGATCAGAAACGCACCCATATGAAACGGCAGCAGCCCGGGCATCCGTCGGAAGGTGCCCTCGGGGAAGAACAGAAGCGACTGTCCGGCAGCGGCAAGCTTCTCGATCCTTCGGACATCCTCTATGGCCTGGCGACTGTCGAACCGCTCTACAAAGACCACATCGAGGCGGGTCAGAACCCGACGTAAAACGACGTTTTCGGCCAACTCGGCCTTGGCGACAAAACCAAATCGCATCGGCAGCGCCGCTATCAGCACTATGCTGTCCATATAGCTCTGATGATTCGCGACCAGAATCAGCGGCTCTTCCGTCTGCAGATGCTCCAGACCGCGGACCACGATGGGCGTGCCGGTGAGGCGGGCCAGCAGCCGGGCCACCGTCCGGGCTACGCGCCGGCGTCCGCCGCGCCACGGCAACAAGAATACGAGAGGGGCCGCCAACGCTCCCAGCACCATAAAGAGCAGCCAGCAATAACCGGCATAGCCGGTTGAGGCCGCCTGCCGCATCCACCGGCCGGCTTGCCGCAGGATTCCGCCGGCGGTCAGGCGAGCCAGCTGCCACCACACAGCCCGGGGCCCCTGCTCGATACGGCCCTTCTTGTAGAGCTCCCGGCTCGCAGCCCTGCGGATCTTTCCACTGGAGGTCTTAAGGACGGTGCCGGGCGGGACCAAAATCACCTCGTCCGGGGGCATGCCCAGGATATCGACCGCCGCGTTTACGATCCGCTTCTTGAGACCAGCCAATACGTCGGCGGCCTGATCGCGGCTCTCCGCCAGCACTACTAATTTTTCCGTGGCGGAAGCCGAATCCTCCACGCCGAAGACAGCAACGCAACCTTTTCGGATGCCGTTGATATCGCCGACGGCCTCTTCAAGCTCATACGGGGAAATGTTCCGACCGCCCTTGATAATGATATCCTTGACCCTGCCGGTGATGTAAATGTCCCGTTCGGCCATATAGGCCAGATCGCCGGTATCGAGCCACTCGCCGTGGAACAGGGCTGCGGTCTCCCGGGGATTGCGGAAATACCCGCTGGTGGCCGAGGGTCCTGAGAATTGGAGGCGGCCTTCGCGGCGTTGAGGCAGCTCACGGTCCTGGCCATCGACAACCCGTACCTGATGTCCGGCCATCGGGCGACCGCAGGCAACAACACGAAGCGGATTGGGGTCGTCGTCTGGGGCCGGCACCGCCTCGCCCCTCTTCATCATCGGCTCGCGGCGGACACGATCAATAAGAGCCCCCCGTCCCACCGGCGGAAAGGCAAGGCCGACGGTGCACTCGGCAAGGCCGTAAACGGGTGCCATCGCCTCGGACCGGAATCCATAGCAGGCGAATCGACGCGTAAAACGGGTAATCGTCTCCGGGCTGACGGGTTCGGCGCCGTTGAAGGCGAGCCGCCAGGAACTCAGATCCAGACCCTCCAGAAGCTGTTCGTCGAACCGTTTCAGGCACAGCTCGTAACCAAAGTTGGGGGCGGCCGACAGCGTGCCTCGGTGGTGGTGGATGGCCCACAACCATCGTTCCGGATGTGCCAGAAACGACAAGGGCGGCATGATGACCAACCGGCAGCCGTGATAGAGGCTGCCCAGCCAGGCTCCGATCAGGCCCATGTCATGGTAAAGGGGCAGCCAGCTCACAAAGACATCTTCCGGAGTGACTTCCATCGCCCGCCCCATCGCCCTGATATTGCACATCAGGTTGGCATGACTGAGGATAACCCCCTTGGGGATGCCGGTGCTGCCCGAGGTGTACTGGAGAAAAGCGGTTTCCTCGGGCAACACCGGCGGCAGGATGCCGGCGCCGCCTGTGCCCTGCAGTCCGTCGGCGGTGACAACCCGATCCAGAGAGGCCACCTGGGTTTTAAGAAAGCGCGCCAGGGGCCTGGCCTCGGCGACAGTAATCAGCATCCGGGCCTGGCAGTTGTTGAGAATGTGCCTGTGGCGGCGCAGATGGTCCTCGAATTGGGAAGGTCGTGCGGGCGGGTAAAGGGGGACCGGAACAGCCCCGGCCAAAAGAATGCCGAAGAAACTGAAAAAATAATCAAGTCCGGTGGGCAGCATCAACGCCACATTGGCCCCGGGCTGGAGACCCAGTCCGCACAGACCGGCGGCAACGGCGGCGGCTCCGTCGAAGAGTCGGCCGTAACTGACCTCAACGGGTTCTTCCGCTCCGGAGGTCAGGAGAAGGTGCAACCGATCCGGCGATCTGGCCGCCTGAAGCTGCAGCATCTCTACCAGGGTCCGGGCTTCATCGGCAATCGCTCCCCGTCGGATATCCTGCTCCGACACAGGCCGGCGCCTGTCTTCCAGGACTTGGATCCGTGCCGTCCCCAGACCCAATGCCCGGACCAGGTCTCTCAGGGTTTCAGCGGCGATCAGCACCTCTTCGCTCAGCGACACTCCCCAGGCTTTTTCCAGTCGCGACAGCAGCTCCATCCTGGCCAGGCTGTCGAAGCCCAGATCGCGCTCCAGGGAGCTGTCCAGTTCGACTCGAAGGTTTTTGCGGCCGGGATCCATCTCTCCGGCCAGTTGGGCGGCCAGCCGACAGACGGCCTCGGCTTCCGTTCCCAAACCGGCGGGGCTGGTCCCGGGACGATCCCGGTGCATGGATCCGGCGGAAGCTGTCTTGTCTCTTTTTCCCGGAAAGGCGGGACCTGCATGTGTGGTCATCCTGATCTTCCTCGTTCACCGGAGTTTCTCCGCCGCAATCGGTGCGCCTGCGAAATGATGCGAAACGGGTTGCGAGCATGGCCGAGACTCCTGATCCGGCAGTACCGAAAGGTTGATCCCGATCCGTACACGGCGGAAACTTGCAAGAAAGGTTGAAACGTTTTATTGATGATGTGCAGAAAAATATATGCATTCTTCAGGAAGTTGACAAAAAATGCAGCCGTGCCGACAACAGCGGGAATACCATCAGCAGGATTCCGTGAGGCCGCCCGGTCGTGCATCGGTCGTGTTGCCCCCGTCGCCGTTCAATGGGGTAAATCCCGTTTTCCGTAAAAAAGTACGACTGAAAGTACGACTGAAAGACACGCTATCGTCCGAAATTCAACAGGCTGCCTTTCAAACTGCCTCAACAGCATGATTCATAGCGGGATGAGAGACAGCGTTTGCCAAACCGTGCTCTATCGCGAACGGCGGTTGCCCCCCTGAGAAGGATTGGCTGTGAATCCTCATGATAAAGCGATTATTCCCTGGATTGGCGCTTCCCCGAAATGACGTCGAAGTCCTTCATCGCCCATCTTCATTCCGAATTCCAACGGTCCCGGCGATGCTGATCCGATGGATGAAAATACATGATGCACCTCGGCATAAATCCATCGAATACCCTATGGCTCAATCCTTATGAGGTGCTTATTATTGAATTGTGTTCTACTGAAATGTTCGTCGTCACACGTGACGGAAAGGAGTGTGTTATGGAAAAGAAACTTTCTCCCAACCAAACCCGGGAATGCCCCGAATGCCGGGGAACGGGCAAAATCAGCGCTCAAAACTGCAGCAACTGCGACGCGACCGGTCAGATCATCGTCCACTCCCACGGACATCGGCACGGTGAAAATTTCCACGATCACCCGCACTCCCACAAGGAACCGCATCACCCCGAAGATGATACTGTTCACGGACATCGCCATTGATGCATAGAGACAACAAAGGGAAAAGATGATGACATCATATCCGAAGTTCACAGCAATGCTGACAGACCTGTATGAACTCACGATGGCGCAAGTCTATTACCGGGAAGGGATGTTCAAGCCGGCTACGTTCAGTCTCTTTATCCGTGAGTACCCGCCGAACCGAGGCTATTTCATCAGTGCGGGTCTCGAAAATGCTCTCGCCTTTCTGGAATCGGCGCGTTTTATGCCCGATGACATTCAATATCTCGATTCCACAGGGCTTTTTTCCCATGATTTTCTGAATTACCTCGCCGGGTTCCGATTCACCGGCGACGTCGTCGCCGTTCCCGAAGGAGAACTCTTTTTCAAAGACGAACCCGTATTGGAAGTGACGGCCCCCATCATCGAAGCTCAGCTGGTGGAGACCGCACTCATCAATATCATCCATCTCCAAGTCACGCTCGCCACCAAGGTATCCCGTTGCGTGCATGCGGCCCGGGGCCGAAGCATCGTCGATTTTTCACTGCGGAGAACTCACGGAGTCGACGCCGGAATGGCGGTGGCCCGAGCCGGATATATTGCCGGAATGAGCGCCACGAGCAACGTTTTGGCCGGAAAGATTTACGGCATCCCGGTAGCCGGCACTATGGCCCACTCGTTCATCACAAGCTTTGAAAGCGAAATCAACGCCTTTCGAGCTTTTGCCGACATTTTCGGGGATCGCACGGTGCTATTGATCGACACCTACGACACCCTCGCGGGCGCGGAGAAAGCCGTTACGGTGGCCCGTGAGATGAAGGCGCAAGATCGGCGGCTGCGGGGAGTTCGTCTCGATAGCGGTGACATGACCGAACTGAGCCGTCAGGTCCGGGATCTTTTCCGGAGAGAGGGCGTCCCGGACATCCAGATCTTCGCAAGCGGCGGTTACGACGAATTCAAAATCGATCGAAGCATCCGGGAAGGCGCTGAAATCGATGCGTTCGGCGTCGGCACCAAAATGGGGGTTTCCGCCGACAGCCCTTATGCCGATATCGCCTATAAGCTCGTCCAGTTCGACAGTCGCCCGGTCATGAAACTGAGCTCAGGGAAAAGAACGCTCGTAGCGCCCAAACAGGTATTTCGAGAAGAACAGGATGGGCGTCTGGCCAAGGACACGATCTCTCTTCGCGAAGAGTCTCTCGCGGGTCGTCCACTGCTGAAAACGGTGATGCAGGACGGCAAGGCCGTGGACGCTCCGGAACCGTTGAATGTCATCAGAGAGCGGTTCAGGTCGGCTTTCGAAAAGCTCCCCGAAGAAGTCCGTGCGATCACCGATCCCGAACCTTACTCCGTCGGCATCAGCGAACGATTAACGGCCCTTCAGCGCAAGGTCAGGCACAGCGTCATCGCCAAGGAGCTCGGCGAAAGCTGAGATGCGGCAGAAGCCAGCTTAACAAAGCCTTGCGGACACATGTCAAGATGTTTTTTGGTGCAGGAGGACGTCGTAAGCGGTAAAAACCTCATAAAAAAGTGTAGTTCAAACCAAGATCCGGACATCTTTCAAACGACTGAAAAGGAGAAAAACGCATGCCAAAAAGAAGCGCTCAAGCACGTTGGGAAGGAACACTGCAGCAAGGCAAGGGAACCATAGCTCTGGGTAGCGGCGCCTTCGAAGGATCCTATTCTTTTGCAACCCGGTTCGGGGATGCACCGGGAACCAACCCGGAGGAACTGATCGGCGCGGCCCATGCCGGCTGCTTTTCAATGGCCCTTTCGATGCTGCTCGAAAAGGCCGGGCATCCACCAAAAGAGATTCGCACCCAGGCCGAGGTAACCATAGACAAAGTCGGCGACGGCTTTAAAATTACCCGCATCGATCTAACCACCCAGGCCGAGGTGCCCGGCATCACTGCCGAAGCGTTTCAAAAACAGGCCGAGGCCGCCAAGGAGGGTTGTCCGGTATCCCAGGCACTCGCCGGCACATCGATCAACTTGAAGGCAGAATTGAAAAATTTATGATATTAGACCGTTAGATAGAGGGTCGAGTGAGACGGAATATGAAGGGAGGTCATCATGACAGACGAAAAACAGTTTCAATTCAAATTTTTTCTACCCAATGCGAGACTGCTGAGCGACAGTGAAATTAAAAAACTGTCAGCAAACAACATTACGTCCGCCGGGGCGGATGAAAAGAATGGGCTCTGGCTCGAAATCACTTGCCCGGACCGTTCCTGCCTGGATGCCGATGGCCGGATTGTGATTCCGACCCAGGAATCCAAGAAGAAAGACAAAGGCTTCTTTTTGGAACTTTTCTGTCCGGAAGACAGCTGTGAAATCGTTGAGAGCACCGACCTGCCGTAACGGTGTTGCGTCGTATTGCGTCGTCGGATAAAATCCTGAGGACGCCTCGATTCACACGGCAGCGGCGGGTCGATCCATGAAAAGCGAGCGAGGACGTGCGTCTTTCCAGAGGGTTTTCTGAACCACCGGCAGTCTCAGCCCCGACCCGCCGCCATTGTTACCGATGTGATGGTTTATATGGACATCTTATCCCCTCCCGAAGGAGAATAAGGCCTGCAGACCGTACTATTTAAATCTGGACCTGGCGGCCTTGATCGCGCTTTCCATAGCTTCCCAGGCACTTTCGACACCCTTTTTCAAATCCTCCCACGCATCGCCTCCAGCACTGCGCAGGACGTCAAGCTTTGTTTCGACGTTTTTTCGTTTTTCTTTAATGTTATCGATCTGTTCCTGATACTCAACCCGTTTCTCAGCCTTGGCTGCATCGAGTTTGGCCTTCAGTTTGTCGATCTCGGCATTCCATTCGTCCAGTTTGGCATGCAATTTCTGAATATACGCATCTTTTTTGCTCATGATCTGCTCCTTTCAGCTGACCAATTGTCTGGGGTATTCGTTGGGTGCCCTGCCCTTTTACAGGCGCTTATATTCGCAACCTTAACGAACCAGAAGAAAAGCGCCAATAGGGTCATTCACCTAAACGGATTCGAAAAAAACCTTATTGACCTGGATGCCGTTTGAATGGTGGTAAAAACGATCGAAACAAAGGCCGATTGATGGGCACCGGAAAGATCTTCCTTTTTCACGCGGACGTCTTCTGAAATCAAGCGCCGTCAGGTGGCGTCCGGATCGGCCCTTCTTCGGTCATACCGGTTCAGGATCAATCTTCTTGCCCGATCCCAGTCCGATTGGGTGTCGAACATGTATTTGGCAAACCCAAGCGTTTCCACGCCGTTCAAAAGGACAACAATCTCCTCCAACGCCAAAACCCTCTCGAAGGCCTTCCACGACAGGGTGCTCAGGACCTTGTTTCTCCGGATTGTAATGCCGCTTTCCGTCAACGCGCCGGTGCGCTTTACGCAGGCTTTTTCGTAAACCCGCTTCTGGGTCCCGGCCGCGGTCGTTCTCATGAGTCTCAGGCCGCCGTACATCAAGACCCCCATGAACATGAGAAGAAGGGCGCCAAACATGAGCCCCACCCCCATCCAGTATATCAAAAAAGCCGTCGTTACCAGCGTTGTGACGGATATCACTATAAATGCCGGTATTCGACGCTGGGACGCCATCGCTTTTTGCACCTTGAGGCTGTCGGCAAAGGTCAGGTAGCCCCTGAATCGTATCTTTTCATCCATTGCTTTCAAACGCTTTCCTCCGTCCGCAAACGCGGAAATGGCGGTCTGCCGCTGCAGGCCGCGATTTTTGATTTTTCCCTGCATCTCAGTCCTGGATTTTCGGAAAACGAAGACATCGGGGAACGCAGCCCGGATCCTCAGGCCATCCGCCGAACCTCGCCATATTTTTCCTCAAGCCGCTTCGAAGAGATACGGATGGGGGTCTTAAGTTCCTGGGCGAACAGCGATACCTTGTATTCCTCGATCATCCAGAAAAAGGTCTCCACCGCCGCGCGCTTTTCATTGGAAGCCCCTCTTTCCAGAGAATTGAGGAGATCCGTCAGGCGGTCGACGTGTTGCTTCATCAGAGCGGCTTTGGCCTGATCCCGCTCGAGATTCTCAACCGCCCTCTGGGCGCGGATAGAGATGGCCCGAATGTATCGTTTCAAGTGGAACAGCCGCTCAGTATCGTAAAGTGCGAGAAAGTTTTCCGGCACCAGGTTGGCCAGCGCGTCCCGGAGTCCGGAAAGAAATCGGATGATCCCAGCGTTGGACCGACTGATGTTCTCCATGTGGAACAGCCCCGATCGGCAATCGTGATAGGCCGTCAGAATATCGACGACCACGGCCTGTTTGTTTTGGGCACTTCTGGAAATCAGAGGTGTCGCCTCCGTGATTAACGCATCGAACGCCGAACGGGTGCGGATATTGCGGTGAAACAGGTCCATCAGCACGCTGTCGTAGATCCGATTTTCAACACTTTTAAGACCCCCGAAATACCGGGCCGATTCGGCGAGTCTCTTGGGGAGCGCTAATTGTTTCCGAATTAATTTCAAATCGTTGGCTAAACAGGTGGAAAAGAGCCGCACCATCCCCTCCCGGTGACCCGCCTCGGCTTTGACCGGATCCCGATAAAGTTTGAGGGAGAGCCCGTCCTTGTCGGCCCGGAGCCCGGGATAGGCCACCCACGTCTCTCCGCCCTCGCCGGTCAAGGTGATGGACTCGGGCAAGTCCCGAAAATCCCAACGGGTAATCCCGGTTCGTTCCCACTCGCGCTGGACCGCTTCGAACTGATCCCGATTCATGGGATCCGCCGCGCTTTTTCGAAGCACCTCGACATTCCGCCCCGACCGGATCTCCTCGCCCCCGGGACCGATGATGGCGATTCGCATTCGGAGGTGTTCGGGCAGATCCCCCTCATTCCACGCCGAAGCCGGGATGCTGACGCCGAAGCGTCGGTAGATGAACGCTGCCAGGCCTGTGAGGAGCGCTCCCCGCCCTTTGGGAAGTTCGTTTACGATAATGCGTACCGTGGCGTTCACGGGAACCAGCTGCTTACGGTATTCCTTGGGAAGCCCCTTGATGAGGGCGGTGATCTTTTCCTCCAGAAGGCCCGGAACCAGCCAATCCAGGGCCTCGGGTGACACCGACGGCGCCACTGACGAAGGTATCTGAACCGTCACGCCGTCCTCGGTTCGGCTTGGATCGAACACGTAGTCGCAGGGAAAGACGGTATTGCCCAGGGAAATCTGATCGGGATACCGGCGCAGTTCATCAGGATCGGGACGGTATCGCCTCAGATCCCTCTCCTGCATCCGTAGAAACTTGTCGTTTTTCCGGCCTTTCAGGAGTGCCTTGAGCGCCCTGACGTCATGGATCCGGGTGCCGAGCTTGTCCGCGTAAAACGCGCACAGATCCTCCTCGGAAACGAGAATGTCTCGACGTCGCACCCGATCCTCAATCCCGCGAACCTCCCCGATGAGGGCCTGATTGTGACGAATGAAAGGAAACGGCTGTCGTATGTCGCCCTCCACCAGGGCGTTTCGGATAAAGATCCGGGATGCCGCCTCAGGATCGATTCTGCCGTAGGAGACTGGCCGCCGGGGAACGATGATGAGACCCAAAAGGCTGACCTGCTCGTCGGCCACCACCTCGCCCCGGTTTTTCTCCCACCGCGGGTTGGCATAAGAGCGCCGGCACAGGTCACCGCCTAAGGCCTCCAGCCATTCGACATCGATATTAGCGACGGTCCTGGCAAATAGTCGGGAGGTTTCCACCATTTCAGCCGCGACAACCCAGGGGCCCGAGCTTTTGAAGACGCCCGAGCCCGGAAAAATCATGGCCTCCCGCTCCCTGGCGGCCTGATAGATGAATTTGTCCTTCCTAACGGCGATGTTGGAAAGGAATCCGGTCAAAATCGACGTATGAAGCGCGGTGTAAAAAGGTGTGAAGGACGTCCCGTCGGCCACGTCAGGATCAATGGACACCCGGTTCCGAATACCGTGCTCTTCCAGAATCACAGCCAATTGGTAATGAATGTCCCGCCACTCCCGCATTCTTCTGAACGATAAGAACTGCCGTTTACAGTATGCCCGCATCTTGCCGATGGACTTCACGACGGATCTGGTTTCGTGATAGGCGTTCCAGATATTGAGAAGGGTAATGAAATCCGAGGACGCATCCTTGAAGGGCGCGTGAGCCTGATCGGCTTGTGTCTCTTTTCCCGTAGGGCGCTCCCGGGGATCCTGGATGCTGAGGGCTGCCGCCAGAACGGTCATCTCCTTCAGGCACCCCGCTTCCGCGGCCGCCAGCAGCATCCGGGACAGGCGGGGATCCACCGGCAGCCTGGCCATCACCCGCCCCCGTTCCGTCAACTGTACCACGGTTCGACCGCTTTTTCCCAAGCGCTTTCGAAAGATGGCCCCCAGCTCGTAAAGCAGGTTGAAGCCGTCCTGGATGTTCTTGTCCGCCGGCCGATCAATGAAAGGAAAATCGGCGACGTCCCCCAGCCGGAGAGAGATCATTCGAAGAATGACCTCCGCCAGATTGGATCTCAGAATCTCGGCAGGGGTGAAGCGGGGGCGGTTTTCATAGTCCGTCTCACTGTAAAGACGAATGCAGATGCCGTTGGCCACCCGGCCGCACCGTCCCATGCGTTGGTCCGCGCTGCTTCTTGAAATGGGGACCACGGGCAGGGCCGTGGTTCGGCTCCGGGGAAGATACTGGGAAATTCTGGCCAGGCCGGTGTCCACTACGAATCGGATGCCGGGAATGGTGATGGAGGTTTCGGCCACGTTGGTGGCGACGATGATCTTTCTTCCCGGCAAACGTTGAAAGACCCGGGACTGTTCACCGGCCGAAAGCCGACCATAAAGCGGCAGAATGTTGACACCGGTGAAACGGCTGCCCTCGAGCAGCTCACACGTCTCTCGAATGTCCTGCTCAGTGGGCATGAAGACGAGAATATCGCCGCCGTAGGGGCTCTCGGCCTGAAGCTTGCGAACAGCGGCGACCGCCGTGTCGACATGCGTCTGGTCGCTCTCATCGGAGACGGTGTCCGGCGGCATGTAACGCACCTCCACCGGGAACATCCGCCCGGAAACCTCGATGATCGGCGCGCCCTCAAAAGCCCGGGAAAATTTTTCCGTGTCGATGGTGGCCGATGTAATGACGAGTGAAAGCTCTCGTCGCTGCTCCAGAAGGCGCTTCAGAATGCCCAGAACGAAGTCGATATTGAGACTCCTTTCGTGGGCTTCGTCAACGATCAGGGTGTCATAGGCGTGGAGCCGTCGATCACTCTGTGCCTCGGCAAGAAGGATGCCGTCGGTCATGATCTTGATAAAGGTGTCTTCGCCGGTCTGGTCGTCGAAACGAATTTTGTACCCAACGGATCGCCCCAAGGGCTCCCCCAGTTCCTCGGCGATGCGATCAGCTACGGTCATTGCCGCGATGCGCCGGGGTTGGGTCATCCCGATCTGTCCGTCAATGCCCCGACCGGCCTCGATGCAGAATTTGGGAATCTGAGTGGTCTTACCTGATCCGGTCTCCCCCGAAATGACAACAACGCGATGGTTCATGAGGGTGGCGACAATCTCGTCCTTACGGTCGAGGATAGGCAAGCCCTCTGGGTAATCGAGTCGGGGCCTCCGGTCGAGGCGCTGCGCCCGCTTTCGGACGGAGGCGTCGACGGCGCTTTCCAATTGCAGGATTCTCTGCATCAGACGGTCGTCAGGCTTATCTGGCGCCGTTTTGCCCGGTTTGGAATGCCGACCTTTGACGACGGCTTGTCGCAACTGCCGGAGATCGCGATCGAAACGATGGCGGTCCCCTCCATAAGTTTTGGAAAGTGCCGATTTCAACCGATTGATATGATTTTGAATGTCGTTTTGCTTCATAATTCTTCATGTTGGACGCAAGCGCCCACCCGCATCGGAAAAAACAGCGGGAGAAAATTTTATCTAATTGTTAAATTTAACATATTTAGCCAGATACCGCCATTCAAAAAAATGGGAAGTGTTTCCGTATTGTTCCGTGTGTTGACAGGACAGGCATTTTACGAATATAACCGACCACACCGTATAACTGAGGTTAATGCGAAAAAATCCACCTAACATTGTCATCGAAAAACCAAAAGAGGTTTATATGTTTCGTAATTTCAAGATGGTCTCCCAAGTCGTCTTCGGTCGGGGCTGTTTCAATCAATTGTCGGATATTCTGTCGGTTCAGCGAAAAAAAGGGGCGTCGTTCGCGGTTTTCATCGTTGATCACATCTTTGAAAATCGACCGCTCAGAGATCGAATTCCCGCCGAAGGGCGGGATATGGTCATCTGGGCCGACACCACCGACGAACCCAAGACCACTGAAGTCGACCGGTTAACGGCAATGGTTCGAGCGCAAGCGAACAGCCTGCCGGATGCCGTGGTGGGCATCGGCGGCGGCAGCGTCATGGATCTGGCCAAGGCCGTATCGCTCATGCTCACCAACCCGGGGTCGGCCGCCGATTACCAGGGATGGGACCTGATCAAAAACCCGGCGGTCTATCACGCGGGGATTCCCACCCTGTCGGGTACGGGGGCGGAGGTATCCCGCACGACGGTGCTCACCGGACCTGTCAAAAAACTGGGCATCAACTCCGATCATACCGTCTTCGATCAAATTGTTCTGGACCCCGATCTCCTGGAGGGTGTTCCGACGGATCAGTGGTTCTACACGGGAATGGACTGCTACATCCATTGCGTGGAATCGCTCAAAGGAACCTATCTCAACGCCTTCAGCCAAGCCTACGGTGAAAAGGCCATGGCGTTGTGTCGGGAGGTTTTCCTCGGGGATCCCCCTGATCGGGAAGACAAGCTGATGATGGCCTCCTACTGCGGGGGCATGAGCATCGCCTATTCCCAGGTAGGCGTATGCCATGCCCTCTCCTATGGTCTCTCCTTCGTCCTGGGCCTCCATCACGGCATCGGAAACTGCGTGGCCTTCGACGTTCTGGAGGAATTCTACCCCGACGAGGTGAACGAATTCCGTCGCATGATGGAAAAACACGACGTCCGCTTGCCCCGAAATCTCGTTCAGGGTGTCGACGACAAGGGACTTGAAAAAATGGTCGATGTAGCGCTGGTCCTGGAACCGTTGTGGGAAAACGCCTTGGGCAAAAACTGGAAAACGATCATGACCCGGGACAAAATCAGACAACTCTACCGAAGGATGTGAGCCATGTGCGGAATCGCCGGAATCGTTTCCATCAAACAAAAACCGACAGACAATTCGGTCGTCGATCCTACAGCCTTCCGTAATGCCGTCGACCGGATCGAACAAACAGGGCTTTCCGCCTGCAAGGACGGTGACCTGGACCTGTCGACCCACTACCTGGGCGGATCCGACCTTATTTCTAGCCTATGGTCCACCGTCACCGCATGGAAAAAGGATGGTCCTTTTTTCAAGATCTTCTCCGACAAAAAGCTTCAGGAAGATCTTTTCAAGACAGGAACGCGCCTCTCCGACATCATCGACCGGGAGGATCGGACATTGACGGCACGGCTGGGCCTGCTGCCCACCGCGGAAACAGACATTCTATCGGACCATCTGGAGCGGACCAAGGACATCGCCTGGTGTCTCTCTGCTGAGATTGAAGAAAATATCCGAAAAACAAAGGATCTGTTTCACCGTTCCACCGCCCCGGAGGAGATTGTCACCATTTTCAAACGCGTCAACACCGTTCTGAACAGCATCGACCGGCTGGAAGTTCGAGGTCGAGACTCCGCAGGCATCTCCCTCTTGTTCACCCTCGACATGCCCGTCTACGACGCATTCATGAACACCCTGGACAAGGCCAATTTTCTTGACATCTTCCAACAACGAATCGGAAAGGCAGTGCTGGCCAACGGCAGCATTTCGATTCACGAGGGGGCTGATGAAGCCGAAACCCCGCACAAAGCGGTGGCTTTCACATACAAGGTCGCGGCCGAAATCGGCCGGCTGGGCGACAACGTCGCTTTCCTGCGCACCCAGATCAAGAACGACGCCATCCTCCAGGCCCTGGTCAATTTTTCTCACCGCAGCTACACCGTCTCCTCCCATACCCGATGGGCCTCGGTGGGCGCCATCAGCGAACCCAACTGTCACCCGGTCGACAATATCACAGTGGGTGCCAACGGCAACCTGCCCATCTTTCACGTCTGTCTCAACGGTGATATCGACAACCACATCGAGCTCAGGGAGGAATTTGAAAAGCGCGGATACATAATCCCCTCAGAGATCACCACAGACACCAAGATTATCCCTGTCAGGATCCAGGCCTACATGGAAGAGGGGCATTCCATGACCGAAGCGTTTCGCCTTTCGGTGAACGATTTCGAAGGCTCCCACGCCATCATCCTCCACACGGATCTCGCGCCCGGAAAGCTCTTTCTGGCCCAGCGCGGCAGCGGCCAGGCCATCTTCGTGGGGCTTGCCGACGATCATTACATGGCGGCCTCCGAGGTTTACGGATTCATCGAGCAAACTCCGAGATACCTCAAACTGGACGGTGAGAAGGTGGTAGAGGGACATAACGGAAAAACCCAGGGGCAGATCTTCATCCTGGATCAGTTTTCCGAAGGCGGTCTGGCCGGCATCCAGGCCATGGCTTATGACGGATCCCCCGTTAGCCTGGCGCCGTCGGACATCAAGACCACCCGCATTACCACCCGAGACATCGATCGGCAATCTTTTGCCCACTATTTCCTGAAAGAAATTTCCGAATCCCCGGCCTCCGTAGAAAAAACCCTCCTGAACCGTTGGCGGGTCATCGAAAACGACGACGGCAGGCGATGCGAGATCGTATTGGACGAAAAGGTTATCCCCGCCTCCGTTCGGAAAGCGCTGTCGGAAAATACCATTCGAAAGATCTTTTTTGTCGGTCAGGGCACCGCAGGGGTGGCGGCTCAGGCCTGTGCCGATATCCTCGCCCATTACATGGCCGATCCGAATATTCAAATCGCAGCACTGAAAGCCTCGGAGATGAGCGGATTCAGGCTCCAGGACGACGGACCCGGCCTGGAAGACACGCTGGTGGTGGCCATCAGCCAGTCGGGCACCACCACCGATACGAATCGGACCGTTGACATGGTTCGGGAGCGGGGAGCCCTTACCCTGGCCATCGTCAACCGCCGGGATTCAGACCTCACCTTCAAGGTTGATGGTGTCATGTACACCAGCAGCGGTCGAGACATCGAAATGTCAGTGGCGTCCACCAAGGCGTTTTATTCCCAGATCGTCGCCGGCGCCCTCTTGAACCTCTACCTGGCCCATCTGAAGGGCCGACGCGGAAGCGATTTCGTGACGAGGGAGGTCGAGGCGCTGCTGGCGCTACCGGGCCACATGCGTAAAATCCTCGCCATGCGGGAACAGATGGCACTCTCTGCCCGACGCCGCGCCGTAACCCGGACCTATTGGGCCGCGGTGGGCAGCGGTCCGAACAAGACTTCGGCCGACGAGATCCGTATCAAGCTCAGTGAGCTCTGCTACAAAACCATCTCCTCCGATTACGTGGAAGACAAGAAGCATATCGATCTTTCCTCGGAGCCCCTGATCATCGTCTGCGCCGCCGGCACCCGTGAAACGGTCCTGGGCGACATCATCAAAGATACAGCCATTTTCAAGGCCCACAAGGCGGTACCCATCGTCATCGCCAGCGAGGGAGAGAACCGGTTCACCCCCTATGCCGCCGACGTCTTCCACGTTCCCACGGTGAGTGAGCACCTGGCTCCCATCGTCAATACCCTGGTCGGCCACATCTGGGGATACTACGCCGCCTTATCTATCAACGAGGGGTCACGGTTTCTCTATGATTTCCGGAAGGATGTTCAGAAAAGCATTGACGACGCCGCAAAAAACGGGCTCGATGTCTACGAACTCATTCTGGAAAAAAGCTTCAGGGAGAAAATGGCCGAGTTCTACACCGCCTACCGCCGTCGCCGGAATGAGAACAGATTTACCTTCTCCATGGGACTCGGCAACGCCTCCGACCTGACCCTGCTTCTCAAATATCTGTCAGGGCGACTTCCCGTGACGGATTTCGAGATCGATTTCGAGCTCAAGGGCACTGCCCGAAACATGTTGGAAACCCTCTTCAAATGCCTGGGAGAGGGAATCAACGCCATGGCGCGGCCCATTGACGCCATCAAACACCAGGCCAAGACCGTGACCGTCGGCACCAGTCGGATCAGCGAAAAGATCGAGGGCATGCTTTTCGACCTGATCGAGGCCAACGGTTTCAAGGTTTCCCAACTGATCCCCAGCAACGTCATGGTCCTGAAAAATCTGCAGGAGATCATCTCCCAGGTCCGCGGGCTAACCCTTTACCAGATCGAGGGACTGAACCTGCTGGGCGAGCCTCTCGACAGCACCACGATCACCGTTGTTAAACGGGAAGGCTCTTCAATGGCCATTGCATCACGGGTGGATCGGGACCGGCGGCTTCAGGGCACCAAGCGAACCATCGTTCAGAAGGGCAACGTTTATATCGGTAAGGGACGAAAGGATAACCGCAGTATACTCTGTATCCCCTTGACTTCACGGCGGTCGACATCGGGCAGCCGGATCGAGTTTCTTCTGCTTCTCCACATCGATTTCAAGCAAAACATACCCTTGGCCGCAAAGGTAAAGGCTCTTGGTGGAAAATACGACCATCTGAAGAACATCGTTCTCGAAAACAACGTGGAGTGGCACGACATCTATCTCAACAAGGTGGATACCGCCGACCTGTTTGGCTTGTCGGCTGAAAAAGTGGCGGAAACCATCGTCGCAGGCATCGCCTGAAATCCATGCCCCGGCTCCGGCCTCATGAACAGGCGGGACCGGAGCCTTGTGGCTCAGAGCAGGGCATCATAAGCCGCGTCAAGAATCGGGAAGCCGGTGGCTCGGGCAAATTGCAGGGCGAATGCCGAATCGCCGGCGAGCTCGATGAAACGGACCTCTCGACTGATGCGGGAAACCTCTTCACGCCGATCCCGGTTCACGAGCGCCATGATCGCACCCACACCGGCCAGGTTGTCCAAAGGGTACACCTCTCCGTCGAAAGCGCCCTGGGGAAGCATACCGATGAGAGCGGCGTTTTTCCAGTCGAAACGGGCACCGAAAGCGCCGGTCAGGACAGTCCGGTCCACCCGTTGGATACCCGCCTCCCGCATGAGAAACTCAATGCCCACCGAAAGGGCCGCCTTGGCAAGCTGAAGCGACCTTACATCCTTGAGCGACAGGAAAATCTCCCTGCCGGAGCCGGAATCCTCGGCAGGGATCAGCACGAACCGGCGACCGAGGCCATTCTCATCGCAGACCACTCCCGGCGCCCCGGCGTTGAACCGGCCGGAAGGCTCGATGGCGCCCTGTCGCCGAAGCACCGCCACGGCATCGATCACGCCGGAGCCGCACAGCCCCAGTGGCCGCGTTCCCGGATCTCCCAGGATATGACAACGAACGCCCTTGTCCGGACCGGGTTCGACCTTGTAGACGGCTCCGGAAACCGCTCGCATACCACAGGATATCTGGGCGCCTTCCAGAGCGGGCCCGGTTGCGCAGCTCGTCGCCCACAGACCCGATGGGGTGGAAAGCATCACCTCCCCGTTGGTCCCGATGTCAATGATGAGAGTGACGCCATCCCGGTGATAGGGTCCGTCGGCCAGTGCAGCGCCCATGGTATCCCCCCCTACGAAACCCGACACCACCGGCAGGATGTGAACAGGTGTCCCGGGATTGAGGGATAGGCTCAGGTCGGCAGCATTGAAATGAGGAAACTCGCGCGCCACCGGCAAATAAGGCGTGACCCCGAGGCTTGAGGGATGGAACCCTGCAAATATCTGCAGCATGGTCGTGTTGCCCACCACCGTCACCTCATCCACGTCCTCGAGATGAAACTTCGCCGCGGCGATACATTGCTCGATCAATCCGTTCACTGCATCGAGGATCAAGCCCTGCATCTGGCGAAACCCCGCCGCCGACCGGTTGGCATAGGCGATACGGCTGATAACATCCTCCCCGAATCGCCGCTGGGGATTGACCGCCGAGGCCGTTGTCAGCACCCGGCCGTCCTTCAAGTCGCATAGGTATGCCGCCAGCGTCGTCGTCCCCAGGTCAAAGGCGATGCCCAGGCTTGCCGGGCGGCGACCCGTTAAGACCGCCGTAACGCCGTGAACCTCATGGACCGCCAGTGTGACCTCACCGGTGCACTGGTCCGGCAGGCCGGCCTGGCCCAGGGCATGACGGTTTCGAAAGGTCAACCCCCGGTCGCATACGGCTGCAGCACGGTCCAATATCCAGCTCTCGAGCGTGGCCGAACGTCCGTCCATCGGCTCAGGCGGGGTCGTTTTTGGAAGAAATATACGTGAAACCAATGGATTGGCAGCATAGCTGCCCGATACGCCGTCCTTACCCCGAACCTCTGAACTGTCGATCATCTGTTCCGGGACCGTCACCCGGACATGGCCTCTGACCACCGCCTGGCATGCAAGGCGCTGACCCTCCTTCAGCTGTTCCGGTGAAAGAATCCGTCGCTCAGCGTCGGTAATGGGGCCCATATTTTCGGGTGGCTCGGTCACCACGAGACATTTTCCGCAAACACCTTTCCCGCCACAATCGAAGCGCATGGGAAGGCCGTAGATGAGAGCTGCCTCCATGATGGTCGAATCGGTTCCCGACACCGCTACCGCAAGCCCCATGGGCTCAAACCTGATCTTGAATAAATCCGACATGAAGTATCACCTCCGGAATCGCTGGGAAAGAATCAGGGTTCTCAGACCGTCCGCCTGTCATTGTTTGACAAGGGGGCGTGTCGTAAACCCTTGCGTCACCAATCGTGCCGGGTCCACCATGACGGTGCCGACACTGACGCCCCAGTGGAGATGGGGGCCGGTGGCGCGGCCTGTTTTGCCGACACGGGCGACGATCTGCCCCTGGACGACTTTTGCCCCCTCTTTGACCAGGATTTGGTCAAGATGGATGAAAACGGACTGAATCCCCAGGCCGTGGTCGATAATCAGGGTATTTCCCATCAAGAAGAGGTCGGGGGCATCAAGTCGGACGACGCCGTCAGCAGGGGAGATCACCGGCGTGCCTTTGGGTGCGGCGATATCCATGCCCTGGTGGGGGCTTCTGGGTTCGCCGTTGAGAATGCGCTGACTTCCGAAAACGCCGCTCACACGCCCCTTGACGGGCAGGATGAAACCCCGCTCCAGGAACCAGGGTTCCGAAGAAGGGGATCTCCCACGTACGCTCCGAATCAGACGGTTGTCCGCCTCGATTCGCCGGATGTCCTCAGGGACCGGATGGACGTAGTGTCGGGCCAGGCCGTCGATGCGCTGGATGTCCCAGTCAAACGCCAGGATCCTGAGGGTCCGGCGAATCTCCTCTCCGCTCTTTTGGGCTGAAACGATGACATCAGTGGGCTGCATGCGCTCGATGCCAAAAGCAAAATACCCGTCCCTCCCCACGGCCGCAGGGTGTTCTCCCACAAAAACCGCCGCCGGCGGATGCACCCGACCGACGACCATATCCCCCTGATAGGCCGACTCCGGAAGATGCAACGACAGCGCCCAGGTCGCTTGAACGAAGATCGTCGCCATGGACAGGATGCTTCCCAAAACCACGAGTTGCATCATGCGCCGGGGTCTCCGATGCGTTCTTCCTCGAAAACCTTTTTCCACAGATTGGCTCCTCCTTGTCGAAAACGGTTCAGTTCATGAAAAGGCAATATGTTCCTACCACCCGGAAAGGTCTTGTGTAAAGCCCCCCACCGCCAACAAACCTGAAAATATTATCGATGATTGCCCCGACAGAGATTGGTCTTATTTTATATCGTTATACGACTTTCGAGGTCGGCGTTGTCGGGGGCTTACGTACGCCTGATCCGGTTATATCGGGGAGTTAAGCTGAAGACTTCAGGTTTCAGGCGTAGGTCCGCAGAAAAGCGGAACGCTTACTTCCCGGTACCGGCCTGTGAAAGTCGAAAGTTGAGTTGAATATTTATAATGAATGTAGCGCTGTTGCCGTTGCATCAACCCGTTATCAAGGAAAGGACTTCACCATGCCGCTCTCCGTCGTGGACCTTTATCGAGATGTTCTCCCCAAAACCAACTGCAGAGACTGCGGATTTGCCACCTGCCTCGCCTTTGCCGGCATGGTGGTCTCCGAAAAACTTCCCCTCGATGGCTGTCCCCATATTGATCCGGAAACAGCGGCACGATGCCAGAAAATCCTGGACGCCCAGCATGCCGCAGGCAAGTGGACCCGGCGGGACATGGCCGAGGACGCCCTTGTCTGGGCCAGGGAAAAAGCCGCATCAATGGCCATCGAGGACCTTCCCCATCGGATCGGAGGCCGGCTTGTGGGCAAGGAATCGAATGTGGAACTGGAGCTGCCATATTTTTCAGGCCTCATCCGCATCGGGCGCAACGGCGTACGAAAGGCGGATGATGAACCTTTGAACCGGTGGGAGCAGGTGTTCATTTACAACCACATGGCCCAGGGCGGAAAAGTGAACCCCACGGGGCGATGGAAAGCCTTTCAGGAAATTCCCAACACGGTATCCAAAATCAAGTCCATGCGGGCACACGTCGAGATTCCCCTGGCGGAACGGTTCAGCGGCAAACCCGAAGCACTCGCCGAGGCCGCAAGGCGAATTGGTGGGCTGGACAAAATCAGGGAGCATCCCTCGGCAGACGCCGCATGGCGCTTCACTCCCCTCCCAAAAGTACCGGTCATGCTCCTTTTCTGGAATCAGGACGACGAATTCGAGGCCAAGATAAAACTCCTGTTCGATGAAACCGTATGCGAACACCTCGACATCGAATCGATTCTCTTCCTGAGCGAACGCCTGGTCCAATTGCTCTGTGACAATCAGGCCGGGTGATCTTCGGACGAGGGGTTCTCGGCCATACAAAACGATTCCACGAGCGCAATGGTGAAGGCGACATATTGATCAATGGAGATGTGATCCCGGGCAAACCGCCATCGGGTAAGGTACCAGTCCTGCAGCAAGGCCTTGACGGCCGAGGCGGTCAGATGACAATTCCGGGCCGCAAATATGCCGGTTCGAACACCATTTTCGAGGATGTCCCGGACGACATCCTCGATATATTCTTCATTGCTGCGAATCGATGCAGCGTCATCAGCCCCAAAGGTCTTGGCTTCCATGAACGAAAAATAAAACCACGGCTGCAGGTCCTCGCTCAAATAAAGATGGGTTTGGATCGCCGTCCGAAGCCTGGCGGCGGGGTGGCTCTCCCGGCTGATCCATTCCTCCAGTATTCGCCGGACATGGACCTGCGCTTGGGTTTGGAGCATCCCGAAAAGTTCTTCTTTGCTGGAGAAGTAGGCATAGAGCGCCCCCATGCTGAGACCGGCCTCTCGCCCCAAATCCCGTATACTCATGGCCTGGAAACCATTTCGATTACTGAGCCTGAGCGCTGCGCAGAAAATCTTTTCGAGGTTTTTGACGACGGTGTCTTCCTTCTTGACCCGGATGTTCGCCCGGTTCTCCATGAAAATCCGCCGGTAGAAATCCTGCCGTGAAAGGTTGACCGACTGTTTGAATTCAGAATAATCCATCGAACAACCCTGACGACGTGATAGTTTTGGGGTATTATCGGTTTGTTCGAACATCTGTTGGATATCGGAAAAGCACCGGTATGTCAATAAATAGAGAGCGAACGCTCGTTTTTTAACTCAACTTTCGACTGTCGTGATGGTGACCGGATAGAGGTGCCGGGAGATACGGCCCGCGACCCTTCAGCGGCACTTGAACGAAACCGCGCGGGGCGCGGGCCGTATCCTCCCGGCACCGGCCTGTGAAAGTCGAAAGTTGAGTTTTAATTTCAACTGGATGGGTTATTGAGGGCAGCCGCGGGCCGGCAGGCTTTTGCCGGCATCACGGCCTTCCGCGCGGGATCAGTCCTTCAGGATGTCGATCATCGATCGGATACGACGCTCGACCGCCTGTTCCGACCAGGAGAGCTTGATCTGCATCGAAAGTGTTCGCGCCATGAGGGCGTCGGATTTCGGCAGATGAATCTTCCGATAATCCGGTCGGTTTTCAAGGAGCTCCAAGGGAAGCCTGGCCGCGCTGCTGAGCTGCTTCAGATGATCCCATTGTCGGAGATAATGCCAGTTGTTGCCGTACCAGTAAAAACAGCCGTCCACGCCCGAAGCGGCGAGCTTTGCCGTCTTCTCCCGTGCGGTCGACTCGTCCGGCAACATAAAAGATAGGAATGTAGCGGAATCTCCCGCATCGTCGGGGATGTGGCGGAATGTGATGGACGGGCATTGTTTTAATGCGGTTTTGATCGTATTTTTGTGGGTTCGCTGAATTTCGAGAATCTTGTCCAGTTTCCTGAGTTGAGCGAGCCCCACTGCGGCATTCAATTCGCATATCCGATGATTGGTGCCAAGGATTTCATGTCCTTCGGCGCCCCGGTCCGAACCTTGGTGATCGTGGCCATGATCGGCGAAAGCGTCCGCCTTCAGATAAAGAGCCTGATCGTCGGTAACGATGGCCCCGCCTTCGCCACAGGTGACGGTCTTGACTGCATCAAAGGAGAAGCAGCCCATCCGGCCGAATGTTCCCAGAGCCTTTCCATCCAACGTCGCGCCGAATGCCTGGCAGGCGTCCTCGATCAGGATAAGGCCGTGCCGGTCACAAACCGCCTTGATCTCGCCGATCCGGGCTTGTGCGCCGCACATATGTACCGGGATGACGGCCCGCGTTCGATCGGTAATCACGGATTCGAGGGATTTGGGATCAAGACAGAGGGTATCGTCGATCTCCGAAAAGACGGGAACGGCACCGGCATAAATTACCGCCTCCACCGTGGCGACAAAGGTAAACGGGGGCACCACCACCTCGTCTCCCGCGCCGACACCACATGCGGCCAACGCAATACTCAGGGCTGCCGTTCCACTGGCGCAGAGGTGGCCGTAAGCCACTCCCATTCTTTCGGCCAGTTCGATCTCAAACGTCTTCGCCTTCCATCGTCCCTTTCGGACGCCGTCAAATCCGTATCGAAACAAGACGCCCGTCTCCAGGACATCCATGACCTCTTTTCGCTCCTCCGCACCAAAAATCTCAAATCCCGGCATGTTCCATCTCCTCTACTCGGACGACCGACCCAAACCGCGAAAGGTCTCCGGTTATATCTTGACGATTCCCGAAAAAATTCGATAACGGCTTTAATCGTATTGCCGGCTGCTACGGTATAATGTCAGCAACAATACGCTGTCCGGAAGCCTGGATATCGGGCTTTCCGCGATATCGTTCGGGAGTTGACGCTTAAGAATGCATTATATTCTGGACCCGACGTCCTCGAAAAATTTTTCGATGGCCATGCGGGCGTACATGTTGGCTTTCGTACCGATGAAGTTCTGATGAGCAACGACGATGGAGATCACGATCTTACGGTCACCCTCTTTCTCCTCGGCATACCCCACAAACCAGTCAAATCGCCGCCCCTCGTTGGTCCTGGAGTTGATACTCCCGCTCTTGCCGCCGATATTGAGCCTGGAAAGAATCGGTGACTGAGAGATGTCCTGAAAAGTCTTTCGGCAGGTACCGGTCAAAACCGTCTCTTTCATGAGGGAACGCATGGCCAGGGTCGTTTTCGGCGAAAGTGCCCGGTTTAGCGTTTTCGGCCGGCTCTTGTATATAACCCGCCCGGAGCTGTCGGTAATCTGGTCCACGATAGAGGGTTCCACCAGACACCCCTGGTTGGCAATCATTGTCGAAGCGATGACGGCCCCGTGAAGGGGCGACAGCAGCGTGCTTCGGTTGAAGCCGCTGGCGATCTCCGCCCAGTTGTAAGGTTCATCGGAGACGGAGAAGGGGCTGGGTGCGGTGGGAAGCTCAAAATCGATCTCCTGGTTGAACCCGAAAGCCTCGGCATGGCTGATCAATCCTTTTTTGCCCAGGTACTGAAGACCGAGTTTGCCGAATACCGGATTGACTGACTGCGCGAAAGAATCCCTCAAGCTGATATGGTTGAGATGCCGCTGATTTTTTCGATTCAGCTGCGACCGATAAAGCGTATGTTTTGCACCACTGTAGGTAACCGTGGAATCGGGTTGAAGCCCACACTCCTCCACGGCGGCGGCGGCCGTAATTATCTTGAAAATGCTGGCGGCGGGAAAAAGGCTCTCGGTACAGACATTATTGTCGGGATCCTCCCGATCATGACTGATCATCGAGAGGATGCGGCCCGTCTCCGGTTCCATGATGACAATACCGATGGAATGGGCGTAGCGGCGCTGCAGTTGACCCAACATGTACCGCTGCAGCGTTGTGTTAATGCTGGTATCGACTTGATATTTTCTGCCGTCGAAGTCGTAGTCGAATGCGTTTTTCGACAGGTTGACAAAGCTGCGTCGATCAAAAATCAATTGGATCTGTGCTTTATCGATCACCTGTCTCACAAATTTCGGGGCAAGGAGAGAATCGGCTTCGGGCGTGTCGACACCGTTCCGGTTCACGGCAACGGCCGTTTCATTCCCGGATTCGATCCCGGTCTCCGGAAGGGGTGTCGTTACCCCGAAATCCGATGCGGGAGGCGGCATCTCTGAATTCGATGTTGCACCCTCAGCGGAGGGTTCAGCGCTCTCCGATACCGGCGCCGGAGACGGATCAAGCGTTTTCCCGGCCTCCGGCAACGCAGTTGTGGCGATTGAATCCGGAATGGACACATCCTCTCGAACTCGGGCGCCGCCCGGAAACATTCCGTTAAAAAAATATGTGAAGCCCAACAATAAGGCCATCGCGGCGGCGTATCGATAAACCTTCAGGCCATTCCGCTTTCGCTCCCGTTCCCGCTTCAACCCGGATTGGTACGTCCGCCAATCCGGTCGTTTTCCAAATGAACCACTTCCGCGTCTCGATTTAATCATGGCCCCCCCATGAAAGATCAGCTCAACATTGTTCCGGGTTTAACCTCTTTGTCGAGTGTGGCAATCGTCACGGTTTTTCCTTCCGAGGCAGCCAGAAGCATGCCTTGTGACAGCACACCCATCAGCTTTGCGGGTTTGAGATTGGCAACAATAATCACCTGTTTTCCAATGAGCTCATCAGGTGTGTAGCTTCCTGAAATGCCGGACACGATGGTCCGGGTATCTCCCATATCGACCTCAAGTTTGAGGAGTTTTTTGGCCTTGGGAACAGGCTCCGCCTTCACGATGGTGGCAACCCTCAGATCGATTCTGGCAAAAGTTTCAATGTCGATCGTCGGTTTCAGGGCAACCGGTTCAAGCGCATCCGGCCCGGACGGGGAAGAAGCGTCTCCCGGGATTTGTGTCTTGGGGATTTCGATCTCTACCCTGGGAAACAAGCGCGTCGTTTTGGGCAGTTTTACCCCGGGCGGCAGCGTCTTCCATGCCCGGAGAGTTGTCAGAAGATAGAACGGCTCATCCGGAGAAAGTCCCAGATGCTCCTGCATTTTTCGGGCGGTATCGGGCATGACCGGATAGATCAGACCTGAAACGATTCTGAGCCCTTCAAGGAGCTGATACATGACGGCATCCAGCTCCTGTCGGCAGGATTTTTTCTTGGCCAGCTCCCAGGGAGCGGCGACATCAATGTACTTGTTCATCTGGTTTATGAATTCCCATACGGCAATCATCGCCCTGTGAAATGCAAAACTCTCCATGGCCGTTTCGTATTGATCGATGACCGCGGCAGCGTTACTTTTCAGGTCTCCAAATCTGAGACCCGACAGACGTTCCTCAGCCGCTTCCGAGATCCCTGGAACGATGCCGTCGAGATATTTGTGCGTCATGGCGGTGACCCGACTGAAAAGATTTCCCAGGTCGTTGGCCAGATCGGAATTGATACGCTGGACCAGGGCGGCTTCACTGAAGCTGGAGTCGAGGCCGAAAACCATCTCCCGCATCAGGAAATACCGGAAGGCATCCAGCCCATAGACACTCTTGAGGGAGAGGGGTTCCACCACGTTGCCCAGACTCTTGGACATCTTGCTCTCCTCGATGTTCCAGTAGCCGTGAACGTTCAGGTGTTTATAAACCGGTATTCCAGCGGCCTTGAGCATGATCGGCCAATAGATGCCGTGAGGTTTCAGGATGTCCTTGGCCACAATGTGCTGAACATGGGGCCAGAATTTACGGAATTTTTCGCCGTCGGGATAGTCGAGGGCGGAAACGTAGTTCAGCAACGCATCGAACCAGACATAAGTGACGTACTTTTCGTCGAAAGGCAGGGTGATCCCCCAGTCGAGGCGGCTTTTCGGACGAGAAATGCAGAGGTCGTCCAGGGGGTCCTTGAGGAAGGAAAGCACCTCGTTGCGATACCGTTCGGGACGGATGAAATCGGGATGGTGGTGGATATGCCGGATCAGCCAGTCCTGATAACGGCTCATCCTGAAAAAGTAATTGGCCTCCCGAATCGTTTCAGGAACAGTCTCGTGGTCCGGACATTTGCCGTCAACGAGTTCCCGATCGGTATAGAAGCGTTCGCAACCGAAACAGTATTTCCCTTCATACTCACTGAAATAGATATCTCCCGCATCATAAATCTGTTGGAGAATCCGTTGGACAAACGCCTTATGACGTGTATCGGTCGTCCGAATAAATTGGTTGTATCGGATGTTGAGCTCGGGCCATAGCGCCTTGAAGATGCCGCTGATCCTGTCGACGTATTCTCTTGGCGTCATGTCTTCCCGGCGAGCAGCCCGCTCTATCTTGTCGCCGTGTTCGTCCGTCCCTGTCAGGAAGTAGGTCTCCGCCGGTTTCATCGTATGAAACCGGCATGCCACGTCGGCCGTGATGGTCGTGTAGGCATGCCCCAGATGCGGTCTGGCATTCACGTAATAAATGGGGGTAGTGACATAAAAAGGATCCGACATTGTTTCTCCTATCCATTTTGACGGCTTTTATCCTTGCTTTCGCTTTCCAGTTGAATATCCGATAGATCGAACTCCATTTCCTGCCCCTCTTCCAAACGGACGGCGATTCGGTTGCAGATCGCATTGTGACGCACGATTTTTCCTTTTCCTTTGGGGGTCTCGACCATCTTGCCGATCTTGGGGAATTCGGTTTTAAGCCCTTTATAGGTTTCATTTTCAAAGGTCAGACAGCACATGAGCCTTCCACACTGACCCGAAATCTTGGTGGGATTCAACGAAAGCCCTTGCTCCTTGGCCATGCGAATGGATACCGGCTCGAATTTTTCGATAAAGGTGGAGCAGCACAATGCCCTGCCGCACCGGCCGATTCCGCCGCACATTTTAGCCTGATTCCGGATACCGACTTGTCGCATCTCGATCCGGATTCGAAATTCTCTCACCAGCATCTTCACCAGTTCTCTGAAATCCACTCGGCCGTCCGCCGTGAAAAAAAACGTCAGTTTGCCGGCATCGAAGGTTCCTTCAACCGAAAACAGATTCATCTGCAATCGCAGTTTTTTGACGCACGCCATGCAAAATGCATGGGCCTTCTTCTCAAGCTCCCGGTTTTTCTCACGTTGATGAAAATCGGCTTCACCGGCTAGTCGATAAACCTTTTTCAAGGCCCGATCAAACGTCTTCTCATCGCGAAGTTCCGGAGCAACCGCGACAAAGCCGAAACCCAGTCCCTGCTCCGTTTCGACGATAACCGGGTCGCCCGGTGCCAGTACAAAAGCACCGGCGTCGAAGTCATAGACTTTTCCCGCCGGCTTGAATCGAATACCAACAACTTTTACCATAGTTTATTTTTTAGCCAGCTGCAATACCATAACTTCCAAGGTCAGCCTGATGTTGGCGTTCGACCCTACAGCCTTTTGAGCGGCATTGACCGCTTCAATTTTGGAAAGCAGCGATTTTTCAGTAAATATTATCGAAATCCGTCGAATGTCACTCAACACATCTTCGTTGAGAATCTTCTCGGGAGCATGTTTAAAAATAATCAGATCCCGCAAAAAGGATCGAATCATATCCAGGGAACCGTCGATAAGCGCCTTTTCCCGAAAGAGCCGTTCGGCAAAAGCCATCAGGCCGTTCACGGCCAAATCCCGATCCGTTCCCGACGTGATTTCGGAGAGGCGGTTCAATAGCCATTTCCGCCGGCGAAGCCACGCCTTTCTGTCTGCCGGGCTGTCCATATTGATCCTTCCCGGGCTGCCCTCGGCCATTATGGCAAAAAGATCGGCTTCCACGGAAGTTAAATCGTATTTTGCCCGCCAAACCGCCGCCCGGCGTCGACGTGGAACAGGATCGAACCGGACGTTGATGCAACGCGATGCGATCGTCGGCAGCAAATCGCCCGGCGTAAGGGCCGTCAGAATGAAAATCGTCCGATCCGGCGGTTCCTCAAGGATCTTGAGCAGCGCATTGGACGCTTCCGGGTTCATGGTTTGAGCCTGTTCGACAATGACGATCCGGAGCGACGCTTCGTAAGGCTTCAGAGACAGTGAATGGCGAAGCTCTCTAACGCGGTCGATTCTGATCATCCCGCCTGACGGGGCAACTCGATGGATGTCCGGATGGTTCCCCGAAAGAATTTTTCGGCAGGCTTTACAGTCGCATCCGACAACGGTCATCACATCTCGATCGACTCGGGATTGGACCGTCCCGTCTGCAAACCGTCTGCAATTGCAGGCCATGGCGAACATCAATGCGGCCGTTCGCTTGCCGACACCATGAATTCCGGTAAAGAGCAAGGCGTGAGGAACGTTCTCCTTCCCGAAAAAGACAGATAAAATCCTGAGCGCCCGCTGTTCCTGCAAAATCTGAAAATCAGTTACAGACAACGATCAGTAATCCACGCGTTCCTTCAACTCTTTTCCACATTTGAAAAAGGGAAGCTTCTTGGGATTGATGACCACCTTGTCGCCGGTCTTTGGGTTTCTACCTGTATAGCTCTTGTAATTTTTGACATAAAAGCTGCACAATCCCCTGATTTCAACCCGTTCCCCTTTCGCCAACGCGTCAGCCATGCTGTCGAAAAATATTTCGACAATCTTGGCTGCCTCCGCCTTGGATATATTCGCCTCATTTTTTAGGGTGGAAATCAATTCCAGTTTGTTCATATGTTTCTACTCCTTAATTGTCGTAAATCTACCAATCCATCGTCAATTTTTTATATTTAAATGATATTTGATAAGATGTCAAGATGTTATGAAATTATTTCGGGAAGCGTTATCACGTCGTCTTCGCTGACCTCGACAGCAGCAAACTGGCCCAGGATATCGATGTTCACGATGACCCGACCCTTTCCGCGGTATTGTGAAAATACCCCGACAACCCCTCCAAGCGTCCCTCCCGTCACCATCACCCGCTCTCCTTTCGAATAGCGGCGCCCGGTGGTGACGGCCTTTTCGGCCGCCACCATGATCCGGAGAGAGGATACGACGTCATCGGGAACGGGCACAGGGGGGCCCGTCCGGTTTCCGACCAACCGAACCGCACCGACGGTCCTGACGATCTCCAGATGAAGGTGGGGATCAAGATTCGTCCGAACGAACAGGTAGCCGGGAAAAAGCGGAACCTGGATCATCTTGCGACGGTCCCGTCGTCTGCTCCTGACCTGAATTTTCGGAAGAAACGCCTCGAAGGATTTTTTAACCAACCCCTCGTTCACCACATTTTCAAACCGGCTTTTGACATGAAGGACATACCACGCCGGCTTCAATATCGCATCATTCATGTGAACGCAATCTCGTCTGTTTCAGTTGACGTCCATTCCCCCCAACCCCGCCAGCCTGACCATGACGCCGAAGGCCTGGTCATCACGGTCCTTGAGATACCGCAGGTCCATTGACCAACAGGGATGGGTGTAGACAAATCCTACGCCGGTTCTGATGTTTTCGTTGTCTTGTATGTTCTGTTCATATTCGACATAGGTTGACAACCACGAGGCGAGTTGGGCCTGAAGGCTGGCATATAAGGATTCGCTCATTTCACGGCTGTATCGATATTCCGTGTAAAGACGGTCTCCACGGCGATCTCTGAAGGTGAGAGCGATATTGCGGGAAAGGAAATCATCTTCCAGGTGGGACCACTCCACATCGGCGCTGATGGTGTAAAACTCAGCCGGCTCGACGTCGAGCCGGCCATATAGCGGCGACCAATGCTCTCCGGGCTCCGGCGTCGTTCGGTCCATCAGATTGAATCGATAAATAAGCTCATCTGCATCGTAGGTATCGGCATCATAACTCTGAGAGATCTCGAAACGACAGAACTCTCGAAAGACATAGTCCGCGAACCTGTCGTTCCGCACTTGTCCGGAAGCGGCCTTGCCCCCCCGTACAGCCTTTTTAGACTTGGACACCCATGAGTTAACGAGGTCGAAGGTCATCCGATTTCTTCGGAACATCCGGTCTGCCGGATCGAAAAACGGATAATCGTCCTGGTTTTTTTTGGGAATGTATTCATATATCAAGGATGGGCGAAAATTGTGTTTGATCTTTTCCGGCCGCATGTTCAAACGGGCCAAAAGCCCTTCGGCGTCGGGCGCGAGGGTATAGATTCGGCTCAAATGAGTGGAGAGATCCAGCCGGGCATCGAACATCTCCCGATGTTGGCTTCGGGTGGAGGAAACGAACGGCGAGGTCAATTCGCTATCATCGGTGTTCACACGCCAGAGCGTCTCCCGAAGTCCGATGGACGGTTCGATGAAAAGATATTTTTTGAATCGGTACGGCATCGAAAATCGGGGCCAGATATCGAAACGGTTTCCCTTGTCGCCGTCCTGCCGGAAGAAATAGGCATACTGGGAGGTCAAATCCCAGTAAACAGGTGATGCCATGATCGCCTGACGGGCGGCGTTGAACGTGACATTGGGCAACTGCTGAAGGGTCGTGTCCGTTTCTTCCCATCGACGGTTGATGACGTTGTCGTACCAGACTATGCCCGCATTCAGGCTGTATTGGCGCCAGATTTTGTTCAGATTAAAGCTGTTGGTTCGAATCGGATCAGTGTAGTCGTCAAGGTCCCGTCCAAAGTGCCTGTTGAAGTATTTTCGGGTCGTGTCAAAACCGGAGTAACCGTCTTTGAACTCGTAAAGATAATCCTGGTCGCTCACGATATCCAAATCGAGCCGGGATGCAAAATCGAGGGGCAGCATCTGATTGACCTTGGCTCTGAACCAGTATCGGTCGTTGTTGGTGCGAAGGTAGCGATCCCCTGCGTAGCCCCAGTCTCTGCTGGTCGAACCGGTGCCGTCGTCAATTTTCAGGTCGTCGAGGTAATCGAACATGACGGTTCCCCTGGATCGATCGTCGAGGACGTACCGGTATTCCGCGCCGACCTTATTACCCCGATCGGACATGTACATGTTGTAAAAAGTCGCATCAGTGCTTTCGTCGATAGCCCAGAACACAGGCTGAGTGTAAGAGACCCCCTTGCGTTCGGATGTCCCGAATTCCGGCGGCAACAAACCGCTTTGTCGCTCCTTTTTGACCGGAAAGATAAAGTAGGGACTATAAAACACCGGAACGTTTTTGATCCAGAAGGCCCCGTGTTTGACCTTGCCGTACCCCTCGAGAGTGATATCAAGATTCCTGCCCGTGATCCGCCAGGCCGGCGTCGATCCGCCACAAGTCGTGACGCTGGCCTTGTAGACCCGGTATTCCTTTTCACCGATCTTATCAACCCGCTCACCCTGGATACGGAAATGCTTCTCCCGGGTGAACACCTTCCCCTGGTAAAGCGTCCCGGTCTCAGTTTCAAGATTGATGTCGATCCGGTCCCCCGTGAGGACGTCCCCGCCCGTTATCATCACCACATGCCCCTCCGCGGAGGCCGTCATGTTCTGATGATCAAAAATGACACGGTCGGCCGAAAGCCGCTTTCCATCCTTGCTGATGACAACACCGTCACGAGCGACGTAGACCTTGTTCTTTGCGTCGTACTCGACGCTTTCCGCCTTGATCTCCCAGGGCTTGTCAGGATCCGATCGAAGGATGTCCGGAAGCGATTCACCCCAGGCCGCACGAACCGACCCCGCCAGAAGCGTCATCATCAGCAGAATACGAAGGAATTTTCTCCACAACGAAATAGGCGTCTTAGCGGAAGGCCTGTCGGGGAAAAGCAGGTACGGCACGGTTCTGTCAGCTCTGAAATCCGGACATAATCTTGTATACATGGAATAAACTCGAAACCGTACGGTCCGTTGAGTTGTCGATGTTTACGTCAAGGACCCGGACGCAATAAAAACGGTCCTGATCCACGATCTGAAGTTTTCCCCAGATCCAGAATCAAGACCTTGACATAAAAATCATGGAGAGCATCGGGAATATCGGTTGAAGCCAACCGTCATATCAAGTATAAAATCAAGAACAGCTCGAATATAAAAACAAGAACAGCCAAAAATGTCAAGGCATATGCTTGGCATCAACCCTGAAGACATTTGGACATGAAAGTATTTCTGACCAACGACGACGGCATTCACGCCCCCGGGCTGTGGGCGCTCTATCGACAGTTCGTCCAGGATCACGCGGTATCGGTCGTGGCGCCGGACAGGGAACGAAGCGCGGTGGCCCACGGCATTACCCTCCACACCCCACTTCGGGCTGCCCGGATGAAACTGAACGGCGGCTGGGAAGGGTATGGGATCGACGGCAAGCCTGCAGACTGCATCAAACTGGGGCTGACCGCCCTCCTGAAAGAGAAGCCGGATGTCGTCGTGGCCGGCATCAACCCGGGAGCCAACGTCGGGATCAGCATCAATTATTCGGGAACGGTCGCCGCCGCTCGTGAAGCGGCGCTGTTCGGGCTCCCGGCCATCGCCATTTCAATCAATGGATACGAAATCGAAGATTACGGTGAAACGGCCGCCTTCGCGGAAAAACTGGCACGCCGCATTGTGGAAGCCCCTTTGCCCTTCGGCACGATTCTGAACGTGAACGTACCGAACATTCCCATGAGCCGGATTCGAGGCGTCAAGATCACCCGTCAGGGCATCGATCGTCTCTCCAAGGAATACTATGAAAAGCGTCTTGATCCGAGAAATCGAGCCTACCACTGGCTTGGAAGCGACACCCGAATATTTGGCGAGGACCTTTCGGTGGACGGCGACGCCTTATGTCATGACTACATCACCATCACGCCCCTCCAGTGCGACATCACGGACTATCGGATGATCGACCGACTGAGAAAATGGAACGTCTGAGATGAAGCAGCAATTCGCGGCCGAGATCACCGTCGGCATCCAGGTTGACGATGTTTTCGTGATTTCGAGCAAAACGCTCTCTCAGAAAAAAAATGGGGAGAACTACCTCAATCTCACCTTGTCGGACCGAACCGGAGATATCAAAAGCGTAGCCTGGGACAATGTTCTGGAAGTCGCCGCCGTCGGTGGAGTAGGTGATTTTGTCAGGGCAAGGGGTACGGTTTCGGAATATCGCGGAAGTCTCCAGCTTACCCTGAGGGAGCTCTCCCCGGTGGAAAGGGGGGCGGTTCAGCGGGACGATTTTCTCCCGGTCGTCCAACGACAGTCGCCGGACCGAATGTTCGAACGTCTCCGAAGCACGGTGGACAAGCATATCCAGGATCCGGATCTCCGTAGACTTTTTACAGCCTTCTGGGCGGACGATGATTTTGTCGACCGTTTCAAACAGGCGCCCGGGGGCAAAAAAATGCACCATGCTTACCTGGGCGGACTATTGGAACATACCCTCTCCATGACGATTCTGGTTCACAATATCGCCGCCCATTACAGTGGCATTGACATGGAGTTACTTCTTGCCGGAGCGATTCTTCACGACATCGGAAAAATTCGGGAATTCGAATACGACTATGTCATCGATTACTCTGACGAGGGAAAGCTGTTGACGCATATCATCATCGGCTGCGGCATGCTCGATGAAAAGATCCGTCGGATCGACGGATTTCCTCCGGAAAAAGCCATGCTCCTCAAACACATGATCGTCAGCCATCATGGGAGCCGTGAGTTCGGCTCTCCCGAACCCCCCAAGACCCTCGAAGCGGTGCTGCTCAATCACATCGATGAGATAGACGCAAAAATGAACGGTCTCCGGGAATTCATCGCCAAGGAAAACCCCCAGGAGAAATGGACTGGTTATAACCCCATGTTGCGACGGCAACTTTTCCGGAGCGACAGGGAAGAGAGCTGAAGAAAAAACACCGCCGCCAAAGCGATGCCAGGACACGAAACCCCCGGGAGGCATCCTTCCCGGAAAATCTCTTGAAGGACACCATGTTCATAACATTTGAAGGCATAGAAGGGTCGGGTAAGACGACCCAGATCCAATCAGCGGCTGCGTACCTTTCGGGCCGAAATCTTCCGGTAGTCGTTACCCGGGAGCCGGGCGGTACCGCCATCGGTCTGAAAATCCGCGCGCTTCTTCTCGATCCGGAACACCATGATCTCGATCCCCGTGCGGAGCTTCTGCTCTATATGGCCGATCGGGCCCATCACCTGAGCACAGTGGTCCGGCCTGCTGTTGCCGATCGAAAAATCGTGCTGTGCGATCGCTACTTCGATGCCACGCTGGCCTATCAGGGGTATGCCCGCGGACTCGACATCGATTTTTTGAAGACCCTTCACAGCCTGGTGTTGGACGACTTCACCCCGGATCTGACCCTGCTTTTGGATCTTCCGCCCCAGATCGGTCTCCGACGGGCATGGCGCCAGATCAGCGCCGGCGAACGAGAAGCAGCGGAAACCCGGTTTGAAAAAGAGCTCGTACCGTTTCATGAACGGGTCCGTGCAGGGTATCTCGACATGGCTTTGCAATCCCCAAAGCGGTTTCGGATCGTTAACGCCGAACAGGATCCCGACATCGTCGGCAGGGATATCCGGGGTATATTGTCCCATTTTTTCGATACCCGCTATCCTCCTGACTGATAATCATCTCAAGGCTTGGGCACTCTGAAAAGTTGAGTTTGAATTTCAGCTGAAAGATGGTATGATTTAAAGTTCTGTCAATGCATTTTATCATGTTCCGGGCCACTTCATGGACTGACATTGTCTTTGCTTGGCATAACCGATGAAAAACGGACAACACCATGAGTTATTCTTTGTTAGACGCCATCGGCAATACGCCAATGGTCGAAATTCGCCGACTGAACCCCAACCCGAAGGTCCGGATTCTGGCCAAGCTGGAATACATGAACCCCGGGGGATCCATCAAGGACCGTCCGGCCCTTTACATGATCGAGGCGGGCGAAACATCGGGAGAACTCACCCCCGAAAAGACCGTTATCGAGGCCACCAGCGGAAACACAGGCATCGGCCTTGCCATGGTTTGTGCGGTCAAAGGGTACAAATTGCTCCTGGCCATGTCTGAATCGGCCAGCGAGGAACGCCGAAAAATCCTCAAAGCCAGGGGTGCCGAAATTCTGCTCACGCCCGGCCACCTGGGAACGGACGGCGCCATCGAAGCGGTCTACCGGCTTGTCCGGGAACACCCGGAGGCCTATTTCATGGCTGACCAATACAACACCGAAGCCAACTGGAAAGCCCACTATTACGGCACCGCCGTCGAAATCTGGGAACAGACCGAAAAGACCGTCACGACCCTGGTGGCCACCATGGGTACTACCGGAACCCTCATGGGTCTCTCCCGCCGGCTCAAGGAGTTCAATCCAAACATCCGGATCGTGGGTGTCGAGCCCTATCTGGGTCACAAGATCCAGGGACTCAAGAACATGAAAGAAGCCTATGAACCCGGTATTTTCGAGAAAGAGCGGCTTGACAAGAAGGTCAACATCGACGACGAGGAGGCCTTCGAGACGGCCAGGAAGTTGGCTCGGGAGGAGGGACTTTTCGTGGGCATGAGCAGCGGCGCCGCCATGGCCGTCGCCGCCAAGGAAGCCCAGACGATGTCATCGGGTACCATCGTGGTCATCTTTCCGGACAGCGGGGAGCGGTATTTGAGCACGCCGCTTTTTACGGTCGCGGACAAGGTCGTCATGAGGGTCTTCAACACCATGCACCGGCGTAAGGAACCTCTGGAGCCCATGTTGCCCGGAAAGGTCTCCGTCTACTCCTGCGGTCCCACCGTCCATGCCCGGCTGCATCCCGATGAATGGCGACGGTTCGTCTTCGCGGATTTACTGTGTCGATACCTCCGATATCGTGGATACGACGTCACCCACGTGATGAACATCACCGATCTTGACGACAAGACCATCAACGGTTCCGCCAAGTCGGGAATGGCGCTTTCAGCGTTTACCCAGCAATATATCGATGCCTTCCACAAAGATCTCGAGATACTGGGCATTGCTCCCGCCGACACATATCCCCGGGCCAGCGAACACGTCCGGGAGATGGTCACGCTTGCCGAGAAACTCTATCTCAAGGGGTTCGCCTATGAAAAACTGCGCTCCCTCTACTTCAACATCTCCAAATTCAAGGAATACGGCCGACTGTCGGGCATTGATCTCGACAAGATCCGCCTCGGGGCAACGGTTGACCTGGACGAATACGAAAAGGAGAATCCCAGAGATTTCACGCTCTTCAAGCGGTGCACGCTTTCGGAGCTCAAACGGGGCATTTACACGCCCACCGAGTGGGGTAATGTAAGGCCTTCATGGCACATTCAGTGCACGGCCATGTCCATGAAATATCTCGGGGAGAGTTTCGACATTCATACCAGCGGCCGGACCCTCATGTTTCCCCACCATGAGAACGAAATCGCCATCGCTCAGGCTCTGACCGGAAAGCCCCTGGCCAAATACTGGCTTCACTGTGATCGGGTCCTTATGGACGGGAAAAAAATGGACGAAAACCTGCTGCTCTTCAACCTTGAAGATCTAATGGAAGCAGGCTATACCGGACGGGATATCCGATACTGGCTTTTGTCGACCCACTACCGAAAGCCGGTTCGTTTTTCCACCGAACGCCTGGATGCGGCAAAACGCTCCCTGGGACGACTCAACGCCTGCCTGGGAAACCTTCGAAACGTGACCTCCGGCGCCCCTTATCCCGAATTGGATCAATTGATCTACGACATCAAACAGGGCTTCATCCAGGCCATGGACGAAGACATGAACATCTCGGCGGCCATCGCCTCTCTGTTCCGATCCGTCAAAATCGTCAACAAGTTGGTATTGCAAAAAATGATCGATCCCGAAGGCGCCGTAAGGCTGCTGGAGACCTTCCGAAGCATCAACACGGCCCTCAATATCTTCGACTTGGAAGACGGCGCCGATGACCCGGAGATCGAACGCCTCATCCGGGAAAGAGAGTTGGCCCGAAAGGAGCGGAACTGGCCGCTGGCCGACCGGCTGCGTGAAGATTTGCAGGTCCGAGGCGTGATGGTGCGGGACTCGAAGGTCTGACATTACGTCAGGGGCATGTCGGCACATGATGATCCCGTAAAAAGGGATTTTTTGGGAACCGTCAACACATGGAGGAAACATGGAGCCAATATATTTTCCGTTCACCTACGTATCGCCTTTTGCCGCGACGCTTCTGGGCGCTTGTTTTCCCCGGACGGTCGTTTACCAACCCCTTTCGGATGCGGTTCCCGCAAGCCTCAGAACCTGGGCCGATGAGGGGGGATTCGATATACGGGTTCCGGTGGATATCGACAACGTCCGCCTGCTGAAGCTGCTCGACGAATACCAGAAATGGGCCGATCTCCACGAGGGGAAAGACCTGAAATTTTTCAAAACACAGAGTGGTCGTATACCGTTCTTTGAGGATGTAAGTACTCATCGTCTCAGTACCGACATCAGGAAACGGGTTTCCGGCGAGTCTGATACCCCCTCGACCGATGCGCTCTTCGACGCCCGTTTCTTCCTGGCTGTGGCTCAGGAATTCGACCGGCGGCAAAATGAGCTTCAGGACGGTCTGGCAACCTACCGGGAAATGGAGCGAAAATTCCTGAAGGAGTTGCTGGGTGATCCGGAGGAATCCGACATTGGCCTGGGTGGGTCACCCGCCCTTCATGCCGAAGACCCCGGCGGCCACATGACGGAAAAGCGCCTTGAAACATTCGCCCGGCTGGTTCGAGAGGATAACGCCGAAGATCGACTTTTCGTTACCACGAGTCGGGCCGTTTACAACGCGGTGCGGGATACCATCAGCCCTGCCGGCGAAATTCTCGAAATTCGAGAGATGTCCATTCCCGACCCGAATCGCCTGGCAGCGTTTCAAACCGAAGTTTCGAACCACATCCGAAAATTTCTGGAAAATCCGGTGGAGGCTTCCGAAATCGTCACATTCCCGACACCGGAAAACGACAATGCGCCAAGGTTTTCCCTTACCCTCGTCGACACACGGTTGGAATGCGACGAATTCCTCGACGCGTGTATGGCTCTTTCGACAAATGGAACGCCGAAAAGCGCCGAATCACCGACTGCCGGCGGTGTCCTGATCGGACTTCTCGACGGTACCCCTTGAACCATTTTTTCCTTGACAATTCCTATAAATAGAGTAACATATGTTGCTTTTAAAGTTCTTTTTGTATTGCATTATATTTAAAGGAGGTTACGCAGATGTACGCTGTGGTTAGCTCGGGCGGAAAACAATACAAAGTCCGGGAAGGCGAGACCCTTCGGTTGGAAAAGCTGACTGGAGAGGTAGGCGCACCGGTTTCTTTCGATAAAGTGCTTCTGTTTTCGGATGGCGAAAACGTGACCATCGGCCGGCCGGTTCTCGAAGACGTCCAGGTGAAAGGACATATTGTGGAACAGGGCAGGGCTAAGAAGATCATCGTTTTCAAATACAAACGGCGGAAACGCTATCGGAGAAAACAGGGGCACCGTCAGTCTTTTACGGCGGTTAGAATTGACAGCATCGGCAGCCCCGGTCTGGTTCAAAAAGACGATATGGAAAGTGAGGTATAACGAAAAATGGCACACAAGAAGGCAGGCGGCAGTTCGAAGAACGGCCGCGACAGCAACGGACAGCGCCGTGGTGTCAAGCGCTTCGGCGGTCAGACGGTGAAAGCCGGAAACATACTGGTACGGCAGCTCGGCACCCGGATCCATCCCGGCGAGAACGTCGGCATGGGCAGGGATTATACCCTTTACGCTCTGGTGGACGGCATAGTTGCCTATGAACGGTTCGGCAAAACCCGTAAAAAAGCGAGCGTCTATCCTGCGTGAAATTCATTGACGAGGCAATGATTACCGTCCAATCCGGAAGTGGGGGGAGGGGCTGCGTCAGCTTCAGACGGGAACGTTTCATCCCGAAAGGCGGACCGGACGGTGGTGACGGAGGCAAGGGCGGCGATGTCATCATGGCCGCCACCTCGCAAAAACGGACACTTTACCATTTCAGCTTCAAAAAACACTTTGCAGCCCAGAACGGTTCGGCCGGTCAAGGAAGCCAAAAGACCGGTCGAAGCGGTGAAGACCTGATCATTCCGGTTCCTGTGGGAACCATCGTCAGTGACGCGGAAACCGGAAACATGCTGAAAGACTTCACGGAAGAGGGCGAAACCTTCATCGCGGCCAAGGGCGGCCGAGGCGGCCAGGGGAACACCCGCTTCAAGTCATCGACCCATCGCACCCCCCGCTTTGCCCAACCGGGCGAGCCCGGCGAGATCTTCACTCTCAAACTGGAGCTCAAACTCCTCGCGGATGTCGGTATCATCGGATTTCCCAATGCAGGCAAGTCCACCCTGATCAGCGTCATCTCGTCCGCCAGACCCAAGGTCGGCGATTATCCGTTCACGACCCTTTCACCCAACCTCGGAGTGGTCAAACACGTATGGGGAGAACCGTTCGTCGTGGCGGACATCCCCGGCCTTGTCGAAGGTGCCCACTCGGGGGCGGGGCTGGGGACCCGTTTTCTCCGCCATATCGAGAGAACCCGACTCCTGGTTCACCTGATCGACGCCGTCACCATCGACCCCGATCACCCAATGGCGGGCTATGAAGCCATCAATCACGAACTCGCCGGCTACAACCGGCATCTGGCTGAAAAGCCCCAGCTCGTCGTGCTGAACAAAATGGATCTTCCGGGCGCGGACATTGCAGCAGCCCTTTTTCAGGAAGCGGCGGGCAGACTCCCATTCATGACGATTTCCGCGGCAGCGACTCTGGGAATCGACGTGCTGATCAAAACCATTGCCGAACGTCTCCACCAACTCGACACCGAATCCCATCATGAAAGATAACCGAAGATCCTGTTTCAAAACGGCCCGCCGGATCGTCGTCAAGGTCGGCAGCAATCTACTGACCAAAGACAACGGCCTGAACGTTGATTTCGTCCACGCCATCAGCCGCCAGATCTGCATCATGATCGACAGGGGGCTTCAGGTGGTATTGGTCTCCTCCGGCTCCATGGCCGCAGGTCTCCGTAAGCTCGGTTTGGCAAAACGCCCGGAAGAAATCCCCAAACGCCAGGCCGTATCCGCCGTTGGGCAGGCCAGCCTGATCATGGAATACGAGAAAGCCTTCGAGGCCTGCGGCAAAAAGGTGGCCCAGGTCCTGCTGACCAGCGACGGCCTTTATCAACGGAAGCGATACCTGAACGCCCGAAACACCGTCCACACCCTTCTGTCGTGGCACATTGTACCCATTATCAACGAAAACGACACGGTATCCATCGAGGAGATCAAGTTCGGCGACAACGACACCCTCTCGGCCATGATCGCACTTCTGGTCAACGCCGATATTTTGATCAATCTCACCGACATCGACGGCCTCTATAACAAGGATCCCCGGACCAATATCGACGCGGAGCTGATACCGGTGGTTTCAACCATCAAGAAGGATATCGAGCGTTATGCCAGCGATATCCCGGGAGCGTTGGGTACCGGGGGTATGATGACCAAAATTCGGGCCGCCCGAAAGGTCAACACCGCCGGCATTCCCATGATCATCGCCCAGGGGACCAAGCCGGACATTCTGATCCGTCTTCTGGAAGGGGAACCCCACGGCACCTACTTCGCCCCCAAAAGCCACAAGATGACCAACCGGAAATGCTGGATCGGTTTCACGACCAAGCCCAGGGGCGTCATCCGCATCGACGACGGTGCCGCAAAGGCCATTACCCAGAACGGCAAAAGTCTGCTGCCCGCCGGTATCGTCGACGTCATCGGGGAGTTCGGGGCGGGATCGCCGGTTGAGTTCACCAACGGTGGGGGCGAGGTTCTGGGCACCGGCCTGGTCAACTACAGCGCCGAGGATATCCGCAAGATCATGGGGCTCAAAACCAGCGAAATCAAACGAAAACTCGGCGAGAAACCTTACGACGAAATCATCCACCGGGACAATTTGACCGTTGTCTGGGAATGCGATTGAATACAGCACGGGTCGGCTTCGACAGCATCGATCGTCATTCGACTGTCGGGCATCGGGGACGACAGGTAAAAGGGGAAGATATGAACATTGAATCCGTGATTCTGGAGATGGCTCGGGCGGCGAAAGCGGCCTCCATTTGGATGGCCCGTTGCCCTACGGCTCAAAAAAACAAGGTACTGCTCAACATCGCCGATCGGATCGAGGCGGAAGCCGCAAGCATTCAGGCTGAAAACCAGAAGGATCTGGACCGTGCCCGCGACCTGGGACTCTCGGATGCCATGATCGACCGCCTCACCGTAAAGGACGCCACCATTCAATCCATGGCCCAGGGGCTCCGGGAGGTTGCCGCCCTCGACGATCCCGTGGGGGCCGTCACCAAGACCTGGACCCGGCCCAACGGGCTCGAGGTATCCCGCATGAGAATCCCTCTGGGGGTCATCGGTATTATTTATGAATCCAGGCCTAACGTGACCATCGACGCCGCGGGGCTCTGTTTCAAATCCGGCAACGCCGTCATTCTGAGAGGGGGATCCGAAGCCCTCCATTCCAACCAGGCCCTCGCAGAAATCATCACACGGGCTCTCAAAGCGGCGGACATGCCCGAAAAGGCCGTTCAGATCGTTCCGGTCCGGGATCGCGAGGCGGTGAACATTTTACTGGCTCAAGAGGCGTTCGTCGATCTGATCATTCCCAGAGGCGGCGAGAGTCTCATTCGTTTTGTCGTCGAAAATTCTCGAATCCCCGTCCTGAAGCATTACAAGGGGGTCTGTCATGTCTTCGTCGACGAAAGCGCCGATCTCGACATGGCCGAGGAGATCAGCTTCAATGCCAAGGTTCAGCGCCCGGGCGTTTGCAACGCCATGGAAACCCTCCTGGTCCATCGGACCGTGGCAGACGAGTTCCTGCCGCGTATGGCCCGGCGCTTCGCTGCCGCCGGCGTCGCACTTCGCGGATGCCCCGAAACCTGCCGGATTCTGACCGGAACCTCTCCGGCCACGGAGGCGGACTGGTATGAAGAATACCTCGATCTGGTCCTCGCCGTGCGGGTCGTGGACGATATGGATGCGGCCGTCGCCCACATGACCCAATACGGCTCCAGCCACACCGAGGCCATCGTGACCTCCGACTACCGGCGGGCCCGGCGATTCGTCCGGGAAATGGATGCTTCGGTCGTTCTCGTCAATGCCTCGACGCGGTTTAACGACGGTGGGCAGTTGGGATTGGGCGCCGAAATCGGCATCAGCACCTCCAAGCTTCATGCCTTTGGCCCCATGGGCATCGACGAACTCACCACGACCAAGTTCGTAGTTTTCGGGGACGGACAGATCCGGTCCTGAAGTTTCCTTGATCCGACAACGATTCAGGAAACGACGATCTTTAATCCATTCAACTTTCGGTTTTCAGGGGTTCGTGACAAGTCGAAAGTTGATAAGCCAAAGGAACGCATGTTTTAAAATGACTGACAATACGGCCACGGCGCCGAATACCGATGCCCGTCTCGATCGCTATGTCCGGGCGGCTCTCGGCAAAAAAGCCCTGGGACTGGTGGTTCTCGATGTGGGCAAACTGACATCCATCGCGGATTATTTCATCATCTGCAGCGGTCGGTCGAACCGGCAGGTGTCCGCCATCGCCGAACACATTCAGACAACCCTCAAGGCAGAAGGCATCCGCCCCCTCAGCGTCGAAGGCGCAAAAAGCGGCCACTGGGTACTCCTTGATTACGGCCATGTGATTCTTCACGTCTTTTACGACGCCATCCGCAGCTTTTACGATCTCGAGGGGCTTTGGGCCGACGCACGCCGCATCAAAACCGCCGATATGATCGCCGCTGCCGCTGTGTCCAATACCGACGGCACATCCGAACTGAGAAGCAGTCGCGGATCCGCCGACGCATCACAAGAAACGGAGGTGCATGATGAAGCCTGACCCGATAGAATTCGATCCATCGAAAACCGGCGGCAGAAGCAACGGTCGTCTGTGCATGCTCATGATCCTTGACGGCTGGGGTATCGACAGTGAGGGCAAAGGCAACGCGGTCAGCCTGGCGCGAACCCCGACCCTTGATCGGCTCTCGACCGAGTACCCCACCACGCAACTCCGCTGCTCAGGTGAATCCGTCGGACTGCCCGCCGGCATCATGGGCAATTCCGAAGTCGGGCACCTCAACATCGGCGCCGGACGAATCGTCTATCAGGATCTTCTTCGCATCGACCGGGCCATCGAGGACGGCAGTTTTTTCACGAACACCGTCTTTAGCGACACCATGGCAAGCGTCAAGCAAAACGGATCCGCTCTCCATTTGATGGGACTGGTTTCCGACGGCGGGGTCCACAGCCAGATCAAGCACCTCCTGGCCCTTCTCGACATGGCCAGAAATGCGGGCGTACCAAGGACGTATGTTCATGCCATTACCGACGGGCGAGACACCTCTCCCACCGGCGGAGAGGACTACCTCCGGCGAGTGAAGGCGCACATGACCGCCCATGGATACGGCCAGATTGCTTCCGTCTGCGGACGTTATTATGCCATGGACCGGGATCGGCGGTGGGAGCGGATCGAATCGGCCTATCAACTCTACACGGAAGGCGCAGGCATCCCGGAAACCGATCCTGTTGAAGCCGTCCGGAACGCTTACCGCCGGGGCGAAACCGATGAATTCATCAAACCTGTCGTAATCGCCGACGAATCCCAGAAATCCATTGCCGTCATTGACGATGGGGATGCCGTCATTTTTTTCAATTTTCGTGCCGACCGCGCCCGGGAGATAACATCGGCTTTCACCGACCCGTCCTTCAGCGGTTTCGCCCGAAAACGGCAGCCCAATATCGCCGTCTACGCCACCATGACCGCCTATGACGAAACCTTTACCCTTCCCATTGCATTTCCGCCGATCCATTTGGACGATATTCTCGGAGAGGTGGTGAGCCGTCAGGGGATTCGTCAGCTTCGCATCGCAGAGACGGAAAAATACGCCCATGTCACCTATTTCTTCAACGGTGGCGAGGAGGCGCCCTTTCCCGGCGAAGACCGGGTACTGATTCCCTCCCCCCGGGAAGTGGCGACCTACGATGAAAAGCCCGAAATGAGCGCCCTTGAGGTGACCGAAGCGGTCCTGGACCGTCTTCGAACCCGGGCCTACGGCATGGTTGTTCTGAACTTCGCCAACATGGACATGGTCGGCCACACAGGCGTGATTCCGGCGGCGGTGAAAGCCTGTGAGACGGTGGACCGGTGCGTAGCGAAAATCGTCGACGAAGTCCTGGCTCAGGACGGTGCCGTCATCATCACGGCCGACCACGGCAATGCCGAAAAGATGATCGGCGACGACGGAAATCCCTACACCGCTCATACCGTCAACCCGGTTCGTCTCATCCTGGTGGACGAACGCCGGAAGACCATTCGGCTTCGGGAGGGCAAGCTTGGTGATATCGCTCCAACGATGCTGAATATTATGGGCATCGACAAGCCTGAAGCCATGACGGGGAAATCCCTGATGGACTGACGCCCGGCTTACCGAAAACGGTATTCTGCATTCCTTTAAACCTATCGATATGACGGCAGCATTATGGAGGAACACGCCATGGTCCCTCACCCTCAAACGGAAACCCTCGTGGATTTCATCACCGGCAGAACCGTACCCAACATCGGGGCCGAGGAAAATCGTCAGGCCGTTGAACGCTTTCTGGTCGAAGAGAAGGGGTTTTTCCCAACCGACATCACCGTGGACCTTCCCCTCGAGGTCGATATCGCAGGCGAAATCTATCGTTCCAAAATCGATATCGTGGTCCGCATTGCCGGAAGAATTTTGATGTGTATCAAATGCGCCCCGGGCTCACTAGGGTCGCGGGAACGGGAGATTGTTGCCGCAGCGAGACTTCTGACCCCATTCCCCTCACCCTATGCCGTGGTGTCAGACGGAAAGACCGCCCTGGTGATCGAGACCCTTTCCGGAAAAAGGATCGCCCAGGGGCTCGATGCCGTTCCCTCAAAGGATGATGCAACCCGACGCCTGTCGGACATGAGCCCGGAAGCCTTTCCCGAAGAAAAGCGATACCGGGAGGGCCTTATTTTCAGGTCCTATGACAGCATGAATGTCAACCGCATCATGAGCGGCGAAGCATGATCGCGGTGATGTGATCATATGAGCGCCCCTTGCCCGCAAAACCCGGTCGACACGCCATGGCCGACATCCTGCTGATCCAGCCCCCCATCCGGGATTTCTACCTCACTGAAAAACGGACCATTCCTTACGGTCTGGCCTGTATCGCCGCCGAACTGCTGAAAAACGGATTCACCGTCGACATTATGGACGCCCTGGCCGTCGGCAAATCCCGGGAGATCGCACTACCCTCCGAGATGGACTATCTGAGAAGATTCTACGGCAAAATCGACATCTCGCCCTTCGGTCTCTTCCATACCTTCAAACATTTTGGCTACAGCTATGCGCATATCGGAAAAACGGCCCGTGACTCCGGAGCATTTCTGGTGGGCATTTCCTCGCTGTTCACCGCGTACAGCGACGAGGCCCTGGAAACGGCTCGAACCGTCAAGGCCTTTCATCCCCGGTGCCGCATTGTCATGGGCGGTCACCATCCAACGGTCCTTCCCGAGACGGTCATGGCCGAAGATGCCGTCGACTTTGTCATCCGGGGAGAAGGCGAGACAGCCATGACCCTTTTGGCCTGCGCCCTGAGAAAGGGCAGAAATGTCTCGGCGGTTCCCGGCATTGTCTTTCGAAAGCCCGATCGTACCCTCGCCGTGAGCCCCCCTGTCGAGCTGGAAAACCTGGACGCCCATCCCCTCCCCGCTTTGGACCTGATCCGGCATGCCTACTATCGGCGAAACCATAAGGGCGCCGCGGTGGTCATGACGAGCCGAGGCTGTCCCATGAACTGCAGCTATTGTGCCGTAGGCGGAGGTGCCGTCCGCTATCGGGTACGATCCAAGGCGCAGGTGATCCGCGAGATGGAGACGGCCGTCACCCGTTATGGGGCAAGGTTCATCGACTTCGAAGATGAAAACCTTTCACTGGATCGCGACGGGTTTCTGGCGCTTCTCGACGACACGGCACGGCGGTTTCAGGGTCTCGATTTGGAGCTGAGAGCCATGAACGGGCTTTTTGCCCCATCCCTGGATGCGACGATGATCCGCGCCATGAAACTCGCGGGCTTCCGTACGCTGAACCTCTCCCTGGGGACGACCGCACCGGGGCAACTCCGGCGATTCAGGCGCCCGGATGTTAAAAAAGCGACGGAAGCGGCCGTTTCGGCAGCCCGGGAGGAGGGGTTGAACGTCGTCTGTTACATTATCGTGGGAGCTCCCGACCAATCAGCGCAGGATTCCCTCCGGGATCTTCTCTATCTGGCCGACCTCGACGTCCTCGCCGGAATTTCGGTTTACTATCCCGCGCCCGGGAGCGCCGACTACGCGAAACTCTCGAATGACGGCCTTCTTCCGAAACGATTTTCCCTCATGCGATCCACTGCGCTTCCGCTTTCCCTCAAGACCACCCGGCGGGAGTCGGTCACCTTGCTTCGCCTGGGACGAATTCTCGGCTTCATGCGTTTGCTCCTGAATTCAGGTGAGCGCCTGCCTCAGGCAAGGCCTCTCCGGGAATCCGGTCTCGATCCACACGGGTCTCGCAACCGCCTTGGGAGGGCTTTGCTTGCCGCTTTTTTCCATGACAGCCGCATCCGCGGCATGACCCCTGACGGCGAGATATTTGATCATAACGTATCGTCGGAGTTGGCGCTTTCTTTCAGGGACGGGTTGAAAAATATTTTTGATATTTAATCATTTTAGTATTAATACAGAATTTTACAATAGCACACCATTAACGGTGTCTGAAAAATGGTGATGAAGGCTTGACTCGATCCCACAATTGGTATAAGGCACTTTCGGCGGCCAAAACCGGATGACGGATTGGCAGCCAAAGTGAAATATCCAATAAGTTCCGATGAATATAAAAAATTCGGATCGTTAATCAACCCTAAAAGGAGATACAAGAATGGGCTACCCTGTCGTTGACGAAGAAAAATGTGTTGGCTGTGAAGAATGTGTGGATAATTGTCCTCAGGACGTGTTCGAGATGGAGAACAACAAATCCAAAGTGGTCAACCCGGATGAATGCGTCATGTGCGAAAGCTGTGTCGAGGTCTGTGAAGCGGACGCCATTGAGTTGGTCGAAGACTAACAGCGCCGTCCCCAGGTAACCGGTGGGCCTCCCCGACAAACAATTCAGCATCGGGGAGGCCTGAACGAACGCCGGCATATTGTTATTTTTTCCAAATGGTAGACGGTTATTGCACAATCATTCCCTGCCTCAGCCTACCGCCCAACGTCCATATAGGTATCATAGATCTGGTGACCCTGTTTATCCTTCGGGGAAAATATCCGTGTCAGATACCGTCGTTATCCAAAATATCGATTCAGTGCTCATGCACTGCCTTCCGGATCTCCATGGCGTCTTTTTGTCGAGGCCATGGAAATCCGATTTGAAAGGACAAAAAAATGGCTTTTACCCCCACCGTAGATGAAACGAAATGTGTCGGATGTGAAGAATGCGTAGACGTCTGTCCCGTGGAGGTCTTCGAAATGCAGGACGGCAAATCCGTCCCTGTAAATGCTGAGGAGTGTATCGGTTGCGAAAGTTGCGTCGAGGTTTGCGAAGTGGATGCGATCACCGTCGAGGAGAACTGAGCCTGAAATCTCCAAAGCCCCGCCGTAACCGATGACGGGGGTCGCAAGGCGCTTATGATGATAAAAACGCCGCCCGTTTCCGGAAGAACCGGCGGCGTTTCATGCTTTCAGGTCAGAATCTTGTCTATGATCTCACCTTGACCGTTGAGGAGAAACACCACAAAACCGTTGGCGGCCGCCTCCCGGATCAGGTCGTCGTAGTGAACTGCCTGGGCTTCGTATTTTCGGCCTTTCTCCAGTTTCATCCGACTATAGCACTTGAGCGCCTCCTCCTTCTCGATAAACGCCGGAATGAATGATATATCGTCTTCCTGATAGTGTTGACCGACATACCGCTCATCATTGCCGGGATCTTGAACAAACACCCACACCCATCCGCTTTCGTTGATCAGTTCGTGCATCTTTCATGTCCTCTTTCCTGAATAACTATTTTTCGACAATCTTCGCCGCCTGAAAATCGCGGACTTTATTGCGATAGAGCTCCGCAGACGCCTTCAAGACATCGAGAATCGTCTCGGGGAGCGTTTTCTTGAGGGTGGCCGGCACGCCCGCCACCAGGTGAAAAGGTCCCACCGTCTTTCCCTCCATGACCAACGCGTTGGACGCGATGATGGAACCTCGTTTGATGTGGGCACCGCTCAAAACGGTCGAATGGATGCCGATGAGACAAAGATCCTCGACGATGCAGCCATGCACCACGGTGTTATGACCCACGGTCACGTTATCGCCGATGATCGTGGGCTTCCCTTCGTCGATATGGACGGTACAATTGTCCTGGATGTTCGTGCTTCGGCCGATCCGGATGATGTCCGAATCCCCCCGGATGACCGTATTGAACCAAATGCTCGATCCGTCTCCGATCTCGACGTCGCCGATCACCACCGCGTTCGGCGCGATGAACACATTCTTTCCGATTCTGGGGCGTTTTCCCTTGAATTCAATAATCATGTCGTCTCCTGTCGATCCGATTCCCGGATGTCCCGTCGGTGTTTGCAGACCGAGATGCATGCTCTCCAAAACGAACGGGGATGTCAACGTTTAACTGGCGCATCCGATCAGGACTTTTCTCGTTTCGCCGAGCCGTCCAACTCATCGAAAATATCAACCGTCCAACACCGATCCGACACAACCGAAAAAAAATCGCTCCTTCAGTCGGGCATGGAGTTGAGAAGCCCTCTCCAGGCCGGTACAATGAGAAACCCCCACTTTGTCGATACGGTATCGGTCGATGGCCCTGACGGTTTCCTCAAACTGTGCATCGCCTGCGAACGCTAAATGGGTGCCGCCGATGACGGCATAGATCCGGTCCCGGCCGGTTTCGGCCATGACATGTTCGATGATATTGACCATACCGGCATGGGCGCATCCCAATACCAGAATGAGGCCCGCGTCCGAATCGACAATCATCGACAGATCGTCCGGAATCGGGTCGGGATCCAACGTCCGCCCGTCGGCCGTACGAGCGAACATGTGGGGATCCCCTTTCTCGAAAGATGTCTTCCGAGGAATTTCTCCCGTCAGATAAACACCCGGCCCCACCTCGGTCATATCGGTAGCGAGACGAAAATCAGCACCCAGGGATTCCAGCCAGCTTCGTCGGTAAGGAATGCCGATGTCCCGCCGCTTGCCGCCTACGCTGTAAAATCGCTCAACAAAGATGCCCGGATGTCCGTGGACCGGAACATCGCCCCGCATCTTCAGGACCGCCGGCAGCCCGCCGGTGTGGTCATAGTGGCCATGGCTGATCATGACTGCCGCGATCTTTCTCAGGTCCTTGCCAAGGGCCAGAGCATTCGATAGAATTCCAAAGCCCTGACCGGTATCAAACAAGTACTCGCCGCTATCCGTCTCCACATGGCAGGAAAAACCGTGCTCACCGATGACGCCAAGCGGTACGCCGATCGAATTTTCGCACAGAATGGTCAACCGTGCTTTCATGGATCCTCCTCTCGGAATATTGATGGAATATTTTTCCTTACCGTTGCCGGCGACCGCAAGGGCTGATTGGAAATATGTCTTTATTTATAATGGATAATTCCGCGATGTCAAATTCATTATGGGATCGCCTTCAGCCGATCGCATCAGAGCAAATCGAATTTTTTAAAAAACCGCATTGCATTCGAGCTGGTTTTACCTGTATGGAATAAAAGGGCCTTTAAGGATCCATCGCACCAACAGAAGGCCAATGGTTGGGTTTAAAAAACCTTTCGACCCCTTCGTTCAGATCCCCGACAAATTGTGGCCCCGTTAGGTCTTGTCAACAGCTTCTCATCCAAGGAACATATCCATGCGCATCGAATATGAAGTGAAGCTCGGATTCAAGGATGTCATGATCCGCCCCAAACGCTCCACCCTCAAAAGTCGCGCTCAGGTGGATCTCAACCGAACCTACGTGTTTCGTCACACCCAGAAGACCTGGACCGGTATCCCGGTCATCGCCGCCAACATGGACACCGTGGGCACCTTTGCCATGACCGACGAATTGGCCCGGTACGGCCTGCTCACGGCCGTCCACAAACACTATTCCCCGGACGACTGGCAGCGTTTCCTCGAAACCAGGGCACCTTCCATCTATGATCACATCATGGTGAGTGCCGGCGCCTCGGATGAAGACTTCATCAAACTCAAGGATATTATTCGGCGCAGCCCCAAACTTTCGTTCATCTGTATCGACGTGGCCAATGGCTACACCGAGTTTTTCGTGGATTATGTCAAGAAAATCAGGGAGACGTTTCCTGAAAAGCTCATCGCCGCCGGAAACGTCGTCACGGGGGAGATGGTGGAGGAGCTGATCCTGGCCGGGGCCGACATGATCAAGGTGGGTATCGGGCCGGGATCGGTCTGCACCACCCGGGTAAAGACGGGCGTCGGATACCCCCAACTCTCGGCCATCATCGAATGCGCCGATGCGGCGCACGGCCTCAAGGGCCTCATCATCGCAGACGGCGGCTGCACCTGCCCCGGCGACGTGGCCAAGGCATTCGGGGCCGGAGCCGACTTCGTCATGCTGGGGGGAATGTTCGCCGGACACGACGAATGCGGTGGGGAGATTCTCGAACTTGGCGGCGAGCGATGCGTCGAGTTCTACGGAATGAGTTCAAGCACGGCCATGGAAAAATACAACGGTGGTGTTGCCGAATACCGGGCTTCCGAGGGAAAAACCGTTATCGTACCTTACCGGGGAAGCGTTGAGGGTACGGTCCAGGACATCCTTGGGGGTATCCGTTCGACCTGCACCTACGTCGGGGCAGCCAAGCTCAAGGAACTGGCCAAGCGGACCACCTTCATCCGGACGACGGAGCAGGAAAACAAGACCTTCAAATAGCCCCCTCGGCATCACTGCCGGTCTCTCGTTTCCGTATGAAGGCGAAGCGTTTCGCAGTTTCCATAACGGTTTTCAAGGGGAGATTCGTTTCACAGGCAATCCGACGGCAATCGTCATACTCGGGCTTGACATTGATGATCTCGTCTTCCCGAAAGGCGAACTTGCAGCGGACCGTCCCCAACGGCGTGTCGCAGGAGACGACGACTCTGCGTGCCGTAATTCGGTCCTCGGTCCGCCATCGAACGCCGATACTGGTGGTCTCGCGCATCAGTACGTCTGCGAAAATCCGCACGTGCTCCGGCCGGCAAACGACGGTCGCAAGCGTGCCCGGACGGTGCTTTTTCATCTGGACAGGCGACAAAAACACGTCCAGAGCCCCCATATCGAACAGCCGTTGAACCACATGACCCCAGATCTGGGGATCCATGTCGTCCACGACGGTCTCCATCACCGCCACCTGCTCGGTCCGATAGCCGGCAGCGTCGTCCTCGGTGTCGCCGATTTGAACACGCAGCAGATTGGGAATTTCGAGGTCGGCCGTGCCGGCACCGTAGCCCACGGATGCCGTCCGCATGGCCGGCATGGGTCCGAACCCCGAGGCGAGGGTGGTGAGAATGGCGGCCCCCGTGGGTGTGAGGAGTTCGCTCCGAATCCCCTGATCATAAACAGGAACCCCCCTGAGCAACTCGGCGGTGGCCGGGGCCGGCACCGGCAGGATGCCGTGGGCGCTCGCCACAGTACCGCCCCCGACATGAAGCGCCGAACAATAGACCGCCTCGACACCGAGTAGGTCCAGTCCGGCGACACCGCCTACGACGTCGACCACCGCGTCCACGGCACCCACCTCGTGAAAATGAACCTCGTCCCTGGCTATTCGATGTACTGTCGCTTCAGCATCGGCCAGACGTTCAAACACCGCAAGACTCCTCGCCTTGACGGCAGGCTTCAGGCTGCTTTTCTCGATCATTGCCCGAATCCCGGGCAGCCGCCGGTGCTGATGACGGTGGACGGCTTCGTCCACCGCGACATTGACGAACGTCCCACCAATCCCGCGTCGAATGGCGGAAAAGACCCTGAGATCGTATCCCTTGAGGCCCAATTTTTCCAACTCGCCGGTAAGGCGCCCGACGTCAAGACCCGCGTCCAGGAGGGCACCCAGGATCATATTCCCGGCGGCACCCGCAAAACAGTCAAAATAAGCGATCTTCATCCGTTGCGTCCCGATCAGTCCATCAATTGCCGGTCTTTTCCCCCGACCGGCGCTTCCTATATCTACCCTGCCCCCTGCGGCCTGTCAACCAACAGGTGTTTCACCATACCACCCGGCAAAAAAAGATTTGAGGTTTTTCTTGAAAAGAAAGCGGAAGAAGCTTATTTTTACCGCTATAACTCAGACCGAACCTGGCTCGACCACAATCGACTACCAAAAAACATGCGGAATTTTTAGTTGGGCTCGCACGTGTTCGGCGTTTCATCTCACCACACCCCACGTTATCTCAGACGGTCTGTCCAACATGAGAGGCTACGCAAATGACGGAACAGATGACGCTTCTGCCGCTTCACCGGCTGGGTCCCCGGGAAACGTCCCCCCGTGTCGTCAACTTCAGCATCCTGATGCCCTGGATTTCAGCCGATTCCGGCTATCGCATGTGGGTCAAGATCATCCATGAACACGACCAGTTCCTCCAGGAAATCGCCCCTGAGAGGTTTGAGATGACCCATGGCGAAGACCCGGACTACGGCGATATCTGGCGGGCCGAGGTCGATATCGGTGCCCGCCCCAAAGCTCACGCAGCCTCCCGGTGGGGAGAGCCCGGTAAATACGTCTATCGGTACCTGCTTGAACATCCCGATATCTCAGGCGACGTGGACTGGATCATTGATCCTTTCGCCCGGGAATTCGGGGTCGGGAAACTGTCGGCTATAACGATCGGGTATGTCCCTTATCAGTGGAGCGAAGCCGAAACGCATTGGACGGTCCCCATCCTGTCCGATCTGGTGCTCTACGAGTTGATGATCAGCGAATTCGGCGGAGACATCGACCGCACCATCGATCGTCTCGATTATCTGGCGGACCTTGGCATCAACGGCATCGAGATCATGCCCGTATCCAACACGGCCAACACCGTGGACTGGGGATTTCTGCCCATCGGCTATTTTGGCGTGGACGAGCGATTCGGCAACCGCAAAAACTTTCAGCGGCTTATCGATGCCGCTCATCAGCGGGGCATCGCCGTCATCCTGGACGCCGTCTACGGCCATACCAGCGAAAGCTTTCCTTACAGCTACCTCTATCGCCGATTGGGTTTCAATGAAAACCCCTTCATGGGATCCTTCGCCAAGAACTATTTTGGCGAAAGCACGGACTTTCGGCATGCCTTTACACGGAATTTCTTTTTTACCGTCAACCATCACTGGCTCGACTGCTATCATATCGACGGTTTCCGATACGATTGCGTTCCCAATTACTGGGACGGCCCCATGGGACAAGGTTATGCCGCTCTCGTCTATCACACCTTCCAGCACCTGAAGGCGAAAACGGCCGAAGGGGGACACTGGCGACGCTTTGCCGGCGACGAGGGGATCCGGCTCATCCAGTGTGCCGAACAGCTTGAAGCGCCCAGGGAGATTCTCGAGACATCCTACTCCACCTGCACCTGGCAGAACGAGACCCTGGAAGCGGCAAGGCGGGCGACGCTTGGGAACCCTTCCGACCTCGAAAGCCTCGGGCTTCGGTTCGGCCTTTTCCAGTATCCGACCGAGGTAACGTCCGGCGGAGATTCCCTCGCCAAATCAGCCCTTCAGTATATCGAAAATCATGATCACTCGCGGTTCGTCTGCAACTTCGGCATCCTTAACCGTGATCGCAGCGATCTCCTGAGCGAGGGAGATCGAGGTCTCTGGTTCAAAACCCAACCCTATCTCATCGGCCTGATGACCGCCAAGGGCATCCCCATGATCTGGCAGGGACAGGAGTTTGCGGAGAACTACGCCGTTCCCGAACATGGATGGGGACGCATCCTCATGTTCCGGCCGGTGCGGTGGGACTATTTCTACGATCCCATCGGAAAACGCGTCATTTCGCTGGTGCGCAAGCTGATCAGAATCCGGCGAAACCGGATACAGATGCGCTGCGGGGAACATTACTTCTACAACCATTTCAATCGATACCAGAGCAAGGGGGTGATGCTCTTCGCCCGGTGCTGGGAGGCACAATTCAGCCTTGTAGCGCTCAACTTCGGTGACCAGGAGCAGCGGGTTTCCTTCAGTTTTCCGTTTGCAGGCGACTACATCGAGGAACTGCACGGCGAGGACAACCTGGCCAATATCGCCCAAAAACAGGTGGTGTGGCTGACCGTCCCAAGCAATTACGGCCGCATCTGGACGATCGTTACGGCAGAATAAAGGGAAAATACCTGGCGGAGCTGGATCTGCTTCCCCTCATCAAAGAAATGGCTCAAGACCGCTTCGGGCACATCCCGGACAATGCCTGAAATACAATATCGTCTCCCCACGGGGCTCTATCCCCGAGGGCTTCCGGAGAGCCGGGAAATCGGTACAAAAGCCGGCATCGAGGATGGCTCTCCGGCCGTGAAAACCGTCATGCCGCGGCACCGATGAGGGGATCGGCGGGACCTGCTTGACAAGATTACGGATCTGTTCTACGAGACAGGTAATGTATATACAAGTCCCGCACGCCGTCCCCACTATCCTGGGCCGTAACATGGCCGTTCGGCAGAGGCCCGCAGCCACCCCGGGGATTTCAGACAGGAGGGAGAATCGCCATGTTGACCCATCGTCAGATATCCGAAGCCATGAGAATCCGGATCGAAAGCGCGTTGCCCCCGATGCCGCCCTTTGCGCCGGATATCCGGCGGGCCCCCGACAGAGGATTCCGCCTTTCTCGCGCTCAGACGGAAATCGCTCTTAAAAACGCCCTCCGCTATATTCCCGGGACCCATCACGCCGTCCTGGCCCCCGAGTTCCTGAACGAACTGAGAACGCGGGGCCGGATCTACGGGTATCGTTTTCGGCCCCGGGAGCCCATCACCGCCCGACCGGTGAACACCTACCGAGGCAACTGCCTGGCGGGCAAGGCTTTCCAACTCATGATCGACAACAACCTCGATAGTGACGTGGCCCTCTACCCCTACGAATTGGTCACCTACGGTGAAACCGGCAGCGTTTGCCAGAACTGGATGCAATACCGGCTCATCAAACGCTATCTTGAGGAACTGACCGAAGCCCAGACCCTGGTAGTACAGTCAGGGCATCCGCTGGGACTATTCAAGTCCGGACCGGAGGCGCCCCGGGTCATCATTACCAACGGCCTTATGGTCGGGCTCTATGACAACCCCGACGACTGGGAGATCGCGGCCCAGATGGGGGTCTCCTCCTACGGCCAGATGACTGCCGGAGGATGGATGTACATCGGCCCCCAGGGCATTGTCCACGGCACCTACAACACCCTCCTCAACGCCGGACGCAAAATGTGCGGAGTGGCAGCCGACCAAAATCTCAGGGGACTCCTGTTCGTCTCCTCGGGATTGGGGGGCATGAGCGGCGCCCAGCCCAAGGCCGCCGCCATCGCCGGTGCCGTTTCGGTCATCGCCGAAGTGGACGCGTCACGAATCCGCACTCGGATGGATCAGGGGTGGGTCGACGAGATGTCGCCCGACCCCGACGAGATATTCATCAAGGCCGCCGCCGCCGCCCGCTCCGGAACACCCCTTTCCCTGGCCTACCATGGAAACGTTGTCGATTTGCTGGAGTACATCGTCGCCAAAAACATTCATGTGGATCTCCTTTCGGATCAGACCTCCTGCCACGTGGCTTATGACGGCGGTTACTGTCCCCAGGGCGTGAGCTTCGAGGAGCGGACGCGACTGTTGACCGCCGACAGACGCCTTTTTCGACAGATGGTCGATCGAAGCCTCCGGCGCCATTTCGAACTCATCCGGATCCTTTCGGCACGCGGGGCCTATTTTTTCGACTACGGCAACGCTTTTCTCAAAGCGGTTTTCGACGCCGGTGTTCCCGAGATCGCCAAGAACGGTCGGGACGCCAGGGAAGGATTCATTTTTCCTTCCTATTTTGAAGATATTATGGGTCCTATCTTCGATTACGGTTACGGCCCTTTTCGTTGGGTCTGCCTTTCAGGAGATCCCGAAGATCTCGCGCGGACCGATCAGGCCGCCATGGCCTGCATCGACCCCGAACGACGTCCCGAAGACCGGGACAACCGGGCCTGGATTCGCGACGCCGAAAAACACCGGTTGGTGGTGGGAAGCCAGGCCCGCATTCTATATCAGGACGCCGCCGGTCGAACCGCCATCGCCCTCAGGTTCAACGCCATGGTCCGCTCGGGTGAGATCGGTCCCATCATGGTGGGCCGGGACCACCACGATCCGGGGGGAACAGACTCCCCCTTCCGGGAGACGGCCAATATCCGGGACGGCAGCAACGTCACCGCCGACATGGCGACACATTGCTTCGCGGGAAACGCTGCCCGGGGCATGTCTCTGGTGGCGCTGCACAACGGTGGCGGTACCGGCATCGGCAAAGCCGTCAACGGCGGGTTCGGACTCGTCCTCGACGGCGGCGAGCGGGTGGACGCCGTGATTCGATCGGCCATGTCCTGGGACGTCATGGGCGGCGTGGCGCGACGCAATTGGGCACGAAACCCCAATGCCATGGCCGTGGCCATGGCGTACAACCAGGAGAATGTCAACGGCGATCAGATTACCCTTCCGTACCTGACCGATGATGCATTGGTGACGGAAACGGTGGACGCCCTGTTTCCCAAATCCCGGTAGATCGGGTTCCCGCCAAAGGCCTGCTGCGGAGAAATGATAAAGGAGAAGCGTCATGGCAATCCAGTTGATCGAATGTACCCCCTGTTTCAGCGAAGGACGACGGCACGATGTGATCGACGCTATCCTGAACCCATTCCGGACCACCCCGGGGTGTCACCTCCTGGACCATCGGTCCGACGGCGAAGAGAACCACTTGACGATTTCCCTGGCGGGCAGACCCGGACCCGTGCAGGAAGCCCTCATGGCCGCGGCCAGAATCGCCCTGGAAACCATCGACATGAACGCCTACACGGGTCTGCACCTGGGTATCGGCGCTGTAGACATGATCCCCTTCGCGCCGGTAACGAACATCTCCATGGAAGCTTGCACAACCTTGGCCCGGGACTTTGGCCGGCGCCTTTTCCATGAGACGGAGATCCCCGTCTATTTTTTCGGCGAAGCGGCCATACGTCATGAACGACGATGTCCGGCGGATCTCCGGAGGGGCGGGTATGATCTCCTGAAAATCGAGGCCTCCGCGCCCAAGCGCCGGCCGGATATAGGTGAACCCAGGCTTCATCCCACCGCCGGAGCGACGGCCGTCGGCGTCGGCAAGCGTCCCCTATATTTTCATGTCAATCTTCGCACGGCCGATATCGCCGTGGCCGTCAAGATCGCCGAAGCCGTAACGGTCCATGCCGGGGGGCCCTGTCATGTCAAGGCAAACGCCCGGGCCATCGAAGACCGTGACATGACCCAGATTCGATTCACCATACTGGACCCGGCTGTCGTGCCGCTCTACCGGATTCTCGAGATGGTGCGCATGGAAGCCCGCGGCTGGGGGGTCGAGGTGGCCTTGACCGACATCCCGGGCATGGTCTCGGCGGGGGCCTTCATCCAAAGCGCGGCCTATTACCTGCAGGCGGCGGGTTTTCACCTCGATCAGGTGACCGAACTGCGGCTATTGGCTGCCATGGGCGACGACACATGACCGCACAGCTCTTTAAGAACGCCCGCATCTTCTCGCCTGTTGACGCAGGCATCCCCGCCGCCGGAAAAGATCAGGGGAAAATCCGTATCCATGACCGGGGCGCCCTCCTCGTGGGCAACGGCCTCATCACTGATGTCGGGGACATGGACATCGTGCGGGGTCGGACCGTCATGGGGATGATCGACGAAGTCGTCGACTGTCGGGGGCGCACCATGATCCCCGGCTTCGTCGATCCCCACACCCACATGTGTTTTACCGAACTGCGGGAAGCGGAATTCGAGCTGCGCATGGCCGGAACCCCCTACATGGAAATCCTGGCCATGGGGGGGGGCATTCTATCGTCGGTGAAGACGGTCCGGAATGCCTCGGAAGAAGCGCTTTTCGAGGCAAGCCGCCGCCGGGTCCAGACGGCCCTCCGTCTCGGCACCACCACCATCGAGATCAAGAGCGGGTACGGGCTAGACACCGCAACCGAACTCAAAATGCTCCGGGTTATCGACCGTCTCGGCCGCGAAATGCCCCTGGACGTCGTCCCCACTTTCCTGGGCGCACATGCCGTTCCGGTGGAGTACAGGGACCGCGCCGACGCCTTCGTGGATCTCGTGGTGGGTGAGATGATCCCCGAGATCCGGGAGCAGGGAATCGCGCGATTCTGCGACGTCTTCTGCGAAAAGGGCGTCTTTTCCATTGACCAGGCACGACGAATCCTCGAAGCCGCACGGACGGCGGGCCTAGGCGTCAGGATTCATGCCGACGAGGTCCACGATCTGGGGGGAGCGGCATTGGCTGCGGCTCTCGGGGCCGCCTCCGCCGATCATCTCCTGGCGGCCTCCGATGACAACCTCCAGCGCATGGTCGAGGCCGGAGTGACGGCCGTCCTCCTGCCGGCAACGGCCTACAGCCTCAGAAAACCCTACGCCCGGGCGAGACACATGATCGACGCCGGTCTGGCCGTGGCCCTGGCCACCGACTGCAACCCCGGGTCAAGCTATACCGAGTCAATGCCTTTCGTTATAGGCCTAGCAGTGGTCAACATGTTCATGACCCCCTTCGAGGCGTTGACGGCAGGTACGCTCAACGCCGCCTACGCCATAGGCATGGCCCGTTCCGTGGGCAGTCTTGATCCGGGCAAACAGGCGGATTTTCTGCTCCTGGATGGAGATTCTCCAACGATCCTGGCCTACCATGCCGGCGTCTCGCCGATCACCGCCGTCTACAAGCGCGGGAAGCGTGTTTTCTGATGTCGATGGTTCTGATCTGAGAAAGGATGCTGTCGATGCCGAAAATCTATCTGGACAAAGATGAAATCACCATCGACGACCTGGTGGCCGTAGCCCGGGATCGGGCGCCGGTTTCGATATCCCCGGTCGGCGAAGGCCGGGTCGAAAAGACGAGTCGGCTTATCGCCCGATGGGTAAAGGAGAAGAAGGTCATCTATGGAATCACGACGGGCTTTGGAGCCCTATGCGACGTCTCCATCTCCGAAACCGAAACCCGGAAGCTCCAGGAAAATGTCCTCATGAGTCACGCCGCGGGCGTCGGCGATCCCCTGCCCGAGGAGGTGGTTCGGGCCATTATGGCCCTTCGGGTCCACGACCTCTCGCTGGGCTATTCCGGTTGCCGGATGGAAACCCTCCGCTACCTCATCACGTTCCTCAACGCAGGGCTTACTCCGGTCATTCCCGAAAAAGGGTCGGTAGGCGCATCCGGCGACCTGGCGCCAACGGCCCACCTCGGCCTGGTGCTCATCGGCCGGGGCGAGGCCGTTTTCAAGGGGTGTCGGATGCCCGGGGCGGCAGCACTTTCAGCCATCAATCTTCCACCCCTCAAGCTGGCGGCCGGCGAAGGGCTCGCTCTCATCAACGGTACCCAGGTCATGACCGGCATGGGCGCCCTGGTGGTCCACGACGCCGTCCGCATTTCCAAGATGGCCGACATCGCCTGCGCCATGACCCTGGAGGTGCTCATGGGGAGCAGTTCCGAGTTCGATCCCCGCATCCATCAGGTGCGCCCCCACCCGGGCCAGATCCTCACGGCCGACAACATGCTCCGGCTCACGGCAGACAGCGAGATCATGGCCTCTCACAAAGGGTGTGCGCGGCTCCAGGACGCCTATACCCTGAGATGCTCGCCCCAGATTCACGGGGCGAGCAAGGACGCGCTGGCCCATGCCAGGCGCGTCATCGACATCGAAATCAATGCCACCACCACCAACCCCCTGATCTTCGCCGACACCGAAGAGATTCGCCTTGGCGGCAATTTCCACGGCCAGCCGGTGGCCATGGCGGCGGACTATCTGTCCATGGGTCTCGCGGAACTGGGAAGCGTCTCCGAACGACGCATCGAACGACTGGTCAACCCTCAGCTCAGTGACCTCCCCGCTTTTTTGACCGAGCACGGCGGTCTCAACTCCGGCTACATGATCGGCCAGTATGTGGCCGCGGCGCTGGTTTCCGAAAACAAGGTACTGGCCCACCCGGCCTGCATCGATTCGATCCCCACCTCGGCCAACAAGGAGGATCACGTCAGCATGGGATCGATTGCCATGCGGCAGACCCGGGAAATCCTCGACAACGTCGAACACGTCGTGGCCATCGAGCTGCTCTGCGCAGCCCAGGCATACGATCTGCTCCAGAAGAAACAGCCAATGACCGGCGGCAGAGGCACCCACGCCGCCTACCGGGTCATCCGACGCTACGTGCCCTACATGGCCGAGGACCGGGACCTCTACATCGACATCCAAACCATGCGTGATGTCCTGCGGCGGGGCGAGGTCGTCCGGGCCGTGGAGGCGGCCGTGGGCGAAATCCGTTCGTATGCCCGGAGGGTGCCGCCGTCGCAGTGAGGATGCGTATTGACAGGGTTCACACATAGGGTTGCCTCTACCCCGAAGGTAATGGTTGAAATCGAAAGGAAATGAGATGAATTCGAAGACAAAGATCGGAATAATTATTTGCGATCGTTATCGCCGCTGTGCCGGTGGTAAATGTTTCCGGGCGATGAAAAGTAAGGAGGGTGCTTTCAGCAGATACACGGACACGGAACTCGAGTTGGTTGGTTTTACATCATGCGACGGCTGTCCTGGTGGAAACATTGAATATGCGGGTGAGGAAATGGTGAGGAACGGCGCAGAAGTTATTCATTTAGCTACCGGCCTTGTTGTGGGTTATCCGCCCTGTCCCCACATCAATACATTCAAAACCTTTCTCGAAAAACGCTATCAGTTAACTGTCGTTGTAGGCACCCACCCGATACCGAAAAAATATCTTGATATGCATACGGATCTTGGGACCTGGGAAAACCCTGATTGGAAGCCCCTTGTTGCGCCGACGATGAGTGATGAAGCGACTCGAGCAAGTTACAACTGATCATGCGCATTTCAAACCGTATTGGCCGTCTTGAGGAATTGCCGGGTTTTTGTTCGGCAGCCAAATTTACGAATTCATCGCCCGCCTGTTGACCAACCTGGCGGCGAACTGCGGCCCGTTCGCTCTGGTGGAGAATCAACGTCTGGACAATGGTCTCTATGGTATGTTTGGCCTGCAGCACGGCATTTCCATATGCAACGGGCGCTTTGAGCGCACGGTTTGAAGCGGTAGCACTGAATCAGAGACGCCCGACGTTGGATAACGAGATCTATTAAAAAGGAATGCGTTTTGACCAACGCTACATACAACAGTGATTCAATAGTAATCAATGAGGTGCAGCTAATCCTGGCAGAAAAGCGCACATCTTTAGCCGTGATGCGGACAGGGATAGCTATGTTAGCGTTGCCTTTGTCGGTATTGAGCGTGCTGATAGCTACCTCAAAATATTATAACGTTCTACACGTATTACATTTTCTTGTTCCATTGGGGGCGCTCAATCTTATTTTAATCGTTTTTGGCAGCTATATGATTGTTCGCGCGGTAATTCGAATTCATAAATACGACCGCCTTATTCATCAGATCAAATTAAAGCATAGTGTAATCGGAGAGTTCATTGAGTGATCACATCACAACATCCGACCATGAAAATCGGCCGACACAAAAAGCCGCGCGGCTGATTTGAAACGTTGGGCAGGAATTCGTACTCGATCCGGAACATTAACGGGTGAAGAGAGAATCACTTTTACAATAGTTACCAAAAGTACCTGGGCAAGATCACAAAAAGCCTCCCAGGGACGGTTCACCATCGAAGACCGAGATGAAAACAACCTGCATATTAAAAAGGCACGGATGGGGTATCCAGGGTTGAATATTACCTTTCGGATCTACAGGGCAAAGGGAAATCTCCCGGCACATCTATCCGCTCACCATCATGAAAGTCGACAGTTGAATGATCATTCAACGGTCCTGTCATTCTGGAACGGAACGATAGCTTCAAGAGAATCAAATGCCTTTTTAAACAGAATATTTTGCCGCTCTTTTGCATTCCAGTACGATTGGTCATGAAAACAGGGATAGGCGTTTGTACAGATAACAGGCCGCCGTTCGAATGACAGAAAACATCCGGTCTCAAGTAACACAGGACACTGGTGCTTATGATTGTTGAGGATCAATTCCGCCATCGTTGCCTGCTCAGCCTCCGACATATCAAATATTGCGGCAAAGAAATCCAGATGGGTCAGGTTTCCCGGGAAATGCCATTTGCAGCACTCCCCTTTGCATATGGGAATGAAATTCCTGCAGGCCTGGGAATATCCCTTTTGGTCTGCAATGGCTTCCATCTGATATTTCAGGAAGATAATTTCTCTGATCCGCATTTCCGCAGCCTGCATTTTTTTCCCGGGCAATTTCCGGAACGCATCCATTGCGATCATGAGATTTTCATGCATGGCAGCCTGTATCCGCTTCATTTTCCAGCACCCCTGTTTTTTTCATTGATCAGACCCGAATCCCCCGACCAAACCCGTTTTAAAGGTTGTCCAATCGGTCGGGGACGATGGCCCCAGATTTTTATCGCCAAACACTACCACGATGATCCCAGGGGTGGGAACAAAAATCCCGTTCACAGAACGCCGGCAAACAATGATTCAACATCCTTCTTGTCTTCTGGTGAGTTGCGGCATTATATATACGTATCGTCCGCTGCAGAGGATGAAAGATATTGCACCGGATGATGCGGACTGCGAGAGGATCTGAACAACAACCGGTGTGGAGCCAAAATGACGATAAGGATTATCAGATTGGGCAGCCCGAGAGGGCAGGACGAAGGATTGCGTATCGGCACGGTTCGGCGCCCCCCACGGGGTGTAAAAAAATCGGACTATGCCTCGAAAAACTTCTATGACGTCTGGTTTCCAAATCTCGCCCCCAGCGAGGCGCTGTTGAAAGAGGCCTCGCCTCTCAGGGACGAAACTTCCTGGAAGACGTTCAAACGCAGATTCATCGCTGAAATGAAATCATCCGAAGCGAAGCGGGATCTCGATCTGCTCGCGGCACTCTCTCATCAGACCCATTTTTCCATCGGCTGCTACTGCGAGGACGAATCCCGTTGTCATCGCTCGATACTGAGGGAACTGCTTGAAAAAAGAGGGGCAAAGATCGCTTGAGTACAGCACCTGAATCAACACGCAATGAAAAGAATTGTTTCATGTCGGATGGTTCACACGTCTTCCCAAAATGGCTGACGGAATGGATGGCGACACGAAAGATCATCCTGTGGGGTGCGGCGGACCTTCGGGGATTTACCACGCCCCTTGATTTGCAAGGTAAAAGTTTTCCCCTTGCGTTGTCATGGGCGATCCCCATGACGCCTCGCATCATGGCCGGCATCCAAAACGGCCCCAACTCAGCATACGCCGATGAATATGCCAGGGTAAACAACCGTATCCATGAACTATCGCAAGCGCTGTCGGCCGAAATCAAAAGCAGGGGATTCCGATCCAAACCCCTGGCGGTTTCAGACCGGACAGACCGGATCAACATCAAGGGGGATTTTCCCCACAAGACGGCGGCCACCAGAGCAGGGATAGGGTGGGTGGGTCGCCATTGCCAGATCATCACGCGCCCCTTTGGGCCGTGGGTACGGCTTGGGACTGTTTTCAGCGACATCCCCCTGCCCTGCGGACCTGCCGTGGAGAAAAATTTCTGCGGCCGTTGCATGCGCTGCGTAGAGGCTTGTCCTGCAAAGGCCCTGAAAGGCGGAACATGGCATCCCGGGCTGCCCAGAACGGCGATATTGGACGCACAAGCCTGTGACCAATGGAAAAAGAAGCACTATCCCGCGTATCACAACGGGCACAATTGCGGCATCTGTTCGGCTGTCTGCCCCTATGGATTAAAAACCCTGAAAAGAAATTCGTCCCAAGAGGTTGCATCGAGAAGCCGCATTTAAATTCCGGTTGATCCCAAAACTGTAAAGGTCAAAAAGTCATGTTTCCAGGGTTCATGCAGCGCGTCAGGCTCATGAAGCCTGATGCCATGTGGAAGGAATATGAAAACCCCGATAAATGCAACCGTACCGAAGAGATCATCGTCGAAATTTACAACAAAACAAACTCTGAAGCGGCAAAACGATTTACTGGCTGCCGTCCGCCAAACCCTGGAATTGTTCATCTCCGGCCACGATCCCGAACAGATCTATGGCCGGATGCTCGACATCCTGGTGCAAGCCACCGAAAGCGCCTTCGGTTTTCTCGACGAGGTGCTGTACGATATCGATGGAAATCCCTACAAAAAAAGTCTGGCGTTATCCGACATTTCCTGGAGCAGCGAGTCCCATCGCCTCTATGAAGCGCTGAAAGCCCATAATCTCGAATTTCACAATCTCGACAACCTGTCCGGAGCGCCTGTTATCAAGGGTCGGGCCATCCTGGCCAATAACGCCTCTCGAGACCCCCTGTACAAAGGGATTCCCGAAGGCCATCCGCCGATCGTCCGTTATTTGGGAATTCCACTTTATTTGGGCGCCGAAATCATCGGCATGGTGGGCGTGGCCAACCGCCCAACCGATTACACCGAGGAAGTCGCGGAGTTCATCACCCCTTTGACCCAGGCATGCGCCGCCATAATCCACGCCCGGAGAATCGAGGAGAAAGAGCGGAAAAACCTGGCTGCCCTGAAGGCCGGCGAAGCCCGGTATCGCCGCATTGCCGAAAACATCTCCGATGTGGTCTGGGTTTCGGATCTTGACCTGAAAACAACCTATGTCAGCCCGTCAGTGGAAAGAATGCTGGGGGAATCCGTAGAGGCCCACCTTCAAAAAAGCATGGAAGAGAAGATTCCATCCGAACATCTGAAGCAGCTCCGTACCGCCCTGGCCGAGGAGTTGGAAAAGGAAGCCGATCCGAATTGCGATAAAAACCGCTCCCGTCTGATAGAAATGCAGCATTACCGGGCCGACGGCGGCCTCATATGGATTGCCGTGAACGTCTCCTTCGTGCGGGATGAACAGGGAAAACCGATCGGTCTTCAAGGGGTAACACGCGACATCACCGGGCACAAGCGGATGGAAGAGACCCAGCGGAGGCTTCAGGAAAGGCTTTCCCAAGCCGTGGAAATGGCTCTCCTGGGATACTGGGAATACGACGTCGCTTCTGATCAATTCATTTTTGACGATGCCTTTTACAAAATCTATCGCGTCACCGCCGAACAGATGGGCGGCTACACCATGTCATCCAGCGACTATGCCGAGCGATTTGTTCATCCGGAGGACCGTTGGGTGGTGAGCGATCAGATTCGAAAAGCCCTTCACACCATTGAAGTCTCCCATGACAGCCGGATCGAGCATCGGATTCTCTATGCCGACGGAACCGTCGGGCATATCGCCGTTCGTTTCTTTGTCGTCAAAAATGCACAGGGCAAGACGGTCAGAACCTACGGGGTGAATCAAGACATCACAGCCCGCAAAAAAGCCGAGGAGAGAGCCGCTAAACTCCAGGCCCAACTTTTTCAGGCTCAAAAGATGGAATCGGTGGGTCGCCTGGCCGGCGGAGTGGCCCATGATTTCAACAACATGCTGGGCGTGATTCTCGGTTATTCCGAGCTTGCCCTGGAGCAGGTCGACCCGTGCCAACCGCTCTTCGAAAGTCTGCATGAAATCCAGAAGGCCGCTGAGCGTCTCGCCCATCTGACCCGACAGCTGCTGGCCTTTGCACGGAAGCAACCCGTGACCCCCAGAGTGCTTGACCTGAACGATAAAGTGGAGGGAATGCTCCAAACGCTGCGCCGGATCATCGGAGAGGACATCGACCTGCACTGGCTGCCCGCTGCAAAGATCTGGCCGTTGCGGATCGATCCCGGTCAGATCGATCAGATCCTGGTCAACCTGTGCGTAAACGCTCGGGACGCCATGAGCGGAAGGAGCGGCCGGGTGACGATCCAAACGGGAACCCGTGTCTTTGAACCGCTCCAGTGCGTCGAGGATCCGGAGCACCGCCCCGGTGCATACGTGATGCTGGCCGTAGGCGACAACGGCAGCGGCATGGACCAGGAGAGCATAGACAACCTGTTCGAACCCTTTTTCACTACGAAACCGGTGGGCCGGGGAACCGGGCTGGGGCTTCCGACCATCTACGGTATTGTAAAACAGAACAAGGGGTCTATCCGGGTAGAAAGCGAACCGGGAATGGGAACGACATTTCGGATCTACCTTCCGAGACACTCGGCGGCTTCGGACATCAAGTCCTGAAATCTCATCATTATAATGTCGACCTGTTTGTGCAGCACCGTCGCACCGCGGAAGTCATTGACGCCCTCCGGATCCATCGCCCGGCCCTGAACGATCTTAAAGCCGATACCTCCGCAGCTATCCTTTTTTTCCGAATTATCAAAATATGAATTGACATTTTCTCTAAAAAGGAGAATCTCATGAACTATGAGATATGAAACCCCAATTGTTCAATTCGGCAGATGGTTTTTTCGTGTTGGGCATCGGCGCCGGAATTGAGGTGGCGTCGTTGGCCACAGCACCGGACTTCCCCTTGGGATCAAACGCTTCCGTAACTGAATGAAGCAGGACATAAGCATCAAAAATTCGAACGGCACGATCAAATCACACAAAACGAAAGGGATCAGCACATGGGAATGATTAAGGAATTCAAGGAATTTGCCATGCGGGGCAATGTCGTCGACATGGCCGTAGGCATTATCATCGGCGGCGCGTTCGGCAAGATTGTCAGTTCTCTGGTGAACGACGTCATCATGCCGCCCATCGGTATGCTCATGGGGAATGTCGATTTTTCGAACCTGGCCGTCACGCTTAAGGACAAGACAGCCGATGCGGAAGCCGTAGCCATCAATTATGGCGTCTTTATCAACACCGTCCTGGATTTTCTCATCGTCGCGTTTGCCATCTTCATGGTTATCAAGCAGATGAACCGACTGGTCAAAAAAGAGGAAGCACCACCCGAACCCACGACTAAGCAATGTCCGAACTGCTTCACAGATATTCCCATCAAGGCGACGCGTTGCCCGAACTGTACCTCTGAGCTTAAGTTGACATAACCTTCGGACACGATGGCAGGCGACTCAATCGGATTCGTCCTGTAACGGCTTGACATTCTATTCCATTATAGTAATTATATTTTTCTGAATACAACCTTCGACGTCCGGTGAGGTCCGTTACGGCTCAATCGCCGTCCGGCTCGTTCAGGTACCGGCAGGGGGGTGATGCGGGCATCACCCCGTCCCTATCGGCCGTTAACACCGGAAGGGAAGCACCCGCGATATAAGAAGATGGATCTTTTAAGGTCATTCGCAATAGTTGTGCTGACGGGATCGATGCTGTCGGGCTGTTTTTCCGGTAAGGACTGGCGCACCGCCAGCCGAGAATCGGCGGGGATCGCTCCGGATCCTTCTCTCACGCGTGAAGCGGTGCTGCAGGTCTACGGTGCCGACGCCTGGGGTTGGCGGGGTTGGTTCGCCATCCACACATGGATCGCCGCCAAACGAACCGGCGAAAGCGAATACACCGTGTACGACGTGGTGGGTTGGCGGGAATATCGTGGTCTTCCGGTCATGCGGATCGCCCGGGACGTCCCCGACCGTTACTGGTTCGGCGAGAAGCCCCGCATCCTCAGGGAGCACCGGGGACCGGGCGTCGATGATCTTATCGACGCCGTGGACGAGGCCGCCCGCGCCTATCCATGGAAAACGATCTACAAGGTCTTTCCAGGGCCCAACAGCAACACCTTTACCGCCTGGATCGCCCTCAGGGTGCCGGAGTTGGAGCTGAATCTGCCGCTTTCAGCCATCGGCAGCGGATATGCAAGCCCATAATCGGCAGCACGAAATACGCATACCCGGCTTAATTCACGTATGGGCGCATCTCCCGTCCTTCCCGAAAAACACGACTCACTTTCAAGCCCGGAACAGCGTCTGCGTTTCTCTGCAGTCAGAATCAATACCGGGGTATCGGATCGACTGTTGGGGATTCCGGCTGATACAACCGACAGCAAGGCACATTTACCATGGCGATATCACATAGATCAGCGCTGAGTTCACATATACCGGCAATGTCATCGTAAGGACAGCTGAATCAATGGATGGGAACGATGGCGGCGCTCTGTTGATCGATGTGGGCGGTACCCACACCCGACTGGCCGTTTGCAATGGTCCGAACGGAAATATCTTCCCGCAAGGCATCAAAATCTATGAGAGCCGGGTCTATCCCGGAATTGATAAGATCATCCAAAACTACCGGAGTTCGCTGGGAATTCTTCCCAAAGCCGTCGTCATCGGCGTTGCGGGGCCGGTGACTGAAGATTCTGCCGGCGCTACCAACCTGACCTGGACCATCAATGCCAAAAAGCTTAAAACAGCCATAGGGTTTTCCGAGGTCAGGATTATCAACGACGTCGAGGCCCTGGGCTATGCCATAGAGGTGTTGGGGGAAAACGACATCGAGATCATCCATTCCGGAAAGCGCTGCCTTCGATCTCCCGCAGCCCTCATCGCACCGGGAACCGGATTGGGAGAATCGTTCCTGGTGCCTTCTGAAAACGGTTTTCAGGTCTTCCCCTCCGAAGGCGGGCACGCTGATTTTGCCCCTACCAATGCCATGGAGATCGGCCTTCTGGACTTCCTCCTGAAACGCGGGAACCACGTCAGCTATGAACGGGTCTGCTCAGGTCCCGGCATCTGCAACATCTACCGGTACCTCGCAGACAAACGCATCTGTTTTGAACCGTCATGGTTGAAAAAGCGAATCGAAACAGCAGAGGACCCTGCCGCGATAATTGCACGGAATGCCCTATCCGGTACCGATGCAACGGCAATCACCGTCAGAACCGTCGAAATTTTCGTATCCATTCTAGGCGCCGAGGCCGGGAATCTGGCAATGCGGTATGGGGCCGGAGGCGGCATCTACATCGGTGGCGGCATTGCCCCGAAAATCCGTCCGTTTTTGACCAGGGCGGCCTTCGTCCTGTCTTTCAAGGCCAAAGGCCGCCTTTCCGGATACGTTTCAAGCATACCGGTAATGCTCATCCGAAAGCCGGAGGCCAATCTGTGGGGGTTGGCCAATTATGCACAAAAAACGCTTACGACCGGATAAATGATGCTCGATCCGTTGATCTGTACCCCCCTGATGTGCCTGGGGATCTCTCAACAGAAATTCCCATTACCAGGTTCTGAATACGCCGGTGTCCAAATGGACGAAATCCGACTTGGCATAATAGCCTACTCCGCCGCTTCGCAGCGAAGTCGCCGTATCCCGGAGTCTTCTGGTGGAGAGATCCGCTATGCGGATATCAATGGCCCGACCTTTCATGTGAAAGCTTTTCTTGGCAACGCCCCGGGTGCTTTGGCGCAAACGGTGGTTGGTTTGTGGCGATCGGTAACCCGAAACGATTTCGATGGTGCCTCGGCTTCCGGTAGCCGCCTGAATTTTACAAAGCATGTCCAGGAGGCCGGGATCGATGGGATGGGTGTCTCCCGTCCGAAAGTCTCGAAGAAACCCTCTGATTTTTTTCTCCACCGATCGGGAACATCGTCCCGGGGTATGAACGATCTTTAAACATTCTTCCGTGTGGGTGTGAAAAAATGAAAGCCGAAATTTTCTGGGCGCCCTCGCCCAACACTCCATCGGTGGGCAGATGAGTATTCCGGCTGCGGCCTGAGCAGAGACGGCAAGGAAACGCCGGCGACTGATGTTAACCATTTGAGATTGCCTTTGTTTCGTTTTCTTTGGAGTTTCAATTGACGACGATAGCCATTTCGATACTGCTGGTAGGAACACAATGGCCGACCCGATGTCTATGCGGCCGGGGAGCAGGCTATTCGGCGAACATGGCACGCCTGAGCTTGTCGTCACGACCGTAGATGTCTTTATTAAAATATATTATACCGTTTTTGTCAACCCAGGAAGTCTGGTAGGTGATATGGACGGGCACCGGCTCCGGAAGTCGAATGACGGTGCGTTTTCGTTTTTCAACGATCCTGCGAACCGCCTCTCTGGTCAAGACGCTCGTCTCGGATGTTAACAGGAATGCGGCCAGCCCCATGGGATCGCTCACGCGTATGCAACCATGACTGAAATCTCTCTGGGTCCGCGTAAACAGATTCTGGGTGGGGGTGTCGTGAAGGTAGACATCGTATGGGTTGGGAAAAACAAATTTGATCCGGCCCAGGGCATTCCAAGGGCCGGGATCCTGACGAAGCCTGAATCCCGCCATACGTTGGGGGCTCATATTGCGCCAATCGACGGTGCGGGAATCAATCTCGTGAGCCTCGGCGCTCCAACCGGAGAAGAGTCGTATATGCTGCTTCTTTAAGTGATTCGGATCTCGTCTGAGCTTTGGCAGTTCTTCATTTTTGGCGATGCTTGGCGGGACGTTCCAGTACGGGTTGATATCGACATAGCGGATACGGTCGCTGAAGATGGGAGTCTGATGCTGAAATTTTCCCACGATAACGGGAAAGCTGAGCACTTCGACACCGTCGTCAACCGCCGTCAGATCGAAATTAGCGATATTGACGAGGACGTATTTTTCACCAAGGGTATGCGCCTGCCAGCGCCAGCGCGTCATGTTGATAATGATCTGCTTGACGGCATCGGAAACTGAAATGTTCAAAGCGGCGAAGGTGTTTTTACCGATCACGCCGTCGGGTGTCAGGCCGTGTCGGCGTTGAAACCGCAAGATCGCGCTTTTCAAAGCGGGCTCGTAATACATAGTGGGCTGAAACCCTGTATCCAGATCCCCCGTTACCGATAAACGGCGAAAAATGTCAGGCATCCGATCGTCATGATCACCCGGCCGGATGGTCGGCCCGGGTGGGATGGCAGGCCAGCCCCCTGCCGCCTCCAGTGCGCGGTAGGTTTTCAGTGCCGTCTTCAGCTGGCGGTAGTATCGGTGGGACGGAGGCAACGCGGCAAGATAGGCGCCCAGATCGGGAACCGAGAGAATCTGTTCCATTTTCGTCGCAGTTTCGATATCGCCGTCACACGACCCGGAATTCGGGAGGATTCCGGCGTCAAGCGATTTGATGCGCCCCCAGCTGACATCGTGAATGTATTTGATCAAATTAAAAGTCAACAAGGTATCGAGTCGAGCGAGCATTCTGGGGTCGCGTTCGGCGAAAAGCGATGAGATCTGGTCAATCTCATAATTTCCCGGATCGAGCCCCTCTGTTTCAGCCTGAACGAGAAAAGACAGGATCACCGAGGCATCAGGCCCGGGCCCCTTGGGGGTGACCCAAAGGGGTCGAAGACCGGTCCGGCGATACGCGGCAGCCAGACAGAGGTCCTTGTCGGTCACCGACAGCTGCTGTTTCTCGTGACCCAACAGTTCGATCGGATAACATACGAGATGTTCCGTCATGGCCGCTGTCAGCGCCGCCATATCTTCCGCCGCAAAGCCGGAGCGCGGCGCCACCATCGTCAATATGATCGTCCCAAGGAAAAACAGACCGAAAAGCTGCTTAAAAATCGGCCGGACTAACGGCCTGAAGGATTTCTGAGATACCCTGAAATATAGCCATGCCGTCGACGCCGTCCATAAGCTGATCCTGCCGCACTCTTTCTCCATGCTTCTCAAATCTGTCCTGCCCTTTCCGTCCGGGTTTTTCACGCATTTCCACCGCGGGTCCGCGACGACACATCGACGGCCCCGGCATCCGTGTCGATATTGACCGGGGCGGAATTAAGAATCTGATCTTATTGCGCTATATCATTACCATTACGCTCTGGGGCAGGTCAATGAAAATTCAAATCCTCACTTCTCGACATTTAATGCAAAGCGAGAGAAGCTTGTACCGGAAATTCGTTTCTGCTAAACAGGAACGAGCTGACGCCGTTAAAACCCTATACGTTTGTTAAGGACCTGGCTGTAACGGCACCTAACCCGACATCGAAGGAGATGCCATGACACCGACTGAAGCGATACAGGCGGCCATCGTCTACGAAACTAAAATTCGGGACCTATATCAGGATTCAGCGGCATCAACCCGGGATCCGACCGGCATTCGCGTTTTCTCGCTTCTGGCCGAAGATGAACAGCGGCACCTCGACTACCTGCACCACAAACTGGCGCAGTGGAACGAAACCGGTATGATCGGGATTGATGACCTCAAATCCGTCGTTCCGTCTGCAAGGGTGATCCGGGAAGAGATGGCGGTGCTGAAGGAGACCCTGTCCAAGGAGGATCGGACCGATGAAAAACGGATGCTTGCCAAGGCCCTGGCCGTTGAGGTGGAAACCAGCCGGTTCTATCGCAGGATGGTCGATGAAATGACGGATGATACCCGGCCCATGTTCTCACGGTTTTTGGAGATCGAAAATGAGCACATCGAGATCGTACAGGCGGAACTCGACTTCGTCAGCCGCACCGGCTACTGGTTCGACATCAAAGAATTCGACATGGAATGAGACGAACGCCGCCCCTCTGCGCGCCCCATCACCGCTGCAGTGTTGTACGGCTTTATCGCCGGCGTCTGAACCCAGGCCGGCATAGGAAAAACCAGCATGTTGCGCATTACTCAAGTGCGGCTTCCCATCAACCATTCCGAGAGTATGCTCCGGGACGCCATCCTCACGAGGTTGGACATACGCACCCAGCACCTTGAGGGATACACCATCTTTCGGAGAAGCATCGACGCCCGGCGGCAAAACCGCATCACCTTTATCTACACCCTTGACGTCAACAGCCCGAAGGAAGACGAAATCCTGGCACGCCTTGCCGGGGATCCCAACGTCAGTCGGGCACCGGACACCCTATACCGTTTTATCGCTCGTGTCCGGTCTCCCTTGAGGGAGAGACCGGTGGTGGTCGGCACCGGGCCATGCGGCCTGTTCGCCGGCCTGCTCCTCGCCCAGATGGGCTTTCGCCCCATCCTGTTGGAGCGGGGAAAGACGGTGCGGGAGCGTACCACGGACACCTTCAGATTTTGGCGGAAACGCGTTTTCAATCCGGAATCCAACGTCCAGTTCGGGGAAGGCGGCGCCGGAACCTTTTCCGACGGCAAGCTATACACCCAGATCAGGGACCCCCGACATCT